>CAZFOA010000166.1:0-8447 GCA_964520205.1 uncultured Verrucomicrobiota bacterium | reverse complement strand
TTCAATTCAGTTCGACGGCTGAGAGCCTGTTTGAAAACCCGCCCGGTGAGGGCACTTGGCCTACAAGAGTGGCCGAATCGCGCGATTTCCTGCAGGCCGCGTGCCCTCACGCGGCGTTTCTGATGAGTTTTCAAACAAGCTCTGAGTCAAAAAGCAGCCTGATGTTCTGTGAAGAACCCCTTTGGGAAGTCGAACTGTTGGCGTGCATTTTGCTCTTTGGACATTCCTATGTTGAGGCAGCTTATTCGCAAGCCATTGTGTCCCGGCCTGTTTCTGGCGTTCGGTTTCCTCGCTGCGGCGCCGGCGGCCGTCGCGGACGAACAGTTCCCGGTGCTCAAGGTGGGCAGCGAGGTTTACAGCAATGTCGTGGTCACCAGCGTTACGGCGACCGACATTTACTTCAGCCATGCCGAAGGATTGGGCAACGCCAAGTTGAAAAATCTCGATCCCGCGATGCAAAGACATTTCAATTTCGATGCCAAGCAGGCGGTTGAGACGGAACGGAAACAGCGCGAAAGCAGCTGGCAGTACCGCGTAGGAATCTATGCCCGGGCAGCGGAGATGTCCGCCGCTCCGAAGCTGGACGAAGATGGCAACATTATCCCGCCCAAACTTTACGCGCGCTCGCTGCTCGGCCAGCGTCCGCCACAGATCGTCGTGGACCAATGGCTGACGCCGCCGCCGGATGTGGCCGGCAAATTTGTTTTGGTCGAATTCTGGACCACCACGGGCGAGCCCTGCCGGGAGGTGATCCCGTACTTGAATGAGTTGAATGCGAAGTTCAAAGACCGCCTGGTGATCGTCGGGTTAGGCTTCGAGACCCCGGACGCGATGCGGAAGATGACCTCCCCGCACATTGATTATTCCGTGGGCACGGATCCCCAGGCGCGAACATTGAAGACGATCGGAGTCGAGGGAGTTCCGCACGCGTTTTTGATCGATCCCAAAGGCATCGTGCGGTTCGAGGGCAAGCCGAATTATCTCACCGAAAAGGGGCTGAAAAACCTGATCGCCAGGTATTCAGACTGAATTCTCCAGCAAGCCGCGGCTGTTCGTGGTCCGTGTCCGGAGCTGTAACGGACTCGCTAAAACATATAGCTTACGCTCAATTTGAAAAGCGCCGGCGCCACCACCTGATTGCCGGTGACATGCTCGTAAACGGGTAGTTCGACGTCGGCGTACACCTTCACCGGATGCACGTGGAACTCGATTCCGGGAGAGAGAAGGATGCGCTGATAACCGGAGGCCACGGGCTGTGCCGAGTTGGCGCCGCTGTCACTGGTTCGTTCGGAAGCGATCACCTGCGCCACCGGCGAGATCGCCACGCTGCCGAGCTGCCAACCTTGGTAGTAGATTCCAGCGGCGGCATCCACTTCGACGCCCGGACGGTAGGCATCCCGCGCCAGGACCGGCACCTCCAACTCCGCCTGCGCAAACCAGTTCCAGTGGAAGTCTTGGGTCAGATTCTGACGATGGAAACCGCCGAGGAGAAGATCGGTGCTCCCGGATCCGATTTGAGTGTCGCGATCAACGACGTCCGGATCATGAGTATAACTGCCGGTCGGCAGCTTGAAACCGAAGGTCACGCCGGTGGACAGGTCCGGCGAAAACCCGGTGTAGATGCCCTTGATTCGGATGTCGCCAAGATCACCCCAGTTTCGCGAAACGATGTTTCCGCCGCTGGTCGTCTTGAAGTAGCGATTCACATAAGGCACTTCGCTCTGAATCCCCCAACTGCGGTTGAACTGGTACTGAAGCCCGAGTGTGACGAAGTGCGTCCGGATTTCTTTGTCGTCATTGTTCGCCGCCGGTGCCGGCGAGCTTCCGCTCCAGTTCCGGTTCTGATCCTGGTAATCGTAATCAAGAAAGAGCGTCCCGCCCGGGCCTTCGGGAAACATGGAGCTTGTGCCCACGTCGAAAACACCACACCCGCAGGCGCAAGCCCAACCCACGCTGGGCGCCAGCACTGCCGCCAACAAGCCGCCGCCGGCTTTTAATACCGCTGAATCAAATAGTTTGTTCATTTTCATCTTCAGATTTCAAAGTTGCGAGAAACCCGCCACGCGGGTCTCAAGTTAAATGTTAAAAACGGATCGCCCTGCCAACGCGGCTGGGGCGGAAGAAAACGGAATGATTAAGCGAAGATGAACCGCGGCGGAGGCGTCGGCGGGGTTTGCGACACCGACTTGACAAAGAAGTCAGCTGTCGTCAGCAGGTAAAAATGTGCCGGGCTGAGAAAGACAAAGCGAACCGGTGCCTGGAGGAATTCAAATTTTTTCAATTGCAGGGGGAAATCAGATTTCGGTCCTGATTTCTTGCCCTCGGCGAGGGCTTTGCAAAGGCGGCAGGGATGGCGGCCGTCAAAAGTGCGCTCGACCGCTTCGTGCAGCGAGCTGGCGCGCAGATTGTCCGCGAGCATCGTCGTCCACGCGACGGATTGCAGGACGGCCCAATGCGCGCCGGTGGCCGTGAGTACGGCAAAGACCAGCAAGACATGGCCAAATTTGCGGGGCACGCGGCCAAGCTAGCACAGCAACTGCGCCGCGACAAGCCATAGGTGGACAGTCCTTGAATTCGACCGGAGCGCGGAGCATTGCTCCGCCAGTCTCCTTTCTGAATTCGCGCGGAGCGATGCTCCGCGCTCCGATCGAGTGGATCCACTCCCGGATCCTGGTCTGTCGCTCCGTGATATTGTTGCCAAGTGACAACAGTAAAGCCTCGGTGCCAAGAGCTGCGCCGAGGCAACGAGTCAGCGATCCGAAATCCAGACCAGCGTGCCGATCGGGAGTTTGTCGAAAAGCGGGATCAAATCGTCCGCGGCGAGATGAATGCAACCGCAGGAAGCCGGGCGGCCCAAACCGGTTTCGTCACCGGTCCCATGGATGTAAATATAGCGGGCATGGGAATCGACACTGCCGCCGCGATTGAAACCGGGTTCCAGCCCTTCGAGCCAGAGAATGCGGCTGGTGATGGTTGCGTCCGGCATTCCCTGCCACGTGAAGCCGACGGCCCGGCGGCTTTTGAAAACCGCGCCCGGCGGCCGGCCGCCGCCGATTTTTTCCGCGATCCGATGCAGCCCGAGCGGGGTGCGGTTCGAGCCTTCGCTCTGCCCGACCCCGAAACGCGAGGTGGAGCAACGGAACCTGCGGACCACGCGATACCCGTTTGGAGTTCCGGCTTCAGGCCGTGCGCACCGCCCGCATCCAGGACGCCAGGTCCGTTCGGCGAGCGACAGCGTTTGATCGTCGACGCTCACGGTCAGGACGAAGCGGCTTGGCGGCACCCCCAGCCTTTGGCAGGTAAGAAGGAATCCTCGGGGCGAATTCATGACTTTGTCCGGCAGGAGAGCACCCAATCAGAACGTCGTTCGACAGGATCAGGATTTGACCAGTTTCTTCACCAGCACCTTCGAGTTGCGGCCGCTTTGTTCAAATTTCTCGCGCCGGCCGGGTGGCAGGTCTTCGGGCGTGCCTTCGACGAAGCCGCCTTTGGATTGGAAATAGGTGAACGCCTGAGTCGAGAGCGTGATGAGTTCATTCAACCCGGTTTCCCGCGCTTTGCTTTCCACAAATTGAATGAGCTTGCGGCCGATGCCCTCGTTTTCGTGGGAGGGGCTGACATAAAGGCACGCCAGTTCTCCTTTGCGTTGCTCAACATAAACATGCAGCGCCACGCACGCGACCGGGTTCTTGTCGATTTCAAACATATAATAGTCGCCCAGGTTCTTCTCGATGACGGAGCGCGTGCGCTTGACCAGTTCATCGGTTTCCACGGCTTTCTTGGTCAGCAGTTGAATGGCGCGGATGTCCTTTTTCTTCGCAGGCCTGATCTGCTGATATTCATTGGCGTAGATGAGGGTGCCGATGCCTTCGTTGGAGAACACTTCGGCGAGCAGTCCCTCGTCCACCCGGCCGTTGATGATGTGAACGCGTTGCACGCCGGCGGCGCACGCGGTGACGGCATGCTGGGCTTTGGAAATGATTTCCGGCGCGAATCCGCCGCCGTTTTGCTGCAAGTGCTTTTGCAACTCGGCGACCAGCATCTGGCGGATGAGCTGATCCTGGTAACGCAAGCCGTCCTGGGTCGTGATGTAAATCAGTTTGGTGGCCTTCACGGCATCGGCAACCGCCACCGCGACGCTGTCGGAATTCACCCGGTACGTTTTGCCGTCGCCGTCGAAACCGAGCGGCGGCACGACGGGGATGATGCCCTGGTTCAACAGCGTCTGGAGCAACTCCGTGTCAACGCGCTCGACTTTTCCCGTGAACAGATGATCCACACCCTGAAGGATGCCCAGGGGATGGGCGATGATCGCATTGGTGCAGGCGGCGCGCAGGTCGTTGGCGGACAAACCCTCGAGAATCTCGTGCGTCAGCCGGTTCGCGGCCGTCAACGCCAGCTTCAGCGTGTCCGCATCCGTGACGCCGGAGCCATCCAGATTCGAGGGCTTGGTTTTCTGCTCGTCGCCGAGCGCCTTGATTTGGGCCGAGGCGCCGTGGACGAGCACGACGCGGATGTTGAGCGATCGCAGCACCGCCACGTCGAGGAGGATGTTGGCGAAATTCTCGTCGGTGACGATGGCGCCGTCCACGCCGATGATGAATGTCTTTTCCCGGAATTGCGGGATGTACTGCAGGATGCCGCGCAGGTCAGTCAGTTTCACGGTGGCTCAATTTGTTTTTTCCAGTGGCTGATAAGTAATAGGTTTTTGGCGCGATTCAAATCAATATTTTGAAGACGCCGCCACAACTCGCAGCCGGGATGCGTGCGCTACGCGGTTCATGAAGAGCCTCGCCCCGCCAAACTGCAGCACCAGGGTCGGCGGCGGTTACTTGCCCAACACCGTTTTCAAGGCCTCAACGCACCGTTGGTTCTCTTTGGTGGTGCCGATGGAAATGCGAATCCACTCCGGCAACTGGTAGCCGGCCATCGGGCGGACGATCACTCCCAGCTTCTGCAATCCGGCGAATACGCCCTGGCCGTCGCCGACGCGGACCAGAATAAAATTGGCGGAGGAGGGGATGAACTCAAGGCCGAGCTTGCGGAAGGTTCGCGCGTAGAGTTTCAGCCCGCGCGAGTTGATTTTGCGCGTCTTCTCCACGTGTTTTGTGTCGTCCAACGCCGCCAGCGCGCCCGCCTGGGCGATGGAGTTGATGTTGAAGGGCTGGCGAATTTTTTCGAGCGCGGCGATGAAATCGGGATGACCGACGCCATAACCGATGCGCAGGCCGGCCAGGCCGTAGATTTTTGAGAAAGTGCGCATGAGGATCAGGTTTGGCTTCGAGCCGTTCCGGATGTCGGGCAGCAGATCGAGCGGTTCGTTCAGAAACTCCACGTAGGCTTCATCCAGCGCGACCAGCACGTTCGGCGGCACCGCGTTCACGAAGCGCGCCAGATCCTCGCGGCCGGCCGTCGTGCCGGTCGGGTTGTTGGGGTTCGCGACAAACACAACGCGGGTGTTCGGAGTGATCGCCGCGAGCATGGCGTCGAGGTCGTGGCCGTAATTCTTCGCCGGCACCGTGATCAGTTTCGCTCCGAACAACGCGGTGACAATCGGGTAAACGGCGAAGCAGTATTGCGACACGACGACTTCGGCGCCGGGTGCCAGCAATGCGTGGCCGATCAGCTCGATGACTTCATTCGAGCCGTTGCCGGGGATCAGGTTGGCCGGCGCGACGCCGAGTTTGGCGGCGAGCTTTTGTTTCAGGTAAAACGCGTTGCCGTCCGGATAGAGGTTGACGTCCGCGATGGCTTTGCGCATCGCGGTCCGGGCCAGCGGCGACGGACCCAGGGGGTTCTCGTTCGACGCGAGTTTGATAATGCTGTCGGGCGCCAGTCCGAGTTCGCGCGCAACTTCTTCAATGGGGCGGCCGGGTTGATAGACGGGCAAACCATTCAGGGCGGGATTCAGCGGAAGGTTCATGGCGCGGGTTCCAGTTCTGGGTTTTGAATTTTGAGTTTCAGAAAATGCCGCTTCAAGCTGGCAAGGATAAGCCGGATTTGCAATGAAAACCACTTGCCACCTCTGCGTGCCGCTCTGTTGCACCAGCGGCGGCGACCGGCTTTTTTCAAATCGCTTTCAGGATGGCATCGATGTCCACGTTTCGGGCGACGAGGTCGCGAATCAGCGAAATTTTCTCCGCGTCACTCGGGCGTGTCTTCACCGTGAGGTCGTGGACTTTCGAGGCCACCTCGTAACTGTCCTGGGCGGCCAGCAGGACCGGAATCGGCATGGAACGGATCACTTTGAGCACGCTGGGGCTTGGGCGCAGGTTGCCAGTGAGGATGATGCCGGCCATTTGTTCGCCGCTTTTCGCGTCGAGGCTGGTGCATGCAGCGA
The DNA here is from genome assembly GCA_964520205.1 of uncultured Verrucomicrobiota bacterium. Lineage (GTDB taxonomy): Bacteria > Verrucomicrobiota > Verrucomicrobiia > Limisphaerales > BOG-1460 > CAZFOA01. The sequence continues at coordinate 2,107 of CAZFOA010000166.1, read as the reverse complement.
GCACAATGTCCTCCCGATCACCGGGAGTGATGAGCAGGACGCCGCTCCGGAAGAAATTCATCGCGTTGCGCGCGCCCATGGCGCCCACAATGACGTCGTCCACCAGGCCGCGCAGGTTCCCGAGCTCGTTTAACAGCTCGGCGTTCAGTTCGTCGCGGATGGATTCGACGGTGGGATTCGAGAGAATCCGCTGGTGCGGAATCACGCCCAGCAGGTCCAGCCCTTTGCGCTTCAATCCGCGCCGGGCAAAGTCCGAGATATAATCCACTTTCTGGCCCAGCACTTTGTTCAAAATGACGCCGATGATTTCGACTCCCTCTTTTTCGAACAACGCCTGGTTCAGGGAGATTTCATCGATCGGTTTGCCGATGCCGCCCTGGGTGACGATGATGACTTTCGCTTTCAGGGTTTTCGCCACCTGGGCGTTGGAGAGATCGAACACCGATCCCACCCCGGCGTGGCCTGAACCTTCGCAGAGCACGAAGTCTTTTTCCCAGGCGACGCGGTCGAAGGCTTTTCGGATCTTTTTGACCAGTGCTTCGTTGTTGGCGGACTCGAGGTAGCGGCGCGTGAAGTCCGGTTCGACGGCGATGGGGCTCATGTCCACCAACGGACAATTCAGGTCAAAGACGCTGTCCATGAGCACGGTGTCTTCATCGATTTTTTGCTCCTCGATTTCGACAAAGCGCTGTCCGACCGGCTTGATGTAACCCACGCGCCGGAAATGCTGCTGCAATACGGCGATCAATCCCAGCGAGGCCGTGGTCTTGCCGTCGTTCTGCCGTGTCGCCGCGATGAAAATGCGGGGGGTCGTGGTGTTCATTTCGAGGGTGGCCTTGTTGAATCAGTGGCGCAATCCAATGCCTGGCCTGGTTCGCGTGAAGAATCCATTTTTCGGGCGGCTGACGGAGCGGCACCGGCGTTCCATGCCATTCATGGGATCAAGCCTCCGGCTGGCCGAGCCGGAGAAACTCGGTCTCGCCGGGCAGCTTCTCGCCTGCGCCCGGGTAGAGCTTGGCGTAATCGATGGACTGAACGCCGACGATGGCGGCGACGCCGAGAATGTCGTGGGGACTTGAGCCGCGCGACACATCGGCTGCCGGACGGTCGAGGCCGAGCAAAATCTGGCCGTAAGCGTTCGCCCGGGCGATGTGGCGGAGCAATTTGCTGGCAATATTGCCCGAGTTCAGATCGGGAAAAATCAAGACGTTCGCTTTGCCGGCGACCTTGCTGTCCGGCAGTTTGCGCGCGGCGATTTCCGGCACCAGCGCCGCGTCCACCTGCAGTTCGCCGTCAAAGTCGGCTTCCAGACCTTTCGCCTCAGCTTTTTTCTGGGCGACGGCGGAGGCGGCCTGGACGCGGCCGACCGTCGGATGCATGGCGCTGCCTTTGGTGGAGAAGGAGAGCAAAGCCGCGCGCGGGCGCACTCCGAGCAACTGCCGGGCGAGTTGCGCGGTCGAGACGGCGATGTCCGCCAGCTGATCCACATTCGGTTCCGGAATGACGCCGCAGTCGGCCATGAACAGAACTCCCTTTTCACCGAATTGCGAGTCTTCCACCTCCATGACCAGGCAACTCGACGCCACCAAGGTTTGGGGCGCCATTTTTATGATCTGAAACAACGGCCGCAGCACGCTGCCCGTGGTATGGCTGGCGCCCGAAACCAAGCCGTCCGCCTGGTGCATCGCGAGCATCATGGCTCCAAAATAATTCGGCTGCAAAATCGCCTCCCGCGCTTCCGGAGCTTTCAGCCCTTTGTAGCGCCGGAGGCTGGCAAAGCGGCGCGCGAAATTGTCGAGATCCTCGCTCTCGGCCGGATTCACCACATGAATCCCTTCAAGGGAAATGCCCAATTCGTCGGCAATCGCCCGGATTTTCGCGCGGTCGCCCAGGAGAATCGGCGCGCCGAGCCGCAGCGAATGAAACTGGCGCGCAGCCTGCAGCACGCGCGGCTCGGTTCCTTCCGGAAAAACGATCCGTTTCGGATGGCGCTGAAGTTTCTCAATGATGTTTCCGATGAAACGCATGACCGTAAGTTAGCGGGCAACGATGAAAGCGCAACAGTTCTCGGGAGGGGCCAAGGTTGGGGATGCGCGGGTTCGCAAGA
>CAZFOA010000165.1:0-8502 GCA_964520205.1 uncultured Verrucomicrobiota bacterium | reverse complement strand
AAAGATTGCGAAAATCGATGATTGACGAACTGATTACAACTGATACTGTCCTTCGCCCTGCGATTGACGGGGTGAAAATCACCACGCTGTCGGTCGCGGCGCTTTTGGGCGAAGCGATCAAGCGGATCCATAGCAATTCGTCGGTGACTTCGCTGTTCGAATTTAAAGGCGGACGCACCAGCTAGCCTGGGAGTCACGCCGGAAAAAGTTTGAGAAAATGAAATCGGTACCATTGAACGCGTTTCCCCGTTCGCTCGGCCGGCGGGCGGGAAGCAAGAAATTACGGACCTCCGGGCGCATCCCGGCGGTGATTTACGGCCGCCATCACCAGGCCCAAAACCTCGAGGTCAGCGCCGAAGAGATGGATATCCTCATCCACCATTCGCTTTCGGAAAACCTCCTCGTGGACCTGGCGGTCAAGGATGATTCCCGGCCCAAACGCCTCGCGCTCGTCCAGCAGGTCCAGCATCACCCGCTGAGCGGCGACGTGCTGCACGTGGATTTCCACGAAGTCTCCGAAAATGAGAAGGTCACCGTCATGGTCCCGGTGGAAACGGTCGGCGAAGCCGCGGGCGTCAAAACCGGCGGCGGGGTGCTCGAGCACGTGCTCTTCAAATTGAAGGCGCGCGCGCTGCCCAAAGATTTGCCGGAACAAATTATCATCGACGTCACCCAGCTCGAACTCGGCCGCGCGATTCATATCGGCGAAGTCCTGGCGCCGGCCGGCGTTGAAATCCTTGGCGACAAGAAAATCCCCGTCGTGGCCGTGGCCATGCCGCGCACCGAAGAGGAAGAAGCCGCGGCAACGGAAGCCGTTCCAACGGCCGCCGGCGACGTGGAAATGATCAAAGAAAAGAAGGAAGACGGCGAAGAGGGTGCTGCGCCCGCGGGCAAACCCGGCGAAAAAGCCCCGGCAGCCAAGGGCGCGGAAAAAGGCGCGGCCAAAGGGGCTCCCGCTCCGGAAAAGGGAGCCGCCGCCCCCGAGAAAGGCGCCGAGAAGAAGCCCGAAAAGAAGGCCGAAAAGAAAAAGTAGTCCGGCCGGCCAATCCGGTCGGCAACCGGCCTGGCCGCATCGGCCCCGCGCATGGAGCCTTTGCATCTCATCGTGGGATTGGGAAATCCCGGCGCGGAATATGCCAAAACGCGGCACAACGCCGGTTTTCTGCTCGCCGAACGGCTGGCGGCCCGGTGGCGGGCGGGTTGGAATTACGAAGCGAAGTTCAACGCCCGAATCGCCCGGGCGGATCGGAACAACGTCCGGGTGCTCTTGTGCGAGCCGCAGACGTATATGAATTCGAGCGGCGAGGCGGTGGGATCGCTGGCCGATTATTTCCGGGTGCCGCCGGAGCGGTTGCTGGTGGCGGTGGACGATGCGGACCTGCCCCTGGGCGAGCTTCGACTGCGCGCGAGCGGCAGCAGTGGCGGCCATCACGGGCTCGAATCCATCGAGCAGCGCCTGGGCACGCGCAATTTTGCCCGGCAACGGATCGGGATCGGACGCGCTGCAGGTGCGCGGGAGATTACGGATTATGTCCTGGGCCGGTTCAATCCGGCCGAGGCGGATGCGGCAGACAGGGTCTTAACGGCGGCGTGCGACCAGGCAGAATGCTGGTTGAGCGTTGGAATACAAAAAGCAATGAGTCAATTTAACGGGATCATCGGTGACCCCGCGAAAGAAAGAGAAGCGCAGTGAAACGATACGAAGGCTTGTTCATATTGGAAACGGCGGCCAAAGAAGAAGGGGTCAAGGACGCGATCGACAAGATCTCCTCCGAGATCACCTCGGCCGGCGGCAAAGTGGAGACGGTGCAGAAGATGGATAAACGGAGTTTTGTCCGCGTCGCCGACAAAAAGCACAACGCCGGCTATTACGTGAATGTCATTTTCGAAAGCGAACCGTCCTCGATCCATCAGTTGAAGCACCGCTTTGCGCAAAATGAAGAGGTGTTTCGCGTCCTGTTTACCCTGGCGCCCGCGCCAAAACCCGTGAAGTAAACCCCCAACCCCGGAAGCCTTATGGCCAGCTTCAATAAAGTCATCCTCATGGGAAATCTGACGCGCGATCCCGAACTGCGTTACACGCCCAAAGGCACCGCCATCGCCCGCGTCGGGCTCGCGGTCAACCGCGTCTGGAAAACCGAGACCGGCGAATCGCGCGAAGAAGTGACCTTTGTGGACGTGGACGCTTTCGGGCGGCAGGCGGAAACCATCTCGCAATACATGAAAAAGGGCAGCCCGATCCTGATCGAAGGCCGCCTGCGCCTGCATACCTGGGAAGACAAGCAAACCAATCAAAAACAGAGCAAACTGCGCGTGGACCTGGAAAACTTCAAATTTGTCGGCCCCGCCCCGAACCGTGAGGGCGGCGAAGCTCCCCGCCCGCGCGCCGCCGCGGCGCCGGCGCCCGCCGCCGCCACTCCGGCACCCGAACCCGAACCCGACCAGCCGGCGCCAGAGCATGACGATGTCCCCTTTTAACCGGAGTCCGAGGATCGCGAGGAATTCATCCTCGCCCTTAAACTCCAATTCCCAACCATTTTTGTATGGCAAAAACTGAAATCATCCTCACCAGCAATATCATCGGCCTCGGCGCCGAGTCCGACCAGGTCAGAGTCGCCGCCGGTTACGCCCGCAACTATCTTTTCCCGCAAGGCCTGGCGATTCCGTTGACGCAGGCCAACAAACGCCGGATCGAATCGCTCAAGCAACGCCGCGGGGAGCGCGAAGCCCACGAGTTCAACACCATGAGCGAATTGGCCAAGGGCGTGACCAAGCTGGTCTGCGTCGTCCAGGTCAAAACGGGCGAAGATGGAAAGATGTTCGGCTCCGTCACCGCGGGCACCATCGCCGACCAGCTCAAGCACCAATTCGACATCTCGCTCGACAAACGCAAAATTTACCTCGAACACCCGATTCGCACGCTGGGCGACCATGACGTGGAATTGCGGCTGCACCAGGAAGTCATCGCCACGCTGAAGCTCCGCGTCGAAAGCACCACACCGCTGCCGGCGCCCGCCGAAGCGCCCGCGCCGCATGCGAGAACGGATGAAAGGGGCGAACGTCGGGGCAAACGAAGGGATGCTGAAGGCGAGCCGGATGGGAAAGCCGCCGCGGACAAAACGGAATCGGCGAATAAGAAACCGCGCGCGGCTAAGAGCGAGCGCGTTGAGGGCGTTGCAAAACCCACGAAAGCCGCCAAGACCGATAATCCCGCCAAAACCGAGAAAGCACCCAAGGCGGCAAAGTCCGAGTAATTGGATCGTTTTAAACCACCCAAAGCCGGCCGTTCATGGCCGGCTTTTTTGCCGTCCGATTCACAAATCCATTACGGTTGGCGCTCTCGCAACTAGCAAGCGCCCCAGGTAGTTGCCAGAAGTCGTTTCCCTTTCCATTCCAGGTTGAAGCGGGCTGAAGCCCGCGCTCCAGCATGGGTGAGATGGATTCTACCAATCCTTGATCGGCCGCTGTTGATCGGCGGCCTGTTGTTTCCGGCTGACGGGCAGCATCAATTCATCGTCCTTTTGGGAATCCAACAATTGTTTGGCTTCCTCCGGTGTCATCTCGCCGGCGGCATGAGCCTTGGACGATTCGGGTTTCTCGTTTGCCCCGGGCTTCTTTTCCTGTCCAGCAGGTTTTTGCGACGGTGACGGTTGGGGCTGATTCTGGTCTTTCTGTCCCTGCGACTGGCCCGTCTGCTGCTGCTGCTGTTGTTGCTGTTGATTCTGTCGTTTCAACAACTCCTCCAGTTTCTTCAACTTAACGTCGTCAGGATAAAGTTTCAGCCCGTTCTCCACCTGTCCCAACGCGCCGGAAATATTGTTGGACAGATAAAGTTGCGCGCCGCCGTGGAACAAATCATCGGCGGACTGCGCCCGGGCCGGGGGCGACAGCGACGAGAGCAACGCGCTAAGGCAGATGAGGGTTCGCAATCGCATCAATGTCCTGCAATTTTCGAGTGTAGTCTTCAAATTGTTTCCCGAGTGGATTTTGTCGCGTCAAATCCTGCATGATCTCAAGGGCGCGATGATAATTTCTCCGACGCGCAGACTCGTCAGCCGCCTCCTTGGCCAGGCGCGCCGCTTCGCGCAACTGCAGTATCTGTTCCACGCCTCGTTTTGCGAACGCGAGGTTGTGCGCGGCATCGGCGTCATTTTTGTCCAGCGTCACCGCGTTCTGGTAATTCTGGATCGCGGATTCCCATCGTCTCTGCAATTCATCCAGGTCATTTGTCGACTGGCCGAGCCGGAACTGCGCGTTGCCCAGGTTGAAGTAGGCGGCTTGTTGCAGCTTCAGGTCGCGCGCCGTCAGCGCGATGGTGAACAGCCTGATGGCGGCGTCATAATTCGTCGCGCGATACGCCGCCGTGCCCGCGTTGAAGGTGAACCGGGCGTCACCGGTCCTGTCCTCCGCCGCCAGCCGCTCGTATTCTTTTTGAGCTTCGTTGAACTTGCCCGCCTTGTAATCCCGCAGCGCGCCGGCAGGCGAACCCAAAGCCGCCGGCGGCAACAGCAGCAGCAACAGCAGCATGGTTCCGCCCAGCGCGGGTTTGGCCGGGGAGGCCGCCGAGGCTGCCGGTTTTAATTCCCGTTTCCGTTCGGGGAAGAACATCTCAGCCACGAGCAGCAACATGGCCAGCGCCAGCGGCCAACGATAACGTTCGTGGGCCCGCTTCATCCATTTCTCTTTGGATTCGGACTTCGGCAACGGCGCGAGGCCTCTTTGATAAAGCAAATCCATGGCATTTGCGCCTCGCAACGGCAGGTAAAAGCCATTCGCGGCTTCGGCAATTTGCTGAAGCAATTTCTCGTTCAAATGTGATTTCACCACATTGCCGTTTTCGTCCCGGATATAGTCCGCCTGTCCGTCGGCGCGTTTGACGCGGAGCAATTCGCCTTCGGCCGTGCCCACGCCGATCGTGAAAATGCGCAACCCGGCTTTGGCCGCCCGCTTCGCCGCTTCCGCCGCGCCGGAATCGTGGTCCTCGCCGTCGGTAAACATCACAAGCACCTTGTAGTTGTCCCCTTCCTTGAAACCCAGCAGCGCCGTCTCGATGGCCTCCGCCAGCGCGGTGCCTCCTTCCGGAATGGTGTTCACGTCCAGGGCTTCCAGGCTCTGGCGGAATGCGGTGTCGTCCACGGTGAGAGGGCATTGCAGAAAGGCGCTGCCGGCAAACGCCACCAAACCCAGCCGGTCCGACTTCGCCTGCTGCATCAAATCCAGGGCGGCGAGCTTCGCGCGCGCCAGCCGGTTCGGCGCAATGTCTTCGGCAAGCATGCTCTTGGACGTGTCCACGGCCACAACGATGTCGAGGCCGTGTTGCGTGATTTCTTCAAGATCATAACCCCATTGCGGTTGCGCCAGCGCAAGAATCAGGCACACGACAGCCAAAATCAGGCCCGCCGCCTGGATCTTCTGCCGCGCGGAAGAGACCCCGGAAACCAGGCCCGGCAAAAGCCGCGCCTGGATAAACTGCGTCATCAGCTTCCGCCGGACGCGCTCCGACCACCAGAAAAACCCCGCCATCGCCGGCGGGATGACCAGCAACAACCATAAATAATCTGGACGTCCGAAGCTCATACGCGGTGAATCCAAAGTCCAAGGCTCAAAGTCCAAGGCCTGGTGACGGCTCGAATGTGTCGAACGACCGCGATTTCAGCCTGCATTCCGCATTCGACATTCCGCATTTCCCTCATGGCAGCCTCCTCAACAGTGTATGCCGCAGAATCATCTCGATCAACACCAGGCCCAGCCCCGGCGAAATGATCCAGGGAAACAGCTCGTGAATTTGAGTGAATTTTTTTATTTCCGCCTCGGACTTTTCCAGCTTGTCGATCTCGGCGTAGATGGCCTGGAATCTTTCCGTGTTGTCCGCCCGGTAATATCTCGCCCCGGTCATATCGGAGATCTTTTTCAATGTGTCTTCATCGATGTCCACCGGTTCCCACCGGTACCCGACCTTTTGGCCGCCATAAAAGACCGGCATCGGAGCCCTGCCCTGCATGCCGACGCCGATGGTATACACTTTCATTCCCAAAGCCCGCGCCGCCTCGGCCGCCGTCAGGGGCGACACCTGGCCGGCGTTGTTCTCCCCGTCGGTCATCAAGATCACAATTTTGCTTTTTGATTTCAGCTCGCGCAGGCGGTTGACGGCGGTGCTCAAGCCCGAGCCGATGGCGGTCTGGTTCGGGTCGATGCTTCCCAATTCGAGCCGGTCCAGGCCCTGCAGCAGAAAATCGTGGTCGAGCGTCAACGGCGTTGCAATGTAAGCCTGCGTGGCAAAGGCGACCAGGCCGATCCGGTCATTGGGCCTTTTCCCGATGAATTTTCTCAAAACCGACTTCGCCATTTCCAGCCGGCTCAACCGCCCGTTGCCGACCTCGAAATCTTCGGACGCCATGCTGCCGGAAAGATCGATCGCCACCACGATATCCACGCCGCTGGCGTGGACCTGTGTTTGGCTGCGGGTCAACCGGGGTTGCGCCAGGGCGACGATGAACAGCGCCAGGGCCAGCCAGCGCAGCGCGGCGAGCAAGCCGCCGGACCGCGAACGAGAGACATTCAGGACCGCGCGAACCAGTTGCACCGAGGAATAAAGAAACGCCGGCGGCTGCCCGCGCCTGCCCTTCAACCACGCCAGCAACGGCAACACGAGCAGCAACAGCAGAAAATAGGGATGGGCGAAAGTCATCGGGCTTCAGAGCGGTTGGATGGAAACTCGCCGCGATGCTTCAAACAATACACCACGAAAAACACGCTGAACGCCGTCCCGATCGGAAAATTCAAAAACATCGGGATACTGTAAACCACAAGGAACCAAAAAAACCAGGCGCCGCGATAGCGCCATTTGGTCAGCGCCAGCGTCAGGCAAACCAGTCCGGCCAGTCCAGCCAGAATGCAAATAATCGTGATGATCAATTCGCCTTGAACAATCTGCACCAGGCGCGAAACCTCGGTATCGGCATCCGGGGCGGAGGCGTGTGTTTGCTTCAACCCGGTGCCGGCATTCGCGGAAGTCAGGCGCATCAGCATGATGATAAACGAGACCAGCCAGACCACGGGAGCGGCCTGAAGGATTGCGCCCACGATAGCCAAAGTTTTGCCTGCCGGCTTTGGAGCGGCCTGCAAAACCCGGTCATCGCCACCGGGCACACTCCGGGCCTCCGAAATGCCGGTTGGGGGAGCGAAAGCCTCGGCCGGCGGGATCGTTTCCTCCACCAGGCGGAAGGCGGACTCATGCAGGTCGCGCAGTCCCGGTTCGCCGGGCTCGAATTTGGCGAACTTCACGAGGTCGCAGCGGTTGAGAAATTCGCGGAGGCTGTCCTTCTGGTCGGGCAACAGCAAATTCGTGCCCTGCAATTCGTAAAGAAACTCCTCGGTCGTTCGCTCGGGTGCATGGAAATTGAAGCGTTCTTCCAGATAAAAGCGGATGGTGTCCGAGACCAAGGTGCAGAATGGCTTCGGCTCCGAGATCAACGCCAGCGCTTCCTGCAATTTCTGCTTCGCGCGCACGTGTGCCGGCAGGGTTGGCACCAGCACTGCATGTGCCTTCCGCTTCCGCCACCAGCGCCAGGCCATAGACGCGAGGGCAGCCGCCGCCAAAGTGCCAAGCGCCCACCACAACCACTCCCAGGCGCTCGAAATCTCCCAGGGCGGCTTGATGTCGCGCAGCGTGTCGGTTGCAGCCGGGCTATTCGTCATGACTTAATCCAAGTTTTCATGCCGGTCATCCCCGCAATCGGCGCTTCTCCCGCATCTCGAAAAATTTTCCCAGCGCAAGGGTGTAAGCCTGATCGGTCCGCAATTGGATCGAATCGATGCCCGCGGAACGGAATAAGCGGGCGAGATCGGCCTGGGCGCGGTTCTGTCGCTCGGCAAAGGCCGCGCGCTTCCGGGCATCGCCGGTGCCGACTTCCACAATCTCGCCCGTCTCGGCGTCCTCGAGCGTGAGCCGGCCCAGCGCCGGCAGTTCGAGTTCGTAGGGATCGGCGATCTGCACGGCCACGACGTCATGGCGCCGGTTGGCCTGGCGCAACATCGTGAATGACGCCTGCGCCTGCGATTCGAGCAACATCAACTGCGGACGCAGCACGCGGCCGCCCGCCAGCCGCGGAATGGCGGGCGAACCGAGAAAATCGGAAAGGATCACGGCGATGGCCTTGTGGGGGACGACGCGCATCAGGAATTCCAGTGCCCGGCTCAAATCCGTGCCCCGCCGCCGGGGCTCGAAATACAAGGCCTCGCGAATCACGCGCAACACATGGGAGCGCCCTTTGCGCGGCGGAATGAATTTTTCCACTTCGTCCGTGAACAGGATCAGCCCGACTTTGTCGTTGTTGCGAATGGCGGAGAAGGCAAGGACGGAGGCGATTTCCGCGGCCAGTTCGCGTTTGGATTGTTCCCGCGAACCGAAAAGTCCCGAGCCGCTCACGTCCACGACCAGCATCAGCGTGAGCTCGCGTTCCTCGACGAATTTCTTGATGAACGGATGGTTCATCCGCGCGG
>CAZFOA010000164.1:0-8582 GCA_964520205.1 uncultured Verrucomicrobiota bacterium | reverse complement strand
AACACGCCGATTTTTGCATACCGGGTCTGCCAGGCGCGGAAGCCGAGATCGCCGGGCGTGAAATAGAATTTCTCGTAGTACAGCGGATCGTCGGGAATGTGCATCTTGCGATAGCAGCCCAGGAGCGAGCCATCGGCATCAATGATCGCGGCGGTGTTGTGGTACAGGCCCGGGGCGCGCTTTTCGAAGACCGAGGCGATGATGACGACGCGATGCTTCCGCGCCAGCTTGCTAAAGGCGTCCGTGCTCGGGCCGGGGACCGGCTCGGCGAGCTGGAAATGACGGTGGTCTTCCGACTGGCAGAAGTATTGGGACCGGAACAATTCCTCCGTGCAGATGATCTTCGCGCCTTGCTTCGCCGCGCGTTCGGCGGCGGCGAGCGTCTTCCGAAGATTGAGCGCCGGATCAGGCGAGGCGGCGGTTTGGATCAGGCCAATCTTGACGAGGGCGGAGGCGGAGCGCTTCATCGCGGTAAGGAATCGGAATCAAGCCGGCGTGCGGATGTGCACGGTGTCTTCCAACAATTGCGCCTTGCTCTTGACCTCGGGGGCGTCGGGAACGGGAGCCGACTGGTCGAAAAGTTCGCGCATATATTTGCCGAGCGTTTCATTCGTCGGCCCGTATCCGGTGTGGTAAATATAGTGCTCGAGGTCGTACAACAGTTCGTCGGCGGCCGCATAGCGCAGCTTCAAATCGCGGGAGAGGGCGCGGTGCAGGATCTCGTTGAGCCGTTCGTCGATCCGCGGGTCGAGCGCGCGGAAATCGGGCAGGGGCATGTTCATGACGAGCTGGCGGGATTCCTCCGTGGAACTGCCTTTGAAAATATTTTTCCCGAGCAACAGGTGGGACAGAACCACTCCGGCCGAAAACAGGTCGGACCGCATGTCGGTGATTTGAAAATTCGCCTGCTCCGGGCTCATATAATCCGCCTTGCCGGCCACCACTTCGCCTTCCTGGTCGGTGAGAAAGCCGCGGGCTTTGGCAATGCCGAAATCCGTGAGTTTCACATCCCCCTCGAAGCCGATCATGATGTTTTTGAAACTCACATCGCGGTGAACGATGCCCAGCGGTTTGCCGTCCTTGTCGGTTTTGGCATGCGCGTAGGCGAGTCCGCGGGCGACGCGGCTGACGATGAAAATGGCCAGTTCCCGGGACAATTGGCGGCGTTTGTCCTTCAACTGCTGGTCGAATTGCTCGAGATTGACGCCGCGGATCAGTTCCATGGCGATGAAACAGATGCCGTTGGTTTCGCCGAGATGGTAGGTCTGGACGATGTTGGTGTGGATGAGATCGGCCACGAGCTTGGCTTCGCCGATGAAGTTCTCGATGAACTGTTTCTGATCGGCGTAGTTCTGGCGGATGACTTTGATGGCGATGCGTTTGACGAACTGGCGGGCTCCGTGCTGCTCGGCTTCATAGACCATGCCCATGCCGCCTTCGAAAATCTTCCGTACGATGTCGTAGCGGAACTCGTTCTGAATCGTGAAGAGAGCCACGAACCGATCTTTGCGATTCGAGTCTTGAAGTCAAGCCTCGACGTGGGAATTTGAGCGGTGAATTCCCCTTATTTTTCCGAGAGTTTTTTTCATTTTCTACTTGCACGACAAGGGCGAAGGGCTTTAATACGAGGCCAAGTCGAATGACTTTTGGAAAAAACCGAAACGACAACTAACACACACACAACACAGACTATGGCAAAATCACTCTCGAAATCACAAATCGCGTCCATGCTCGCCGAGAAGATCGGGCTCACGAAGAAGCAGTCCACCCAGTATCTCGAAGAGCTGGCGCAACTCGCGTATAAGAACGCGAAAAACACCTTCACCCTCCCGGGCCTGGGCAAACTGAAGCTGAAAAACCGCGCAGCCCGCGTCGGCCGCAACCCGGCCACCGGCGAGACGATCCAGATTCCCGCAAAGCGCGTGGTCAAATTCCAGGTCGCCAAAGCCGCCAAGGACGCGATCCTCGGCGCGAAGTAACCCGCAGATTTCCAGCGAGGCACTCTGAGTCCATCAGGGTGCCTTTTTTTTGACCAGGACGAAGGGGCGGAGCGAAGGGAGTATTGGAGTTTTGCAGTTTTTGAGTTTTTGAGTTTTGGAGTGAGGGTATAAGCACGGCGGAGCACTTCGACCCTCCATTACTCCAACACTCCGGCGCTCCAGCACCGCAATTTCTATGAAAATCGCCGTCGTCGGTTGCGGGGCCGTGGGCAGTTATTATGGCGCCAAACTGTGCCGCACCGGCAACGACGTCCATTTCCTGTTGCGCTCGGACTATGACGTGGTTCGGCGCAGCGGTGTTTCCATCCTCAGCCCTGAAGGCGATTTCAACGCCCGGCCCCGCTGCGCGAAATCCCCGGAGGAAATTGGCGAGTCCGAGCTGGTTCTGATCGGGCTGAAAACCACCGCCAACAGCGAGTTCCCCAGACTGCTTCCGGCGCTCGTCGGTCCAACCACCGCCGTGGTGACCCTGCAGAATGGACTGGGCAACGAAGCGGCGCTGGCCCGCCTGTTTCCACCCGCGCAAATCCTCGGCGGCTTATGCTTCATTTGCCTGAATCGGATCGAGCCGGGCGTCGTCCGGCATATGGATCACGGAATGGTCGTGCTCGGTGAATTCCAGGGCGGCCCGGAACCGCGCACCCACCAGCTCGCCGCCGCCTTCTGCGATGCCGGAGTGAATTGCAAAGTGACGGACAACCTTGCACGGGCTCACTGGGAAAAACTGGTTTGGAACGTGCCCTTCAACGGACTCGGAGTCGCCGGCGCGGCAGGATATGAGTCGTTCGGGAATCAGCCTTCAGCGGCCAGTCGTCAGCGGGCGGCCGGCGCGGTTCTGGCGACGGACCGGCTTCTGGCTGATCCGCGTTGGGAAAAGCTAGTTCGTGAATTGATGCTGGAAGTGATCCGGACAGCCAACGCGCTGGGGTTTTCCATTCCCGAATCGGTTGCGGAAAAGCAAATCGAGCGCACGCGCACGATGGGGGCATACCAGGCCTCGACCTTGATTGATTTTGAGCGGGGTCGGCCGCTCGAACTGGAGAGTCTGTTTTTGGAACCTCTGCGCCAGGCGCAAGAGATCGGTGTGCCGGTGCCGCGGCTGGAGGCGCTGTGCGGAGTTTTGCGGCAACTGGATCCGGGAAGGGGCCGGGATTAATTCCACTCGAAACCGGCTGCGGGAAGGCGGCCGGCCGGAGTTGTCCATCTTTTTGCAACCCTGTCTATCGGCGGGACAGCGGTCCAGACCGGCTGCGTTGCCGTCCAGGTCCGCGACGGGCTTGTCGCTATCGGTTTTCCGGTCGCTCGAATTTCCTGGATGAGGCCAAAGCGCTCGCCTTTTGCTGCCATGCGGCGTTTTTTGCGCATTTCCGAGAGTTTAAGGCGAATGAGTTTTACCACAACCAGGAGGGAAAGTGCGGCCAACCAGCCTACAGCCAGTTGTCCCAGGAATGCCGAGTTCGTATTTAACATAAGCCGGCAGGCGCTTTGGCCTGCTCGACTTTGAGAAAAGCAGGACGTGTTCCGTGTTTGAACTTGAAGCCCGGGACAAAGGCAAAAGTGCCTGGGCGCCGGTTGCTGCTTGAGCCGGGGCAGGATTTGAATTTGAATGGACGGCATGAAAGTTCGCGTTCGTTTTGCGCCAAGTCCGACCGGGTTCCTGCACATCGGCGGCGCGCGCACCGCTCTGTTTAACTGGCTTTATGCGCGGCACACCGGCGGGACGTTCGTTCTGCGCATCGAGGACACCGACGTGGCGCGCAACACGCAGGCGGCGGTGAACGTCATTCTGGAGGGCTTGCGCTGGCTCGGCTTGCACTGGGATGAGGGTCCGCTCACCAGCGATGCCACCGGGCCGTGCAAGGGGGATTTCGGTCCGTATTTCCAAAGTCAACGGAAGGAAAACTATCGGCGCCGGGTCGAAGCGCTGCTCTCCCGCGGCCTCGCTTACGAGCATGAAGGAGCGGTTAAATTTAAAATGGAGCGCGAGCCGATTGTGATCCACGACCTGGTGGTGGGCGACGTCCGGCGCGAGTTGACCGACCGTGAAGCGGCGGATCCGGATTTCGTCATCGTCCGGTCCGACGGCGAACCGGTGTTCCATCTGGTGAATGTGGTGGACGATCTGGAGATGAACATCACGCACGTCATCCGGGGTGAGGATCACTTGAGCAACACCGCGAAACACATCGCCTTGTTCCGGGCGTTCGGCGTCCCGCCGCCGCATTACGCGCACATCCCGCTCATCCTGAACGCCGATGGCACCAAGATGAGCAAACGCGACCAGGGCGCTTTGATGACGGCTTACATCGACGGCGGCTACTTGCCCGAGGCGGTGGTGAATTATCTCTGCCTGCTCAGTTGGTCGCCCAAAGACAATCGCGAGAAGCTGCCGCTCGCGGAAGTGGTTGACCGGTTCGATCTGCCGCAGATTCTCCGGGCCAACGCGCGGTTCGATCACAATAAATTGCTGTGGTTGCAGGGCGAATATGCGCGGGAACTCACCGACGACCGGTTTTACGAGCTTTGCGTCCACGCGCTCGCCAAAGCCGGCCTGGACACCAACCGGTTTCCCGTCGGATACGTGAAGGCGGCGTTGGACACCTGCAAGGGAAAGATCAAACTATTCAACGAACTCGCGGGCTACGCCGGTTTTTATTTCAAGGACGAATTGGAATACAACGCGGAAGGTGCGAAAAAGGATTTCGTTCCGGAAAACAAACCGCGACTGCAAAAGCTCCGCGAAGCGTTTTCAAAAGCGGATCCGTTCACCGCCTCAAACCTCGAAGCCGCGCTCAAGAGCGTTGCCGCCGAACTCGCGGTGAAAGCCGGCGTGCTGGTGCATCCCGCGCGGCTGGCATGCACCGGAAATACCTCCGGTCCGAGCCTGTATCACCTGCTCGAAGTGCTCGGGAAAGACAAGGTGATGGAGCGGCTGGATCGGGCAATGGCGGGTATCTAGGTTTGGTAGGACGCGTCACTCCATGCGCGCCGCTCGTGCGGACGCTCAAGTCGTGAACATATCACGCGTTCGTGCGGCGGGCCGATGGCGGTCCATCCGATTTGCGAGTCCACGCACCA
This sequence comes from uncultured Verrucomicrobiota bacterium, assembly GCA_964520205.1. Lineage (GTDB taxonomy): Bacteria > Verrucomicrobiota > Verrucomicrobiia > Limisphaerales > BOG-1460 > CAZFOA01. The sequence goes on along the minus strand of CAZFOA010000164.1, from coordinate 3,504 downwards.
TCCGTTGCAAGACGCATCGGTCTTCTGCACGCCCAGGTTTGCGTTCGACCGAGCGGTGCGCACGGAGTGACGCGTCCTACCCCAATTTGGGCGGTGAGCGGTCGCTCGGCCGATAGACCCAGACCCAATCTTCGGCGCGTTCGCAAAGGCCCTTGCGGACAGGATTCATCAGGATATAACTGGTCTTTTCCTCAAGCTCATGATGGTCGCGGAGGCGATGGTCGAAGAAGTCGCGTTGCCAATCCACGCCGTGTTTCCCGGCCACAAACTTCTTCCAGTTCTTGATCGCCTTTTCCATTCCTGGCTCAGGCGGGAACGCCACGATCGCGTGCAAATGATCCGGCATGAGCAGGCACAAGCGGCAATGCCAAACAAGTTTTTCATGGTTGTGTTTCATCGCCGCCAGCACGGCGTCGCCGGTTTCCGCGCGGCACAAATGGTTTCGTCCGGGCGGCGCGCATTTGATGGTGATGAAGAACCAGCTGCCCTCGGCTACCCATTGTGGGATTGTGTGCGGAAGCCTCTTGCGGACGGGCAAACCCATGATCAGAGCGTAACGGAAGTCGGCGGGATGTCGCAAATGCGAAAGGTGGGGCGAGGTAGTCCTATGCCCGCCGCACGAACGTTTGATACGTTCGCGGTTTGGCGCCCGCGCGAGCGGCGCGCACGGAGTGACGCGCCCTACCAACCCGTGACGACTTACATCTTGATACGAGCCGGGCTCTTGCGAATTGGATTTCCGTCCGGCGCAGGCGCTGTTGCTACGCTTCAACGCTTCAACGCTTCAACGAGGGTCTGGTTCTTTGCCCGCGACTCGTTCGCAAGTTTGTCTTTGAATTCGCTCAAGGCCTTTTGCAGCTTCGCGTCCGCTGTCGCCAGAATCTGGATCGCGAGCAAACCCGCGTTTTTCCCCGCACCGATCCCCACCGTCGCCACCGGAACCCCGGGCGGCATTTGGACGATGGACAGCAGCGAGTCCAGGCCCTTGAGGGACTTGCTTTCGATGGGCACGCCGATGACGGGAAGCGTGGTAAAAGCCGCCGTCACGCCCGGCAAATGCGCCGCGCCGCCGGCTCCCGCGATGATCACGCGAATGCCGCGGTTGGCGGCGGTGCTGGCGTATTCCTCCAGGTCTTTCGGCGTGCGATGGGCGGAAATAACCCTGGCTTCACTCGGGATTTGAAATTCCGCGCAAACGTCGGCCGCGAGTTTCATCGTGGGCCAGTCGGAATCGCTGCCCATCAGGATGCCGACGACTGCGGAAGTTTTTGGATTCATAGTGAGCGAAGTGTAAGATGGTGCGGGATCAGAGTTCAATCCCGAACCGATTGAAAACCATGTGGCGAAAGATTGCTGAATTTCTGGCGCTGCAGCGGAACACCTCGCTGTTGCTTGTGGCGCTGGTCCTGGCCGGCACCGGCGAGAAATTGTGGCTCGGCTTCGCGCCGAAATACCTCGAAACACTCGGCGCCGGGGTGTTCATCATCGGACTGTTCGACGCGTTGCAAACGCTGCTGGGCGCCATTTATGCGTACCCGGGCGGCTGGCTCGCCGACCATTGGGGACAGCGCCGCGCGCTGATGTTCTTCAGCGTTCTGGCGACCGCCGGATACGTGTTGGTTCTCGTCTGGCACCATTGGCTGGCGCTGGTGGCGGGCGCATTTTTGTTTCTGGCCTGGAGCGCATTGTCCCTGCCGACCACGTTTACCGTGGTGGCCACCTCCCTGAAAGCCCATCAGCACACCATGGGCATCGGCGTCCAATCCATGGTGCGCCGCGTGCCGATGATGCTGGGGCCGCTGGCGGGCGGCTGGCTGATCACCCGGTTTGGCTGGACGCGCGGCGTGGAATGCGCATTGTTGCTCTGCATTTTCCTCAGTGTGCTGACGATGGTGTTTCAATGGTTCATGTTCGAGAGCGGCGGGGAATCGAAGACGGGGACGGGGGCGGCGAGGACGGGTTTTCGCGAGGTCGTCAAGTCCTTCACACCCGGGCTGCGCGAATTGCTGATCAGCGACATCCTGATTCGTTTCTGCGAGCGGATTCCGTATGCGTTTGTGATTCTGTGGGCGATGGATCACGGCGGCGTCACGGCGCAGCAGTTCGGTCTGCTCGTCACGTTTGAAATGGTCACGGCGATGATTTGCTACATTCCGGTGGCGCATTTTGCCGATAAATACGGCCGGCGGCCCTTTGTGCTCGCCACGTTCTTTTTCTTCACGCTCTTTCCCGTGTCACTGCTTTGGGCGGATCGATTCGGCTGGCTCGCGCTGGCCTTTGTCGTTCGCGGCCTGAAGGAGTTCGGCGAACCGGCGCGCAAGGCCTTGATCATCGGCGAGGCCCGGCCGGAGCTTCGGGCCCGCACTTATGGCGCTTACTATTTGATCCGGGATTGCATTGTGACGGCCGGTTCGTTTCTCGGCGCGTGGCTGTGGAGCCTCGGGCCGCGGGTGAATTTTGCGGGGGCGGCGATTTGCGGCGGGCTGGGGACGGTTTGGTTCTGGTGGTTCATTTACCGGCGGCCGTTCCCTCCGGGGTTGACGCGCGGAACAGATTCCGCATGATGCTGGCGAGTCAAGCCATGACCACCGCCAATAAAGTCACCATCGCCCGAATTCTACTGGTCCCGTTTTTTGTGGTGGAGGTGCTTTACTACATGAAGACCGGAAACGAGGTCCATCGTGTGCTGGCCATCATCGCTTTCGGCATCGCGGCGATTTGTGACGGGGTGGACGGTTTTATTGCGCGCCGGTTCAACCAGCGCAGCGAACTGGGTGCGATGCTCGATCCGCTGGCGGACAAGCTGCTGCTCATTTCCGGCATCATTTTGTTCAGCTTCAACAACCCGCATTTCGGCAGCATTCCATTGTGGCTCACCGGCACCGTGATCGGGCGTGATCTGTTGGTGCTCGTCGGCCTCGGCGTCATTCAAATCACCGTGGGCAAAGTGAACGTCCACCCGCGCGCGCTGGGAAAGGTGGCCACGGTGCTGCAGATGCTTTGCATTGTGTGGCTGCTGTTGAAATGGAACGAGCGCCTGGCGGAACCCTGGTTTTCGATCTGGACGATTGGCGCGGCGATTTGCACCGGCATTTCCGGCCTGTTTTATGTTCTGGATGGCATGAAACAGTTGAGTTCGCACCCGACGAGCTCGCCCACGCCCAGACAATAGATCCTGGCCGGAATGATGGAAGGTGAAGACGCTTGCCGGGAGGGGGTGCTTTCGGCCAGGGGGAATCCGCTTTCGAGGAAATCTCAGGGCGGCCCCGGCACCCAGCGTGGGGCCGCCCTTATACCGGTGCAGATCGAGCTGCACAAGCAGGGATACGATGCCCCCGGACTCGAAATCCCGCAATCCGGGGCGATTCTGGAAATCGTCCCGGGAAAGTACCGGGAGAACTGAGGCACGGCCATTGACACAGTCGCCCAAAGCGGACTGCCAGTCCGCCATACAGCCGATTGACAATCGGCGCTACGCTCGCAGCGCAGACTGGGAGTCGCCGG
>CAZFOA010000163.1:0-8670 GCA_964520205.1 uncultured Verrucomicrobiota bacterium | reverse complement strand
ACGGCACGCCGTTATCGGTGACGACCGTCGTGATCGTATTGGTGCCCGGCCCCTGGGCTTCAGTGGGCGTCCAGGTAATGACACCGTTGGTATCAATCCCTGCGCCTGGTGGCGGGTTGCTGAGTTGATAGGTCAAGGCGTTGGCGTCGGTGGCAGTGTTGGTCACGACCAGGGTTGTCAATTCATTGACGACACGATTGGTTTGTGGCGGCAGTACAGGGGCGGTATTGGCAACAAACACCACATCGACCCAGTAATTGTCGGAGACATAAGTTTGGTTCGGGAAAATGCTCGTCGAGCCATAAGCGAAAACGCCGTTGGGTCCGGCAGCACCATCGGCAAGCGCATGCAACGGCGGGGTATCCACTCCACTGGCCGCGAAATAGCCGTCATCCGCGCTATAGTGGCCGTTGTCGGCGTGGTAGGAGGCCACATAGACGGTGTTGGCGGCAATGGGGATGGGAGTGTTGAAATTGACCTGCTGCCAGCCGGAGGCGGATTCACCGCTGAAAGTGGCCGAGGCCACGAGCGATCCGTCGGCAGTCCAGAGATTGCCGACGTGGGTGCCGATATTTCCGGAACCTTTGTAGAAGCGGATGGAGGAGATGGTTCCTGCGAGGTCGGAGCGGAACTTCACTCCGAGTTCCACGGGATTGTCCGGACCGGCATCCACCATTCGCGGCAGTGCCGTGCTCGGCCAGATGCTTGTGACAGCCGGAACGGCCGTGAAAGTGATGCTGAGCGGCTGAGTGAGCGTCTGTGCCGGACTGCTGCTGTCGGCGACCTGAAGTGTAAAGCTAAACGTGCCCGTGCTGACGGTTGTGCCGGTGATGGCTCCGCTGGTGGCGTCGAGCGCAAGGCCGGGGGGCAGGGAACCACTGATGATCGACCAGATGTAAGCCGGGTTGCCGCCGACGGCGTTCGCGGATGCCGAGTAAGCTATGCCGGCCAGTCCGTTGGGCAACGAAGCCGTGGTAATGGCAAGGGGTACGGACGGCGTCTGGAACATCACATCGACCCAATAGTTTTCCGAGTTATACGTGTTGTTCGGGAACGCGCTGGCGCCGTAAATATAGACACCATTGCCGCCGTCCTCGCCGTCGGCGAGTGCTCTCAACGGGTAATTCGTCACGCCCGTTGCGTCGAAATAGGCGGAGTCATAGGGATAGCCGCCCACCGGTGCGTGATACGAGACGACATAAGTCGTGTTCGAGTTGATTGCCACCGGTGCGATCAGCGGTTGGAACTGCCAGCCGAAGGTTGTCTCATTCGAAAACGTCACGCTGGCCAGCAGCGTCCCGGTCGAGTTCCACAGTTTGCCCGTGTGCGGTCCGGTGTTGAAGATGCCCTTGTAAAACCGGATTCCGGTCACCGACCCGCTGACGGCGCTCTGAAATTTCATTCCGAGCTCGATCGAATTCGTATCGCTACCCCATAAGACATCGGGTTCGGCCGAATTGGCCCAGACACTTCCGACGAAATTAGTGACTGTGGAGAACGACGAAACGATGTCAGCGGCCGGCGAATTCCCCGCCACATCCTTCACGCCTCCGGCGCCGCCTTTTACGGTGACGCTGTAGCTGGCGCTTATGAGCAGCGGATAATTGGGAACCAGGGCCGCGGTGAACGTGGAGGGGTTGTAAGAAAACGCGGCGGGCACCGGCCGGTGGAAGGCGTCACGCAAGAGAATCGTATTTGTGTTGAGGGTCGAGGAATCCATTGCCTCGCTGAAGGTGAGGATAATCTGCGCCGACTGGCTGACCCCTGTTGCGCCGTTGGCAGGCGCCCGGGAGGCGAGGGCCGGCGGCGTTGTATCCAGTGCAAAGCGGATTGCGTAATTGCCCGAGAGCGCAGTGAAGAAGGCATATTGAACGCCATTGACCTGTCTCAGGAAAAATCCGGTGGCACCGCCATTATAGGTAATGTTGGTGACGTTGTAGCCGGCGGGAACCGGCACCATGCCTTCAAGGCCGGTTGCGCCGGCATTTGCAGTCACCGAGAAGGTCAGGGTGTTGTTGGTCCAGGTCAGCGACCCGAACGAGGAATTATTGCGGCCGTCGAGCCAGGTGAGCAATTGTCGGGCAGCGATGACCGGGACGCCGCGATTCATGGCAGAAACAACAATCTTGTCGGAACCCGCCGTGTAGGCAAAGCCTTCCATGGGCAGGCCGGCAAAATCCGTGTGCATATTGGCCACGAAAGCGCCGTAATACTCCTCCGCTCCCAACGCCCGGTCGAGCAGCGCGTCTATCGTATCGGGAAAACTCTGGCCCGATTCATCGGTCATCTGCGAAGGGGCCTGGTAAACATCGATCACGCTGCCGTTCGTCGTGGCAAACCGCATGGGGATGCCGGACCCGGTAAAAAAGCCCGGCCGGTCGACGACCCAGTTCGAGGGCCAATAGTAATAGCTGTCGTCGAGCCGGATATTATGCAGCAGCTCGTCCTGCGGCAGGCTGGTGTAGTCACTCCAGGCGACGCAATGAATGCGATGCGTTGTCGGCAGCGGAAGGCTGGGGAACATATTCGTGAACTGGCTCAACTGGCTGACGAACATTCCGTCCAGGGAACTGAAGGTCCAATCAGAGCACTCCGTATTCAAGTGGAGAGCGATTTCGAAGCCTTTGGCATTGTACGCAGCGGCCTGGGCGTCCGTCATGGCGGGCGCCAGCGCCGTGGGCGCAGGCGGGAGCGGATAGACATATGAGCTGCCACGAATCGCCGTCCAGTTTGTCACCGAGGAATTGGTCGGACTATAAGCCAGGTATTGATCGAAGCGGCCGGCCGTGCCCCAGTTGGCATGATCGTCCCCCGTCATGACTACCACGGCCTTGTATCCCAGTGGAAAATACCAGAACCGCGGCAGGAGCGTCTTGGCGGAGTTCATGCCGATGATCATATTGGCCAATAAACGCTGCTCCTCGTCAGCCTGAGGAATGGCCACCTTGCCCAAATCGATCCAGTCAGGCTCAGGATCAAAACTCGCCGCTCCATAAAAGAGATCGTCGGAACGCACCGGGGGAAGTCCATCGCGATCCTGCCCGGCCCAGGCTGGATTCCCTTGGCGCGTGTAGACCACGGATTGGGCAAGATCAAAAGTGAAGGCAGCGGCTTGCCCGCCATTGGAGCCGACGCTGCGGAGGGATACGGCCGGGTTGACTGTCCCCGCGCTCGCGGTGGAATAGAGTGTGGCCAGGCTGGAAGCGCTCGCCAGGGTGTACAGATCGGCGGCACCATGATACTGAATGGTCTGGCCCACGATGCCAGCGCCCGGACCGGAGGCAGTGTTGACCAGCAGATAGCCCCCGGGAAGGGTCGATCCGGCGTCGGTCAACCCGAGCAGCCCGGCCAATTGCTTGTCCGGCCGCATCGCGACGAGTTTACCGCCTGCATTCACCCAGTTGCTGAGCGTGTTGACCTGCGAGGGCGTCAGAGCGGTCTGGCCAAGGATTGCCACGTCGAATCCCGCCAGCGTCGAGTTCGAAAGGGCGGACACATTCTGGAGCGAGAATTCATTCAACCCTTCAGTCAAAAGAATCTGGGCGTAATATTGGCTGAAAGGATTGGCGGCATTGGTAATCACAAGGATCGGAACGCTTGCCACGGCTCGAACCGTGAACAGACACCCGCAGAGCAATGCCAAAAACAGCATTGGCCAGGAGCAGGATTTCCGCCTGTCGCTTCCGACGAGGGTCATAGCGCTTCCTCTTCCGTCTTGCCGGGCACGGCAATCAGACGGAATGCCCCGGCGCCGCTGACCGATGCAAACCGAACGGACCCAACCTGCATAGAATGTGGGAATTGCTTCAAAGTATAAGACGTTTTTACAGTATTAATCTAAAAACCTGTTCGTCAATGTTCAATCTTTGAACTTCGCCGGGAAATCCAAAAGGGCCAGGGAAACGACTGCGGATGGGGGCGCCCGTACAAGACCGGATGTCGACGCGGCGCCTCGGCAGCCTTTTCAGAAACGAAGGGTGTCATGACTGCTCACGGCAATGGCACAACCAGTATTCGGTAGAACCGCTGGGTGGAATTGGCGGCGGCGTTGGTGGCTGTGGCCGTCACTCCGGCTGCGCAAATATCCGGCGCCACATCGGTCCAGTTGGTCTGGGCCAGGTTTTCGTTGTATTGGAGCCGATAAGTGCAATTGGACACGCAACACCACTTTACGATGACCATGCCGTTGGACAGGTTGATGGATTGGATCACGGGCGGCGGGATGACCGGGGCCGGGTTGACAAAAACCGTGAACGAGTTGGTCGCGCTCAGGGGCGGCGGTCCATTGTCGGTTACCCGGGTGGTGAACAGATTGGTGCTGTTGCCCTGAGCCGAGAGCGGCGTCCAGGTGATGATGCCGTTGGTGTCAATCGAGGCCCCGGAAGGCGCTGCCAGGAGCAGGTAGCTCAGGTTGTTGGCGGGGAAGTCTGTATCGATGGCGGTGTTGGTCACGGTCAACGTGGTCAAGACGCCAATGGTCTTGTTGTTCTGCGCCGGCAGCACGGGAGCGGTATTGGTTGCGAGGACGACATCGACCCAGTAGTTGGCCGCGCTAAAGGCGTTGGTTGGGAAAACGCTGCTGGCGCCATAAGCATAGACACCATTGCTGCCGGCCACGCCATCGGCCAGCGCGTGGAGTGGGGGATTGTCGACTCCGCTGCCGGAGAAGTAATCGTCATCTTCGCTGTAGTCACCGGTGTTGGCGTGGTAGGAAGCCACATAGACCGTGTTGGGGGCGATGGTCACAGGCGTGGTGAGATTGACTTGCTGCCAGCCGGAGGCGGATTCGCCGGTGAAGGTGGCGGTAGCCAGGAGCGAGCCGTTGGTGGTCCAGAGATCGCCGACGTGGGTGCCGGTGTTGGCGGCGGCTTTGTAGAAGCGAATGCCGGTGATAGTGCCGGCAATGTCGGAGCGGAACTTCACACCCAGCTCGACCGGCGCATCGGTGCCGGTATCCACGACTACTGGAACTGCGGAGCTTGGCCAGATGGAGATCAGGTTGGCTACGGGCGCAATGGTAATGCTCAGGGAATTGATCGCCGTCTTTATGGGATTGCTGGCATCGCTGACTTTGGCCGTGAAGTTAAACGTGCCTATGTTGGTGGCGGTGCCGGTAATGGCGCCGGTGGCGGAATCAAGCTTCAGGCCCGGAGGTAGTGCGCCGCCGATGATCGACCAGGTGTATGGGGTGATTCCCCCGCTTCCCGTCAAGACTGCCGAGTAGGCTGCGTTCAATGATCCATAGGGCAGCCCGCCGGTGTCGAAGGACAGCGGCAGCAACTGGGCCGCGTCCAACGCGATTTGCTGATAGAGGGTCCTGGCCGCGGAGTATCGAGCTTGAGCCTGAACCCGGTTGGTGGTGAAGAAGTAACCCCAAACTCCTCCCGTGGATGTCATTTGCAGCAAGTTATCCATCCACTGCACATAGAACTGGGCGTCAGCCACGCTGGCGCGGACCGGAGCATGGGCTACCGTCACAAACACTGCGGCGGTATGGACCTCATGCCCGATGCTGCCCATTCTCCGCGCGCACAGCCATCCGCTGTTCGTGAAGCCGACGGTCGCATTCAAAGTCGCCGGCGATCCGGGAGCGGCTGATGCCGCCTGGCTGGCCACGACCACGCCGTTTTGCACCAGCTCCATCGTCCCGCTCAGGCTTTGTGCTGCCGTCCATTGAACGCTTACCGATACAGTCCCGGAGTTCGTCAGCTGGATTTCGTCACCGGGTGAGGCGGTGCCATTGACCTTGAAATCGAGAAACTCGTTATGCGCGTTGCGCGACACCACCGTCCGCCCGCTGGCAATGCCGGTGATCCACTTGCGGTAGGTCAGCCCCCCGGCAACCTGCACGTAACTGATCACGTCGCCGATCGCTGCGCCGCAGGGGTAGTCCGAACCTCCAGCGAAACCGGGCCGGAAGCCGCAGTTCAGCAACCGGTAATAGGCGTGAATGGCCGAATCGCCGCCGGCCACGTCTTCCGAAATATAGTCACAAGCGCCCAAAGCCACTTCGACCGGATATTCAATCGGGGTGCAACAAGTCAGAGTTTGAGGAAAGCCGTCATCGAGATATTGCAGATGGGCAAACCCGGCAATGCCGCCCTGTTGATGTGTCCATTGAAAAACGGGGTAAGTGTACTCGAACCAGATCTGGTGCGCGTTCGTCAGCCCAAGTGTCACCAAATGCCCGCCCAGCGCCTGGTGCGCGTACTGACTGTAATCGGCGTCCCAATGCCACTCCGCATCCCAATGCACAATGTGTCCAGCCGTCGAGACCGGATCATCCTGGCCGTTCACCAGCGGCAGGTCCGTCACTGGATTTTGCACCTCGCCATTGCCGGTGTCCGCGAGCAGCGATATCACCGCCAGGCCCCGGTTGGTCATGGCGTTGTAGATGCTCGACACGGATACGGGCGCGGTCCCGCAACTCCGATGCACGTGCATATCACCCGAATACCAACCGGCTGATTCCGGCCCCGCCGCCTGGGCGGCGAGGTCGAAGCCGCCGGCCAATCCCAACACCAATGGGACCCATAAAACTGTGTGGACTCGATTCATTGGATCCCTTCCCGGATGACTACGGCTGATTTCATCAGTATTTATTTATACCGAAGTTATCCGAAGTCGGCCGGTCGTGCGATCCGATGAAAACCCGGGCCGTTGTCCCGGGGAAAGCCCGATTGGCGGCGGCTTTCCAAGGTTTTCGTGGACGAGTGCGGGGCGTGTTACCGTTGAGCAACCGGTGTCGAGTGCTGGGATTCCCGCTCCTTCGACCACCATTGCACCAGCCGGCGCAGGCCCTCCTCGAGGGAGACTTGCGTGCGGAAACCCAGCAGGCGTTCCGCCTTGCTGACATCCGCGAGCCGTCGGAAAACAGGGGTGGCTTTCCGGGCCGGACCGTATTCCGGCGGGAGGTTGACACCCATCACCCGGCCCAGCGTTTCGGCGAGTTCAACCAGGCTGGTCTCCGTGGCGCTGGCGACATTGATGACGTCATCCGTTATCGAAGACTTGGCGGCCACCAGGTTGGCCTTGGCAATGTCATCGACGAACACAAAGTCCATGGTTTGTTTGCCGTCGCCGAGAATCAAACAGGGTTGTCCGTTGGACAATCGCTCCATCCAGCGGATCATGACTTCCGTATAGACGCCGAAGGCATCCATCCGGGGTCCATACACGTTGAAGTAGCGCAGGGCGACATAGTTCAACCCATACATCTCGTAAAAGCTGCGCAGGAGCCCTTCACTGTAAAGTTTCGTGGCTCCATAGATCGTGCGGTTGCCATAGCCGTGATGGGTCTCACTCGTGGGAAACACCTCGGCCTGTCCGTAAATCGAGGCGGACGACGCGGAGACGACTCGCTTCACTTTGGCCGCCACTGCCGCCTCCAGAATGTTAAACGTGCCGGTGGCCAGAACGTCGTGAGCCAGCCGCGGGTCTTCCGCGCATTGGGTGATCCGAATCGCCGCCTCGTGAAACACGATGTCGATGCCTTCCATCACCTCGCGCACCAGTGCGGCATCGCGGATATCCCCTTCGACAACCCGGACCTTGCCGGAAGCCAGCGCCGGTTCGAGGTTCTGCTGCCGGCCTCGGGTTAAATTGTCCAGCACCACAATCTCCGCGATGCCCTCGGCCACCAGTTGATCGGCAATATGGGATCCGATCAATCCTGCTCCTCCGGTTATCAATGCTCGTCTATGTTTCATTCAGTTTGCTTTCTTGGTTCCTGTCTATTGGGTTTTGGGTTCGTATCCTTCCCGCCAGCGCACAAAGCGCGCCGGCACGCCGGCCACAATCGAAAATGGAGAGACATCCCGGGTCACCACGGCGCCCGCGCCGACGATGCTGCCTTTGCCGACGGTCACGCCCGGCAATAGTACGGCGCCGGTTCCGATGTCCGCCCACGCCTCCACATGCACCGGGCGGATTTCGAGATCGGTTTCAATAATCGGACGATCAAGGGGAACCCCCGTGTGAGCCGATCCCAACACTTTGGCGCCAGGGCCCCAACCCACGTGATCTTCAAGAATGAGTTGGCGCGCGTCAAAGTAGGACTGCGGCCCGATCCACACATGATTTCCAATCTTCGTCACTCCGTCAAATCGTCCTTGAATGTAAACTTGCGCTCCGATGAAAACCCCGTCGCCGATCTCGAAGGTCTCCAGATGCTTGAACCCAACGCCGACGCCGATGCGAATGCCGTTGCCGCATTTTCGCGCCACGGCCCTCCAAATGGCCCGCCGCATCAGAACATCCAATTCACCGTCGCCCATCGCGAACCGGGAATAATGCTCCACCAGGGCGGCACCGGAATAAGCTTTGCCAAGATGTCGCGACAAGTCCACTTCGAAGCTTGGATCGGGTTCCACTTGCCGTTTGCCGTGAATCGCGGTGACAGTCCGAAGATTGTTTTCAGGTTTTTTAGACATGGTTGAATTCGCGTGGATGAAGGGTTAAGAAAGCCGGGAGTCTGCGCCCAACGGCTCGCCGGACGATGATGGAGCGCCATCAAAACTCATGATGATCACGGCAACGGCACCACCCAAACGCGGTAGAACCGCTGGGTGGAGTTGGAAACAGCATTGGTGGCCGCGGCGATTGTCCCGGTCGCATGCACGTCGGGCGCCAGATCGGTCCAGTTCGCCTGAGTCAGGTCTTCGTTGTATT
>CAZFOA010000162.1:0-8696 GCA_964520205.1 uncultured Verrucomicrobiota bacterium | reverse complement strand
CCGTATTCGCGCGCGACGATGCTGCCGTGCGAGAGAATCCCGCCTTGTTCCACGACCACGCCGGCGGCGGTGACGAAATACGGCGACCACGCCGGATCGGTGAACGGGGCGATGAGAATTTCACCGGGGAGAACCTGCTCGTGGTCATCCGTGCGCAAAATGACGCGGGCGGGCCCGGTGACAATACCGGGAGAGACCGGAATGCCTTCCAGAAGTTTCGCGTCCGAGTTCGCCACCGGCCAGGCCAGCGCGTTGGGATCGAATCTTCCGTTCACAACTCGCGGCGGGTTGAGCTTCAGGTTCTTTTCATATTCCCGCCGGCGCGATTCGATGCGCTCGCGCCAATCGAACGAAGCGCTGCCCGTCGCGACCGGTTCAATCTCGGAAACTTCCAGGAAAAAAATGTCGTCGCGGCAGGACAAGCTGCCCTGCTCGTGGAGCCGCTGGCCGAGGACCAGGAGAACGCGGCGCATGAAGGCGAACTGCCGGACAAGCTGGCTCTTCAACTTTTCGCGATAGACGGTCAGTTCCTGCGCGCGGCGCAGCGAGTGCGAGAATATCCAGCGTTTGATCGGGTTCTTCAGTCGCTGGCGGCATTGTTCCGTCAACCGTTTCCGCTCGCCGGCAAGTCGCCGCTGGTTCTCCAGCGGATCGGACTGGCCGATGGAACGAAGATAGCCGCGCACGACCCCCAGAACGTAATCGGGCGTTTCCGACCAGCGGGCGTTGAACAATTCGAGTTCGCCGCGACAATGGTGTCCGTGCTCGGTCATGAAAGCATCCCAGGCCGCCAGAAATTTCCGGCCGTGTTCGGTGAGACGAAGTTTGCTGCGGACCTCCGGCCAGCCTTTTTCGGAAGACATCGCGGCTTTCGTGTCACCGCCGGCATGAGCCAGGACCGCCAATCGCCAGAGAGCCAGGCCGGCTTCCGCGTCCGGCATGCCGCCCAACGCGGCGAACAACCGGCCGCCGAGCGTCAGGTCGGACTCGCCCAACCAATCACGGCAGGCTTTCTTCAATACCGGCAGCGCTGCCATCGGCACCACAAAGTATAGCAAATCCCAGCCTTTGAATGCTTCCCGAAATAACCGGATGCAACAATGCGCCAGTTCCGGCGGGGATATCGCTTCAACGTTCACGCGGACCAGTTCATCTGTTTCAGTTTTGAAGCGGGCAATCCACGCTTCGCCATGGCGGGGCAAATGAGTGATTAAATCGAAGAGAATGCGCGGCCAGGAGAGGATGTATTTCGGCCAGCGGAAACCCAGGTCCGGGAGATCTTCCGGCGAAAGGGTCAGCGGGGCCTGGCGGTATGCCTCCACCAGATCGCCTCCCAGCATTCGGGCAAAATAGGGGAGTCCCTTGTGCAGGAAGGAAAACGGTCTGACCGCAGCCAAACTCGTGTTGGCGTTGGAATAGAGTCTTCCGGCGACGAGACCCGCTGGCTGAGCGCGTGTGACATCAGCGCCCACCAAGCGAAAGATGGAACCGACCACAACCAGCAAGGATGATTGCATCATGGACCACGTAATCGGCGTCATCACGTCCGGCAGCACTTCGCCGACGTTGACATTGGTCCAGACCTGCCGGTCCTCCCACGTCCTGGCTGGAACTTTGGTTGTGATTGGACGGGACTGCAACAGAAACACCGCTCCATCCCGCTGCGCCCACTCGATATCCTGCGGCGAACCAAAGAAGTGCTCGGTCCGCCGGGCGAGATCGCACAGGTTTTCGAGAGCTGCGGAAGACAGCAGTTTATTATCAGGCGAAGCCAGGACGCGCCCCGTTTGCTTTTCAACCACCATCCGCTCAGGCTGTACCGTCCCTTGCACCAGTCCTTCGCCCAGGCCGCTCACGCACTCGACGATGAACCGGTCCGTTGCTCCGGTCAGGGGATCGGCGGTGAACATCACCCCGGCGTGGTCGGCCGCCACCATTTCCTGCACCAACACCGCCATCCTGACATTCTCGGCCGGCACCCGTTGCCGCGCCAGGTAAACCAGCGCCCGCTCGGAGAAAAGCGACAGCCAGCACGTCTGGATGGCCGCCAGCAACGCCGCCTCCCCGCGCACATTCAGGATGGATTCAAACTGACCGGCAAAAGACATCGCGGCTGTGTCCTCGACGGTCGCGCTGGAACGCACGGCAAAGCTTCGCTCTCCACCCGATTCCCGCCACGCGGACAGCACCGCATCCTTCACCACCCCCGGCACGTGAACCTCTGCCAGGCACGAGCGGACTTCCCGGCTAAGTTCCGCGATGCGCCCGATTTCATCGCTGGAACATTGCGCCAGCAGATGGGATAATTCAGTCCGTTTCGGACACGAAGCCAGGAAGAGATCGAACGCCGTCGTGGTGAGACAAAAGCCGCGCGGCACCGGCAGACCCGCCGCGATCAATTTGCCCAGATTGAACGCCTTGCCACCCACCAGAGACCGGTGATTATCGCCGGCTTCCCCCAAGTGAAGCACGAGCGCCGCGGCTTTGTCCGTTACAGTCCGTGCTGCGATGTTCCGCACGGAATTGGTTGAGGACGTCCTTTTCATAGACCGTGTCGGCAGCACTGTCTCACACGTGTGCCGCTTGAGAGCGTATAGATGTTCGGCCAGAAGACGATGACCGAAATCGAAAGCAAATCTTTCAGATGGTGGATGCCAGCCGTCATTTCTCCAGCTTGAATTCCCTTCGACCGGATTCGCCAAACGTGCCGGTCTGCTCCACGATCAAACCAGTCACTTTTCCCATGTCATTTTTGACGAAGGTCAGTTGTTCGTCCTCCGTCGCATTAAAGAATACCGTCTCCGATTCGGGAAAGATTTCCTGTGCGAACCATCCTGGAACCTGGCGGTAGAGCGCATCCCCGTCGCGTTGGATGGTGAGTGTGACGGCGCCGGGGCGCTTGGGATCCGGGGCCATGACATATTGTCCCGCATAAGCGTCGAAAAGCTTCGGGTCGAGCTTGATCGCGATGTGCTCTTTCGACTGGGCGTGAACCTTGGTGCGCTGCGAGGACCAGGAGGCAAGTTCAGCGGTCGAAGAGGGCTTCGTTCCAGTCAGCAGATCAAGCAGGCGAAAATAGTTGCTCTGGCTCACGTCGCCGGGGGGACAGGATTTGTGCGCCACCACCATGTCGAGCGCCGGCAGGATGGTGATGTATTGGCCGTAGGAGCCCATTGACGTATAGGCTCCGTGATATGGGCCGGTCGCCAAAGGGCCGTCCCAAGTCCACCACAGATAACCGTAACCCAAGCGGTCCATGTCAGTCGCACCGATGCGATGTAATTCGTCCAATGAAGTTCGGACGCTGGTGCTGCGGCGCACCCATTCAGCCGGAATGATCTGGCGGTCGAGCCATTTCCCCTGCCGGAGCATCAGCAGCCCCAGGCGCGCCATGTCGCGCGTCGAGAGCACCATGTGATACGCGGGATACTGCGAGCGCGTCTGGTCTCCGCTCTTTTGCTGTCGTTCGCGGTCGAAGTCCTGCATGCCGATGGGAATGGCGAGATCATCGCGCAGGGCGTCGAAGATGTTTTTGCCAGTCAAGCGCTCAAAGATCGCCCCCGCCGTATTGAAATCCCAGTTGAAGTATCGCCAATGGGTGCCCGGCTCCTGGCTGCCGCGCTTGGGCGCCCAGGACGGTTCGGCTTCGGCAGCGGGGCGGGAGACGCCAGGGCAGGCGGAGAATCGCAGCTCATACAACAGACCAATTCCCTGGGTCACCGGGTGATAGATGCCGGAACGCGCCGTGATCACATCGATGACTTTGGCGCGTTCTTCGATGGGCAACAACCCGCCGACATCGGACATGCCGAGCTCCTTGAGTGTGGCATCGAGGCGGATTTTGCCGCCGGCCATGTTCGCGCCGTAGAGCATCGAGAGAACGCTCTTGCGTGAGGAAGCCAGGTAGCTGAGCCTTTTGACGTCGCCATATTCATAGACCACGCGCCCATTTTTCACCACCATCAGGCCGGTGGTGTCGAGCGTGTGGACAAAGGCATCAACTCCCCGGACGGTCTTTGGTGAAAGGCCATTGGTTTCGCGCTCCCAATCAACGCCGGGGAAAACCGGTTGGTCAGAGACGTGGATGGCATGGGTGAAATCCTCCGCCGCAGCGCGAAAGGAAAGCGCCGATAACAGCAGGGTGAAACAAACGACGCGGATGGCGGTGATCATTCGGGAGTCATAGACCAGGTTACCCTGCGTCCATCACGGCAAGCGCCAGTATACCAAATATTTCCTCCCGTCCGCCAGAGAAATGCCATTTTGTCCTTTTGACCAGCCATCGAACCGCCGGCGTTGTAACTTTTCTGCTGCTTCGGGATAGTATCAGCATGGGAACACGCCCGACAACGTTTCACGAGTTGTATGGCCGGTACGCTGACGATGTTTATCGTTTCGCTTACTGGCTGACGGGCAATCCGCACGATGCCCGCGATATCACGTCGGAGACATTTGTCCGGGCGTGGACTGCTCCCGAGGAACCGCGCATGGAGACGGTGAAGGCTTACTTATTCACCATCGCGCGCAACCTCCACCGTAAGCAATGGCGTCGTCAATCCCGTTTCGAGGGCTTGGATGAATCGATGCCCGATCTTGCCGCCCAACCCGACGAAGCCGCCGTCAACCAGGACGAATTCCGGCGAACATTGGAAGCGGTCCATGCCTTGCCCGAAATCGACCGGACGGTACTTCTGCTCCGTGCGGAGCAAGAGCTGTCCTATCAAGACATCGCGGCAGCGACCGGTCTGTCGGTTGCGGCCGCAAAAGTGAAAGTTTTCCGTGCCCGCGCAAAACTCGCTGCGCTTCTACACCCCAACACAGGAGAAAAACAATGAATGTGACAAAAGACATCATCGACGACCTGATCCCCCTCTACGTGGCCGGCGAATGCAGCGCCGACACGCGGGCGCTGGTCGAGGAGCATCTGCAACGAAATCCGCGGCAGGCCGAGGAACTCCGGCGGATCATGCACACTCCGGTTCCTGGCGCTGTGCCGCCCGCCAAAGGCCTCGACGAGGTGCGTGCTTTCCGGGAGGCCCGGCGTCGCCTGCGCCGCCGATCGTGGCTGATGGCCCTCGCCATCTTCTTCTCTCTCGCGCCGTTTTCATTCTACTCGAACGACGAACGGACGTGGTGGTTCCTGCGCGATGCCACCGGCTATGCCCTTGATTACGCCGCCATCGGCGTGGTGTTTTGGATCCTCTATGCGGTGGACCGTCGTCGTTCGCAAAGCCTCTAGACGAGGATATTTTATGATCACACGATCCTTCTTCCTCATTTGTGCTGCTGCGATTGCCTGACAGTTCAAACTTCAATGCGATTCTTTGAACGGGAAAGTTTAACCTCAAAGGAACTCACGGTGGCGGGATGATTTCGAAGGGGATGGCCGGGAGGGTGCCCAGTGGCATCCGCTGGTTGCTGTTTGCCTTTGGCTTGGCCGCGTTAGTTTCCGCCGCGCGCGGCACGTAGCCGTTGATGATCAGGTTTCCTTTGAGGCCTGGCTTGACCTTGGCGGCATCCGTCTGCAGCACAATCTCCACGCCGTCACGGACCGGCGATGCGCTCTGGATCGTGATTCCTTCCGGTGGATTGTTCAACTCGAACTGCACCCGCTCCGCGATCCGCGGCCCGGGCAGGCCGACCTCAATTCGGGCGGTTGTACCGGGAGGCATCCGCACTGGAGTCCCGCTGAGAATTTTCATCGTCGCCCGTGGATTTGGGCGTTTCAGCACGGCGACCTCCAGTTCCTTGGCCGGAACCAGATGACGGTAGGCGAACGCCTGCATCATGTCCTCGGCGGGCACGGCCTTTCGCATCTGCATTTGTCCTTGAATCACCGCGCTGCCTTGCAAGCCCAGGCTGATGGGTTCAGCCAGTTCTGTCGGGGGAGCGGTCAATGTAACCTGCACCTGCTTTTGACCTGCCGGGATGGAGCCGCCGGTCAACTTGAAGCCCTCCGGCGCGCCGTCCAAAACCAGCGTGATCTGGTTGGTAAACCCGTCCTTGCGCAGGGCATAAACGGTAAGCGGAACGCTTCCGCCAGCGCGGACGTTGAGGCTGGACGGCACGACCCGCAGCGCGAAATCGGGCTGCGGTGGACTGAGGCGCAGACGATAGCTGTATTCCGGCCCGCCCTTGTGCTGGGCGTCACCGAGCCAGAGATAATAGGTTCCATTCGTGGGCAGGACCGTGCTGAAATGGGAATCCGCGTGATGTGTATTGAGTCCGGAACCTTTATCCTCGTAATCGTCATTGAACGCCAGTTGCTTGTCGGCGGCATCGGTCAATTTGATTACTGAATCCAGCGGGGAATCGAGCCGGCGCGCATCCACATCCGCCACAACCGGTTCGCCGGTTCTCCCCTCAAACCGGAACACGTCCCAGTCGCCGGGATGGTCAATGCGCCCATTGATGATGACGGGCAGGGTAACGGCCTGGGCGGTTTCCCGTGAATCGTTCGGCTCCTGTTCCAGACATTCCGGCAAGTCGTCCACGGCAAACGGAACGGTATTGAAAATTTTTCCGTTCAGCGAGGTGGCTCCAGTTTCGGCATTCTCGCGTTCCAGTGATTTCTCCGGCAGATTCCATCCGGTCAGCACGACGGAGGCTTTTTCGCCCGCCTTGCCACCCAGCGGAAAAATGCCGGTGACGAATGGCAGTTCGCCGATGGTCAGGCGATAAACAAAATCCTCGCGCCCGCGATAAAGTGAATCATGAATCTCAACGGTATAGGTGCCGTTGGAGGGCACTTCAAAATGGATGACGGGGTCGGGTTTGAAACGGAACCGCTCCTCGCTTGCCAGCGCTTTGCCCTTGGAATCGTAGATCGTCAGCACCGCCTCGAACCAGCCCGGCACGGCATCGGCCAGATACGGAATGAGCTGCCGCGCCTCGACAGCAAAGACGAGTTGCTGGCCCTGCCGCGCCCAAAAATGATAACGGTCCGCGCGGCCAGGCAGGATCTGGCCGTTGATGGTGACGGGCAGCGTCACGGTCGCCTCGGTGGGCGGCGGCATCGCAGGGTCCATGCTGTTCCGGTCCTTGGGCACGGCTTTCCAATCCGGCTTGGTGGTTTCCGGAAGCAGCCCGACGCAGAACTTCAGTGGATTGGACAATCCCCCCAAAGTCCGCACGCGAATTTCATGATCGCCGGGCGCGAGGTTGGCAGCCAAGGAGAGTTGCAGTGTCATGAATTCGCTGATGGCCGGATTGGCGGGCCGCCGTCCGAACTGCGTGAGCAAGCGTTTGATTTGTTCCAGTCTGTACAGCTCAGTCTCGGTGAGCCGCCCGCCGCTTTTCCGCTTTTCCTGAAACTGGGTCAACTCCTCCTTCAGCGCCTGCTGTTCCATGGGCTTCAGCGGACGGTCGTAACCGACAACTTTCGTCTGCGCCAAATTCCCATCCATGACCACGGCGAAATTGGTGAAGCCGGATGGGAATTGCCCGCCCACCGTTGCCAGAAACGTCGTGCCCTGCCGTCCGCCAGCGGGATAGACGTAGCCAATGTGCGGTGCGTTTTGCGCCCAGGCGGTGAACGCGAAAGCCAAAGAGGCGGCGAGGAGCGCGGATTTCAGTCCGCTTCGGCGCGCCATTGCCAGACGACCATTGAAGCGGAATAAATTTCGCGCTCCGGAAGCAATGTGCATGGCGTGATTCATATGCCGCCTACACGATTTCTTTCAGCAGCCCGGCTGACTTGATGCCGTCATCCGCGCCGGGCATGACGAAGGTAGGCAGGCCTTCGGGATTCGGCAGTTGCGTCGTAGCTTCGATGCCCATTTGGGCGTAGATGCTGCCGATGAGATCCACCGGATAAACCGGGCGTTCCTTGACCTCTTCGCCACGCGCATCCGACGCGCCGACGATGTGGCCACCCTTGAATCCGCCGCCCGCCAGCATGGCGGAAAAAACCTTGCCCCAATGATTGCGCCCGCCGTTCCACGGCGCCTCCCACTGGACTTTCGGCGTGCGGCCAAATTCACCGCCCCACCAGACAATGGTGCTGTCCAGCAGGCCGCGTTCGGACAAATCCTGCAGCAACGTCGCCAGCCCCTTGTCCATTTCCGGCAACTGCCGGCGCATCGTCTGAAAATTGTCCTTGTGCGTGTCCCAGCCGCCGTAGTTGATCGTGACGTAAGGAATGCCGCGTTCGACCAACCGCCGTGCCACGAGGCAAGATTGGCCAAACTTGTTTTTGCCGTAACGGTCGCGCAATTCCGGTTTTTCCTGCGACAGATCAAACACTTTCGCCCCGTCGCCGAGGATCATGTCGTAAGCCCGGTTTTCCGCCTGCGTGGCCGCCACGATTTGCGGATCGGCGGGCATCGTCTGCGCCAGCGTGTCGAGCTGGTGCAACAGTTCGCGCCGATCTTTCTGGTGCTCTTCGGTAATGCCCGGAGCCACCACACCTTCCACCGCAAACGGCGTTTTGGTCGGGTCGCCGCCCGTCGCAAATGGCTTGAAACGCGAACCCAAAAATCCCGCCTCGTCAAAGCGTCCCTGCGGTTCCGTCAACACAATGTATGGCGGAACCAATCCCTTGTAGCCGGCCTCGTAGCCTTTCGTCAGTGACACCACCGCGCCCACACACGGATACACCAGCCGTCCGCCCGGCTGCCGCCCGGTTTGCACGATATAGGATGCCGTTTCGTGGGCATTGTTGCCATGCGTCATGCTGCGGATGATGGAATACTTAT
>CAZFOA010000161.1:0-8804 GCA_964520205.1 uncultured Verrucomicrobiota bacterium | reverse complement strand
ACCTGCTCAAGATCAAGCAAAAGCACGGCATTCCCGACCCGCGCCACGGTTTGACCGAAAGGGAGCTTGGCGACAACGACCCGTGACGTTCCCAAAGCCGGGTGCATCCCTTAAATCTGAAGGTGTCGAAAGGGATTGATCTCGGAGGGGCGGGGCCTGATGCTGGACTGCCAGTGGAACCACCATTGAAGAACCTGATATGCTCAAGTCTGGAATCCTGAATCCGCAACTGCTCTCGCTCCTGGCGCGCGTGCGCCACACCAACGCGCTGGTCATCGCCGACCGCGGCTTTCCGTTCTGGCCGCAAATCGAAACCATCGATCTCTCGCTGGTGGACGACGTGCCCGCCGTTCTGCAGGTTTTGGCGGCAATCCGACCGAACTTTCACGCGGCTCACGCCTACCTGGCGCGCGAATTCCGAAAGCACAACTCTGCCGCGGTCCAAAAGCGGTTCACCCGCGCTTTCGCCGGCATTCCGCTCACGTATGAGCCGCATGTGCAGTTCAAAAAACGCGTCCCCGGAGCCATCGGCCTCATTCGCACCGGCGATACGATTCCGTACGCCAACCTGATTCTCGTGTCCGGCTGAAGCCGTGGGGACCGGAATGCGAGGCAGCCTGCGAAGAGGGCTGCAGGATGCGGTCGCGGCCTGCAGGCGGGGGTTTTTGACCCGGCGCCCGGGGTGCGAATTGCGCAAGCTACCGCCAGCCGCGAAAGGCATCCGGCGAAGTCCCGAACACGCGCTTGAAGGCCCGGGAGAACTGGAACGGATCGCTGAATCCGACTTCCTCGGCGACCTGTTTGACCAGCGCGCCGGGCTGGCGCAACAGATCGGCGGCCTGGTTCATCTTGAGACGCTGCAAATACTGGTATGGGCTTTGATGGTCGAAGCGCCGGAACAGGCGGCAGAGATAGGCATTGTTGACGCGGCACTCCCCGCTGATCTGTTCGAGGGACTTGAGCCGGCGGAAGTGGTCCTGGATGTGCCGATGGGCCTGCTGATAGGTGTTGAAGGCCGGGGCCTCCGAATTCTTCAGGGGAGCGCGTGATCCGGCGATTTTCAGCGCCAGGCACTCCAGCAATTTGGCGCACAGCGCCGCGCTGTGAGCCGTGTTGCGCCGTCCGCAATAAATCAGTTCATCGAACAGCGTCTCCAGTTCATTGGGAGGAAATGTGCGGGAAATCCTGCCCGGCGACAGGCCGCAACCGCGCAGGAGATCCCGGGCGGCGGTGCCGGTGAAGTTCACGAAATACTTGACCAGCGGCGAAGCGGGATCGCTCACAATGTCCTGGCGAATGCCCGGCCCATAGGCAAACAGCCGTCCGGGCTGCAACGGGTAAATTCGCCCGCCCAGCTTTACCGTGCCTTGACCACGCCCGACATACTCAATGCAATAAAAGGGAAACGTCGAGCGATGAATCGCATAGTCCGGCGCGGTGCGCTCGAGGCCGCCGCAAACCACCGCCAGCCTTTGTTGGCGAGGCGGGTTCAAATCCAGGTAGAACCGCCTCTCCCCCAAAACCTGCGGCGAAAAGAACGCCGGCGGATCGCCGGGCCGGCCGGCACGAGAGGGCGCGGGTTTCATATCAAAAGACAATAATCGTCATGCACCGGCCAACTATAGCCATTCCAGCCCCGTCTGACATGCACTATTTTTATCACGCATAATTGTAAGAAGCCAATTTTCGACAGGATCGGAATGGCTCTGGTGAAACCGTCGAAGGCAGCCGACAGGATATGAAAGCGAAAAATCGAGTTATCGAAAAGGATCCGCCGTTGCGGAAGGACGAGTTGATCCTCATCACCGGCGCGGGCGGCTTCATCGCCGGCAACCTCGCCCTGCATTTCAGGAACAAAGGATTCACCCGCATCCGGGCCGTGGACAAGAAGCCGCTTCATGAATGGTATCTGCGCGTCCCGGGGGTCGAGAGCCTATGCCTGGACGTCAGCAATGAGGATCATTGCCGTCGCGTCTGCGAAGGCGCCGTCGAGGTTTACAACCTGGCGGCGGACATGGGGGGCATGGGCTTCATCGAGCGTTTCCGCATCGAATGCCTGCGCAGCATTCTCATCAACACGCACCTGATCGAGGCCGCTTGCCGGGCCGGCGCGCGCCGCTATTTCTTCGCTTCCTCCGCCTGCGCCTACAACACGCTCCTGCAGGAGGACCCGAACGTCCGCGCGCTCAAGGAATCGGATGCTTATCCCGCCATGGCCGAGCGGGGTTACGGCTGGGAGAAACTCATGAGCGAAATGTTCTGCCAGGAGTATTGGCACGAACGCGGCCTGAAGACGTTCATCGCCCGCTTTCACAATGTCTACGGCCCGCATGGCACCTGGGATGGCGGACGAGAGAAGGCTCCCGCGGCGCTTTGCCGCAAGGTGATCGAGGCCATCGACCGGAAGGATCCGAACATCACACTCTGGGGCGACGGCCACCAGACGCGCAGTTTCATGTATATCGATGATTGCGTGAAAGGCATTGACCGGATCATGCGCTGCGACGGCCTGATCGCCACGCCGATCAACCTCGGCTCCAGCGAACTGGTTTCCATCAACGAATTGCTGGGCAAAGTGGAGAAGATCGCGGGCGTGAAGCTGACCCGGCATTACGACCTGACAGCGCCGCGCGGCGTGGCGGGCCGGAACAGCGACAATACCTTCATCAAAAAGGTGCTCCATTGGGAGCCGGACACCTCGCTCGATAAAGGTTTGGCGGTCACTTACAAGTGGATCCAGGCGCAGTATTTCGCCCGCAAAAAGGGCAAGCGCGTGGTCGAGTAATCCCTTCGTGTTGACGTGAAAAGCCGCCGCCCAGCCCCAATCGCCAGGGTCATCGGCGCCATTCCCAACCGCGTCGCGCTGGCCGGCGGGTGGATTGACCAGCCCTTTGTCTCCCGGCACAACCCCAAACCGCCCGGTTCGATGGTCGTCGTCGCGCTCGAACCCACCTTCCGCGTCATGGACCGCGCCGGTTGCGCCAGCGGCACCCGCGCCGTGGCGATGAAGCTGTGGAAAGGCCGGCTCCCGCGGCGTTCTCCCGCGGTACTGGCACGCGAGCTTTACGCCGCGGAAAACGCGGGCAAAACCGAGCCCAGCGGATCCCAGGATATGATCGGCCTCGTGTATCCGGGCATCAGCCGCCTGGATTACGACTTCCGCGTCGAAGGCGGAATATTTCCGGCTCGGATCGAATCGCTCAACGACGAGCGGCATGCCCGCTGGCTGGAACGCGTGCTTCACGTCCTGCCCGTCGAACCCCGGCCCGACGGCTACAGTCCTCTTGGAGAAAAGCATCTCGACGCGAAATGGATCGCGCGCCTCGGTCAGAGCGGCAAGGATTGCTTCGACGCCATCCAGGGCATGGACGTGGCGGCGCTCGGCGTTTCATTCAACGAGTGCATGGCTTGCTGGGAAGTCCTCCTGCCGCGGGTCATCCGGCACCCGGCGATCAAGCTGGACCTCAAAGCCCTGCTGCGGATTTATCAGCGGCAATATGCGGGCGCGATGTATTCGGGTTGCGGCGGCGGTTACCTCTTTGTGGCGGCGGACGAACCGGTGCCGGGAGCCTTCAAGGTCAATGTGAGAACCGGGAAGAAATGACGCCATGGTCAAAAAAATTGTCATCACCGGCGGCTTTGACGATTTGCGGTCGCGGCACATCCGGTTGCTGGAAGAAGCCGCCAAACTCGGTCCATTGACCGTGCTGCTGTGGAGCGACGGAGGGCTGCGCCGTCTGACCGGCGCCGCGCCTCAATTTCCTCAAGCCGAACGTGAATATGTTCTCAAAGCCATCCGGTTTGTGAGCCGGGTCGAATTGACGGAGGGTCCCGCAGACCCGGAATCGCTGCCGGAAGTTGCGGGGCTGCAGCCGGATTGCTGGGTTGTCCCGGCCGCGCAGGACAGCGCGGCGAAAAAATCATTTTCCTCGGCTCGCGGCATGGAATACCGCGTTTTTCAGGACGAAGAATTGCGCGGGTTTCCCGAAAATTCCCCGAGGCCTCCCGCCGTCCAGCGCAAGAAGGTCGTGGTGACCGGTTGTTATGACTGGCTCCACTCCGGCCACGTCAGGTTTTTCGAGGAACTCAGCGGTTACGGCAACTTGTATGTGGTGGTGGGCAATGATGCCAACGTGCGGCTGCTCAAAGGCGCGCCGCATCCGATGCAATCGCAGGACGAACGCCGGTATGCGGCGGGGTCGGTGCGGTTCGTGACTCAGGCGTTGATTTCCTCCGGGCAAGGCTGGCTCGACGCCGAGCCGGAGATCGAGCGGCTGCGGCCGGACATCTATGCGGTGAATGAAGACGGCGACAAGGGCGGCAAGCGTGAATTTTGCGACCGGCGCGGCATCGAATATCTCGTGCTCCGGCGGATTCCCGCCGCCGGTTTGCCCCGGCGCAGCAGCACCGAATTGCGGGGTTTTTGATGCCAGGCACCCACACACGCACGGAATCAAGAAAGCTTGCCGGGCGGCGCGCGATGCTTCAATACTTTGGGCCGTCGGATTTGCGACGGCGGTGGTTGAGTTTTAGGACCCTAACGATTGAAACCAACTGAACGAAGCTGAATCTATGACCTTCACGCCATTGCTCGCCGTTGCCGGCGGCACATCCGGCTCCAGCCTGCTCCGGCTTTCGCCGGTCGATCTGGTCATCATCGTCATCTATTTCCTGGTCGTCATCGGCATCGGGTTTTACCTGAAGAAATACACCCGCACAGGCGAGGACTTTTTCATGGCGGGCCGGAAGATGACGGCGTGGATTGCGGGTTTGAGCTTCATCTCGGCCAACCTGAGTTCGCTCGAAACGATGGGGTGGTCGGCGATGGCGTACCAATACGGCATGCTCGGCGCCCACGCCTACCTCATCGGCGCCATCCCGGCGATCCTGTTCCTGGCGATCGTCATGATGCCGTTTTATTACATCTGCAAAACGCACTCGGTGCCCGGCTACCTGAAGCTGCGTTACGGCGAAGGCGCGCGGGGTATTGCCGGCATCTCCTTCACGATCCTCACCGTGCTGGTCAGCGGGTCGTCCATGTTCGCCATGGCCAAGATTCTCCACCTGCTCCTCGGTTGGAACATGCACGCAAGCATCTGGGTGTCGTCCATCACCGTCGCGGTCTATGTCACCCTGGCAGGCCTGCTCTCCGCCATCTTCAACGAGGTGCTGCAATACTTTCTCATCTGGGCGGGGTCGCTTCTCATTCCCATCCTCGGCCTCATCCACGCCGGCGGCTGGAGCGGGATGATGGAAAAAATCCGGCACAACGCCCCACTGATTCATCCGGGACTGGGTGCCAACGCCGATTTCACCGTGCTTTGGCGCAGCCTTGGTTCGTTCGACACGAACCCGATGGGCATTGACTGGTTTGGGATGGTGTTCGGACTGGGCCTCGCCGTGAGCTTCGGTTACTGGTGCACGGACTTTCTCCAGGTGCAGCGCGTGATCGTGGCCAAAGACCTCCGTTCCGCGCAGAACGGCACCCTCATCGGCGCCGTGCTCAAAATGCTGGTGCCGATTATCGTGACCGTTCCCGGCTTGCTGGGGCTGGCGGTGCTCATGAACAAGAGCGGCGGCCTCCAAATCCTGGTGCCGGAAAGCGATCCTCGCGCCAATATCACCATGCACACCTACAACGACGTGTTGCCCCTGCTCATGGGGCAATATCTCGGACCGGGTCTGTTGGGCCTGGGCGTCACGGCGATGATCGCCGGGTTCATGTCGGGAATGGCCGGCAACGTGAGCGCTTTTGCCACCGTCTGGACGTATGATGTTTACAAGCCGCTGATCCGGAAGAATGCTCCGGACACGCATTACCTGAACATGGGCCGCTGGTGTTCGATCCTGGGCGTGCTCTTTTCCATCGGCACTGCCTACCTCTGCTTTGCCTTCTCCAACATCCTCGAGTACCTCCAAGTGCTGGTGCTGCTCTTCATCGTGCCTTTGTTCGGCACCGTCGTCATCGGCATGCTTTGGAAACGCGCCACGCCGGCCGCCGGCTTTGTCGGCTTCCTGTCCGCCATCCTCGCGTCGTGCGGCATGTACGGCTACGTGCATTATTTCCCGGACGGCTGGCGGGCCAATCCCAAAATCTCCCTCGGCGCCGGCGCCGTCGTGAGCGTGGAACGCTCGCATGATACGGTCGTGCAGATCACGGTGGAAAGCGGGACGGTCAGTATCCTGAACGTGCCGGGTTTGCTGGATGAATCCGGCAAGGCGGTCCCAGCCACCCCCGGCTTTGCAGTCGCTTCGTCGGTTACGCTTCCCCCCACGATCCGAATCAAAGACGCCGAATTCAAAGTGCCCGTGCTCGCGCCGGACATTGTGATGGCGGACACGAAACAACCGGACAAATTCGGCGTCGAGGCGGTGCCGGTGGTGCTCAAGCCGGGCGTGGAAGTGAGCTCCAGCGATGTCACCCGAACATTTGTTCCCTCCGCGTTCAACCCGGCGCATGCGAAAATCATTGCGCGCTCCGAAAAGGCCCAGGGCATGGCGATCAATATGTACAGCGCCTGGTGGTCGCTGGTGGTTTCCATCGTGGTCACCGTCGCGGTCAGCCTCGTCACCAAGCCAAAGCCTGATGCGGAATTGAAGAATCTGGTCCTGGGCCTCACGGAGGTGCCGGATGACGGGCCGTGTCCGTGGTATCACAGCCCCAAGTTCTGGGTGGCGGTAGTCGCCATTGTGTTGATCGCGGTGAACATCGTTTTTTGGTGAAACAGCTATGGAACACGAAAAACAAATCCCCATCTGGTTTTTCATCGGCGCGTTGCTCGCGCTATACGGCGTCATCATTTGCGGTTACGGCCTCCTGGCGTGGAACGAGCCGCCGCCGCCGGCCATGGCGCCCGAGATTTACAAGCTCCATGCGAATGTCTGGTGGGGCGCGCTGATGGCGGTCCTGGGACTGTTCTATGTGATCCGGTTCCGTCCGCGAGCGGGCGAGAGTCTCACTGGCCGGGCCGATAAACCGCCGTCCGAACGCGGCAAATGATCGCCCCTGGATCCGGCATTGCGCACGGCAAAGACAGACAATTCCGGGCGGCCCGCCGTTCATTGGTCATGCCTTTGAAATCCAAACAGGTTTACCTCGTCGCCAACGGCGACCTGCGCACCAGCGCCAACCAGAAATGCTGGCCCGCGCAGGTGAAGCTGGAGGCGATCCTCACCCGGGCGCTCAAGGCCGAAGGCTGGACCGCCGTCCGGGCGCATCGCTATGACCCGGCCAAAAAACACGGATTCATCGACTCCCAAAAAATGGGCATGGAGGTGTTTCGCACGCTGGACCCCAACGCGCGGTTGATAGTCGCCGAAAGCGTCTGGCAATACAGCCATCACCTGCTGCACGGATTGCTCACTCATCGCGCTCCGATTCTCACCGTGGCCAACTGGAGCGGCACCTGGCCGGGCCTGGTCGGCATGTTGAACCTGAACGGTTCCCTCACCAAAGCCGGCGTCCGTTACAGCACGCTCTGGAGCGAGAGATTCACCGACACCGTTTTCAAAAACGGCCTGCGCCAATGGCTCCGCACCGGAGCCATAACTCATGACCGGAGTCACGTGACGGATTTGAACCTGGCGGAGCTGCCGGCCGACGAGGCGGAATTCGGCCGCCGCACCGGCAGCCGGTTCCGGCGGCACAAAGCGATCCTGGGCGTTTTTGACGAGGGTTGCATGGGCATGTTCAACGCCATCATTCCCGACGAATTGCTGCATCCCACCGGCGTGTTCAAGGAACGACTCAGCCAGTCCTCCCTCTACGCTGCGATGCTGCAGGTGAGCGACGCCGAAGCGCGCGCCGTGCTGGGCTGGTACCGGAAGAAAGGCGTGAAATTCCAGTGGGGCAAAAACGAGGAAACCGAACTGACGGAATCCCAAACGCTCCAGCAGTGCAAGATGTACATCGCCGCCGTGCGCATCGCCGACGAGTTCGGCTGCGCGACCATCGGCATCCAATACCAGCAGGGACTGAAAGACCTCGCGCCGGCCAGCGACCTCGTTGAAGGCACACTCAACAACGTGGACCGCCCGCCCGTCAAATGCCCGAAAACCGGCCGCGTGCTGTTTGCGGGCGAGGCGCTGCCGCATTTCAACGAAGTGGATGAATGCGCCGGCCTGGACGGGTTGCTCACTTACATCCTTTGGCGCGAGTTGGGGTTCCCGCCCGAGAATACGCTGCACGACGTGCGCTGGGCAGATTGGGATGCATCCGGCACAACCAAAGATTACGTTTGGGTTTTCGAGATTTCCGGCTCGGTCCCACCCGCGCACCTGATCGGCGGCTGGAAAGGGGTCGCCAGCGAGCGGCAGCCGCCCATGTATTTCCGGCTCGGCGGCGGCACGATCAAAGGCATCAGCAAACCCGGCCCCATCGTCTGGAGCCGGATTTATATCATGAACCACCGGCTGCATTGCGATCTCGGCGTGGCGAAAGCGATCGCGTTGCCGCGAAAGGAAACCGAACGGCGCTGGCGGCTGACCACGCCGCAATGGCCCATCATGCATGCCGTGTTCGATGGCATCAGCCGCGACCAAATGATGGCGCGGCACAAATCCAACCACATCCAGGTGGTGTACGCGCCGAACCAGAAGCAGGCCCATCGCGCCTGCCGGATCAAAGCGGCGATGCTGGCCGAACTGGGCCTGGACGTTCACTTCTGCGGCAACGTGGAATTGAGTTGAGAAACAGCCGCAACCGAGCCGAGGGGTGCAGCCGTCCCGGCTGCAGCGGCATGGGCGGATAAAGCGCTCTGGAATAATCCACTGTCCGTGGGCCGCAGACGCCGCTGCGCCCGAGG
>CAZFOA010000160.1:0-8867 GCA_964520205.1 uncultured Verrucomicrobiota bacterium | reverse complement strand
TTCCCCGGAAGCTGCCGCCGGATGAAAAAGGCAAATCAAACATCATCCCATTCGAAGAGCCACATTATGAGCACATCCAATGCTAAAATGATTACAGATCCCGTTGATCTGACCGTTGAACTGCGTTCCGCGAACGGATCCTCCACGGAATTTTATCAGGCCGATGAAGACCGCGTCCGCGAAACGCTCTGTTTGCTGGCGGCGCCGCGGCTGTTCGCCCAGCCCCACTTGCTGCTGGCCTCGCAACACTGCGCCAGCATGATTCCTTGCAAGGGGATTGACATGATCCTGGCCCGCACATCCGCGCGGACGCCTCTGAAATTCCCGCTGAATCTTCCCGCGGGCCTGTTTGACATCGTTGAACAGCCAGAGGCTTGGCCGGACAACAAATCAGCAATTAAAGATCAAAACGGGCAGGATCACGGGCAGCCGGCCCGGCGCAACTCGCAGGTGGAGATACATACCCTCGGCGGTTGGACTGTCACACTGAAAGCGGTGGCGATGATTCGCGGAAATGTTCAGGACGAGCGTCAATTCTTTTCGCATTTGCCTGATTTGCCGACCATTCCCTTCCGCTTGGAGGAAGGCGGCTTCGGCCTCATCAATACCGCCAACATCATGCGTGCGAGCGCATGGCCCAAACCCGAAGCGCTCCCCGGAATCGTGCTGCCACTCGCATTGCGCCGATGGACTCCGGCGATCCAGCGCGGATTGAAATCGGAGTTGGTGCGATGAACACGACAAGTTCGCGATGACTCTGAACCGCCCAACATTACTCCTGACACTCGCGCTGCTTGCCGGCGGTTGCGCACATTACCCGGTCAATGCGCCGCTCCCGGCCGTGAGTGCTCGCGCAGGCTACCGTTTCCAGAACGCGGCGCCGCAGACCAATTCCGATGGCCTGCTGCTGATACTCGCGTTCTCCGGTGGAGGAACGCGAGCCGCCACTCTTTCATATGGTGTGCTCGAAGAACTCAAGAAAACGGAAGTGGGCCTTCCGGGCAGCCAGCACCCGCTCCTGGACGATGTCGGTCTCATTTCCTCGGTTTCCGGAGGAAGCTTCACCGCCTCATACTATGCGCTTTGGGGCGACCGGATGTTTTCGGATTTTGAACCGTCTTTCCTGAAGAAAAATGTCCAGACCGGTTTGCTTCTTCGACTGCTGGCGCCTTGGAACCTATTCCGGCTGGCCTCGCCCAAATTCAGCCGCAGCGACCTGGCGGCGGAGTATTATGATCACCTGCTTTTCAAGGGTGCAACATTCGCGGATTTGGAACCCAAGGCTGGCCGGCCGTTTCTCAGTGTGAATGCCACCGATGTCGGTTCGGGTGCGAGGTTCGAATTTACCCAGGATGAATTTGACTTGCTACACTCCGACCTGTCGCGATTTCCGATTTCCCGCGCAGTGGCAGCTTCCTCAGCATTCCCCATCTATCTGACGCCTATTGTTCTCAAGAACTATGCAGCCGAGCAATCGCAACCCGAGCCGGAATGGATTCAGGCGATAATGCAGGACCCGACGTCATCGAGCCGGCTGCGTTACGTGGCT
This sequence comes from uncultured Verrucomicrobiota bacterium, assembly GCA_964520205.1. GTDB lineage: Bacteria > Verrucomicrobiota > Verrucomicrobiia > Limisphaerales > BOG-1460 > CAZFOA01. Next base: position 7,318 of record CAZFOA010000160.1, on the reverse strand, counting down.
TCACAAGCAGCGTCCTATTCCGACGGGCATCGGCGATTCATCCATTTGCTCGATGGCGGACTGTCCGACAATCTCGGATTGAGGGGCGCCCTCGATCGGGCCATAGCCCGCGAACATTCCACTCAAATCCCCAGTGTGCCTTGGAGAATCCCTCGCCGCGTCGCGCTTATAGTCGTTGATGCGCACACGGACAAAGATTACGGCTGGGACTCCAAAGAAAACTCCCTTCTTGGTCGGGGAGCCCTGCTCGGCTCCATTGGCCAGCTTGTTGTAAGCCATTACTCCTTCGAAACCATTGAATTGTTCCGGGAAGTCATGGCGAATCTTTCTCGTGAACGCATCGGCTTGAGCGATTCGCAACCGCACCCAATTGCCACCTATGTTATCGAACTGCAATTTAATCAGCTTGCCAACGAGTCCGACCGTCGCTTCTTCAATTCCGTGCCCACGTCGCTTCAACTTCCTTCAAAAACCGTGGACCGCTTGCGCCAGTTGGCCGCCCGCCAGCTTGCCGATAACGTGGAGTTTAGACGATTGGTATCTGACCTTCGGGACCCGTCAATCAAACCGGATTCACCAGCGCGACCCTCCATTGCAGCCGAAGAAAACGATTGCGCCACTGGAAAACTGAGATGAGATTGAAAGTGGAGAACGTGCCCGAGCCGTGAATTTTAGATGCCGTCATTAATTGGCGATGGCACAACTTCAATGAAAATCTTCCAATTGGAAAATCTCGGCGCTGAAAAGGTGTGGAAGAACTGCCGCATCACGACGGAGAATTGAACGACTCCAAATCCTCGGCCAGATCTTTGTGTATGTGACCGCGCACGATTTTGTATCCGTCAGCTAAACCAAACGGTCTGCAAATCCTGTCAGCCCTTGTAGATGGCGAGTAATTCTCGGGTCGTTGTTGAGTAGTAAACGGGTAATGATTTGACTGGAGTCCCCTGGCGATACAATTGTAACTCGTTAAATATAAATCATTTAATGGCGGAAGGGGTGGGATTCGAACCCACGTTAGGATTGCTCCTAAGCCTGATTTCGAGTCAGGTGCCTTCAACCACTCAGCCACCCTTCCACTCGTATTGATTTTACAGGAAACTATTATGCGCGAATCCGCGTGCGCGGCAAGCTGATTTGGAAATCCCTCAAGACCGACCGCATCAGCGTCGCCAAGTTGCGCCTGGGTGATTTTCACAAGGCCGAACGCCAGGGCGCCGCTGCTCACAAAGCTGTTGCGCGGGGAAAGATGGCCTTCGCCGCTGCACTGGAAACCTGCCGCGAGCGTCTCAAAGGCGAATATTCTATCGAGGAGCGGAACAAGACTTTTCGCGAATCAGAACACGCCCCAAGCCATTCCGATTCGCCACCGGGTTCTCGTCAAGCAGCTTTGCCGGAACGGCTGATGACGAAAATGGCCAGGTCGGCGTTGAGATTCGGGTTCTGGAAGACTTCGCGGCCGGCTTCGGTGTCGAGCGCGATTTGCCGCTCGATGCGGATGTTCTTCTCCCGGCAGAATTCCTCAAAATCCGCGATGGACAGGAAACGGATGTCGCGCGTGTCATACCACTTGTCGCGCAGCCAGCCGCAGGACCGGGGCGCGCGGCCTCCTTCGGCAAGAATATGGCGCAACTTGTGGTAAGCCAGATTGGGAAAGCTAACAATGCAGGTGCGTCCGACGCGAAGCATGTCCGCAATCACGCCCTGGACATCCTGCACGGCCTGGAGCGTTTGCGACAGGACCACACAATCGAACTCCTGATCGGCGAACGCGCGCAAGCCTTCGTTCAGATCGGCGTGGATCACATCGAGATCACGGCGAATGCCAGCAAGGATCTTCTGTTCATCCAGCTCGACTCCCACCAAACGCCCGTGTTTCTTCTGTTTGAGACGCGCCAACAACCGGCCCGTGCCGCACCCGAGATCGAGCACGCTCGCGCCGGCCGGGATCAGTTCGACGATCCGGTCGTAATCGAGCCGGCGCGCGTGGAAGATGCTCGTGGGCCCGGGAGGTTCGTCCTTCACCTGGGGAGCCGTGCCGGGAACCGTGGCGAGATTGTCGATAAAGGCCCGAATCATTTCGCCGTAACTGGCGAAGTCATCCGGCAACAGGAATGCGTCATGCCCGCAAGTACTGCGGACATTGCAATAGCTCGCGGTGGCGGCATTCGCGATAAGCGCATTCACGATGTCACGGGATTGTTCCGGCGGAAACAGCCAGTCGCTGGAAAAGCTGAGCACGAGCCAGCGGCTGCGGGCGTTCCGCAGCGCAGCCGCCAGCTGCTTTGGCGTGCCGCCGAGGTCGAACAAATCCATCGCCAGCGACAGGGTCATGTAGCTGTTGGCGTCGAACCGCTCCACGAACTTTGTTCCCTGATAGCCGAGATAGGAGCCGACGGAGAACGTCTTTTCATATTCAATGGCCACATCACGAGGCTGGAGGCGGTTGGCCTCAAATCTTTGCGTCATGGCTTCGCGGGACAGATATGTGATGTGGCCGATCATGCGCGCGAGCGCGAGGCCAACGTCCGGTCCCTGGGGCTGGTCGTAATACTGTCCGCCGTGGAAATGCGGGTCGCGTAGAATCGCGTTTCGGCCCACCACGTCGAAAGCGAGTGCCTGGCTGGCCAGGCGCGGCGACGTCGCGAGCAGGATGGTGCCGCGGACTCGTTCTGAATAATGCACGTTCCACGACAATGCTTGATGTCCGCCGATTGAGCCGCCGATGACCGCCAAAAGCCGCGAGATGTCCAGGTGATCAAGCAGTTTTCGTTCAACCTCGACCATATCGCGGATGGTGATGGTCGGGAAATCGCGTCCATACGGCTTGCCCGTCGCGGGATTGATGCTGCCCGGCCCGGTGGTTCCGCGGCATCCACCGAGCAAGTTCGGGCAGACTACGAAGAGGCGATTCGTGTCCACCGGCTTGCCAGGGCCGACGAGCACATCCCACCAGCCGGGATCGTCTTTCGCATCGTGTTGGGCGACGTGTGAATCGCCGCTGATCGCGTGGCAGACGAGAACGGCGTTGTCGCGCGCGGCGCTGAGCTCGCCGTAGGTTTCAAAAGCCACCGTGACGCTGCTCAAAGACCCTCCGAGTTCCAATGACAACGGCTCGTTGAAAGTCACCGATTGAACATGGCGCAGCGGCCTGGCAGTCCGCGCGCTGTCACTGCTCTCAAACGGATTCTCGCTCACGGTCACAGGTTCAACATTCGCCCCGCGATGAAAAGCACGAACGCAGCCGGCTTTCCAATCGCGGGGGCAGAAGCACAGTTTACTTTTGCGAAGCGGCGAGCGCCTGCTCAATGTCCGCTTTGATGTCTTCCACGTCTTCCAGGCCGACGGAGAGTCGGATGTAGTCCGGTGTGGCGCCGGTTTCCTCCAATTCGGCCGGTGTCAACTGGGAGTGCGTCGTCGAAGCGGGATGAATCACCAGCGATTTGGCGTCGCCGATGTTGGCAAGATGCGAAAGCAGTTTCACTGAATTGATGAACTTCTTTCCGGCTTCCAGGCCGCCTTTGACGCCGAAACCCACCAGGCCGCCGAAGCCATGCTTCAAATACTTGGAGGCGAGCTTGTAACTTGGATCTTCAGGCAGGCCGGGATACGTCACCCAGTTCACCAACGCATGCGTTTTGAGCCAGCGAGCGATTTCAAGCGCAGTCGCCGAATGCTGGCGCTGGCGCAACGGCAGGGTTTCCAGTCCCTGCAAGAAGAGGAACGAATTGAACGGACTGAGCGCCGCGCCGATATCGCGCAACAGGGTGACGCGCGCCTTGAGAATGAACGCCACGTTGCCCAGGCCGGGCACGTTGCTCAATGCGTCCCAGTAAACCAAGCCGTGATAGCTCGGATCGGGTTCGGTGAACTCCGGGAACTTGCCGTTATTCCACCGGAACTTGCCCGAATCCACGATGACGCCTCCGATGGATGTGCCATGGCCTCCGACGTATTTCGTGGCCGAGGTGACGATAATGTCCGCGCCGTAGTCAAACGGCCGCACCAGACCTACGCCAACCGTGTTGTCCACCACGAGCGGAATGCCGGCCTCGTGCGCGATTTCTGCCAGCGCTTCAAAGTCCGGCACGTCGAGCTTCGGGTTGCCGATCGTCTCGGCGTAGATTGCCCGGGTTTTCGGGGTGATCGCCTTGCGGAACGCTTGCGGGTCGCGTGAATTGACGAACTTCGCCGTTCGGCCCAGCTTGGGCAGCGTGTAGTGAAAGAGTTGATACGTTCCGCCGTAAAGATTGTTACCCGCTACAATTTCGTCGCCCAGCCGCGTGATGTTCAGCAGCGCATACGTAATAGCCGCCGAACCGGAGGCCACGCCCAGCGCGCCGGTACCACCTTCGATCGCGGCGATGCGCTGTTCGAAGACATCCGTGGTGGGATTCATGATGCGGGTGTAAATGTTGCCAAATTCCTTCAGCGCAAACAGATTCGCCGCATGGTCGGTGTTTTTGAATACGTAAGACGTGGTCTGGTAAATTGGCACGGCGCGCGAACCGGTGGTCGGATCGGGAGTCTGGCCGGCATGCAGGGCCAGCGTGCTCAACTTGTTTGATTTGATGCTCATGGCTTTGTTGTGGTTGTCTTTTTCGATTTAAACGAGTTCGCCAGTCGACGCAAACGGATGTGAATGGGTCCACTCTGGGTTTGCGGTATGCCTATTCATACGCGGTTCGAATTTCGAACTCAATGGTCTTTGCTGTTAAAATTCGTATTTGGTCGTCAAGCCCCAAACACCGTTCGCGTCGTGGTTCAGCACCCCGCCAAAGTGACCATAACCCGCCGCGAGCGTAAGATGCTTGTTCACCACGTAAGCCGCGTCAATCGTCCACCAGTCGCCCTCCGCTTTCACCAGATTGCCGATGGGCTTGTACTCATTCGGCTGTTGGCGGTATTCAGCAGCCAGTGCCAGGTTGCCGGTGACAAACACCACGACATTGCCCTCGAACAGAAAGCTGTAGTCGTCGGTGAAACCACCCAGACCGTTCCAGACTCCCTTGGTCGCGCGCCCGCCGGCTTCGAGCAGGACAGGCCGGGGCAATTGGGTGAACAGTTTGGAGGCATAAAGTGTGAAGTCCACTCCGTCGTGGTGTTTGATCCCCGCGCCGGCCAATGCACCGCCCAGGTCGCTGTTGATGTCGCTGATGCCATCGTTGTATTTGAAGTGAGCGCCCGCAGTGAGCGCGGGAATCCACTTCTGATCGAATTCGCCTTCCTTCAGCACCTGCAGACGCGCGTTGGCGTTGTACAGTTGAACCTCCTGCCTGCTGATGCTCACCGTGGTGGCATCCTTGATCGCCAGCGGCAGATCGCCCAGATTCAGATTGTTCCAACCAAACCCGAGTTCAAGCCTCTTCCACGGCGATTCCGTCAGAGTGAATGCTTCCAGTTCCTGGCCGTGACCGATGTCCACAAAGGAGAATCCCACGCTGGGGCGACCGACCGGTTCGCCGTCTCGCGGCGGATTAACGATGTAAGCCGACAGCGTGGAAAAAATGCCGCCGTTGCCTTCGATCTGATGAAGCGGAAGCGGCGCTGGTTTCTCAGCCGGCGCCTGGGGAGCGGGTTGGGCGGGAGGCGGAGCATCGTCGGCCGCCTTTGTGGTGTATGCAGGCACTGCAGTCATAGCAAGGGCAATAGACAGCACTGACATTCGGCTGACACAAGATTTAGAATGGGAATCGATACGGACAATCGGTTTGGTTTTCATGGTTCATTTAGAGTTGCCAGCAAACCTCCGGTCGTCCGGTCAGCCTGATGCAGAGTTTCTATGGGTTGATTTTGTCTCCAGCGTTCTGGTGGGTACTGATCTCTATGCTGAAACTTGTTTGCGGGCTTCATCGGCCAGTGCTGTGCTCAGATAGCGTTCGCCCGTGCTGCAGCCGATGGTCACAATCAGTTTGCCCTTGTTCTCAGGACGTTTGGCAGCTTGCAGGGCAGCCCAGACGTTCGCCCCGGTTGAAATGCCGACGAGAATTCCTTCTTCGGCCGCCAGCCTGCGCGCGGTGGCAATGGCGTCTTCGTTGCTGACCGTGATGACGTCGTCCACGATCTGCAGATTCAAGTTCTTCGGGACAAAACCCGCGCCCGTGCCCTGAATTTTGTGTGGACCGGGTTTGAGCGGCTCTCCGTTGCGTGTTTGCGTGATCACGGGCGAATCCTTTGGTTCCACGGCAATGGAAAAAAAGCTCTTTTTGCGCGACTTGATCACCTCGCTGACGCCGGTAATGGTTCCACCCGTGCCGACAGCTGAAACGAGGACATCAGCCCTCCCATCGGTGTCGGCCCAGATTTCTTCGGCGGTCGTCTGGCGATGGATTTCTGGATTGGCAGGATTATTGAACTGCTGAGGAATCCACGAGTCGGCGGTTTCCTTGTTCAGCTCCTCTGCTTTCTTGATGGCACCCTTCATCCCTTCGGTCGCGGGCGTGAGCACCAGTTTTGCCCCAAGCAACGCCAGCAGCGTGCGCCGCTCCAAGCTCATGCTTTCGGGCATGGTAAGAATCAGTTTGTAACCCTTGGCTGCCGCAACGAACGCCAGTGCGATGCCAGTGTTGCCGGAGGTCGGTTCGATGATCGTCGTGTGAGGTTTCAAGATGCCCTCGCGCTCGGCGGCTGCGATCATGGCAAGGCCGATGCGGTCTTTGACGCTGCCCAATGGATTGAAAAACTCACCCTTCAATGCAATGGTGGCATCCACACCCGCAGCGACACGATTCAGTTTGATCAGCGGAGTGCGCCCCACCGTGTTGATAATGTCAGAATAAATGGGCATAGGCTTTTCCTCTCCAAATTGGCGGTTCTATTTTGTTTAGTTGTCTATGTCAATCGACATACTAGAGATTAATATTCATCAAGACACCCGCTCTCCCATTTTTGGCATTTTATAAACGTAAATTGCTCGTGTTTCAAGTGATCATAAACCCGACAATAATTGTCGTCTTTATGGATTTCTGATGGAATCGATCGAGGGAATACCCGGGCATCAACGAGTCCTTCCTCCGAGATCATCTCGCCTGATTTTGACCCGGGCTGGGGTTGGAATGGATAATTGCCGTGCCGATGGATCAGCGAACTTCTTCGAAGATTACGTCAACTCTTTCTCTTCTCTCCCAAATCCTCGGACGTTTGCCGCTTCCGGCAAAGAGGGTGCACCAGGAGCATTACAGTTCCTGCACCGGGCACACTCAGGTCAGGACAGATTCAATGGGAAGATTGGGATCGAGGCTGTGCTCCTTCAGCCACACCGGATTGAAAAGCTTGGACTGATACTTCAATCCGGAATCGCAAAGCAACGTGACGATGG
>CAZFOA010000159.1:7379-8971 GCA_964520205.1 uncultured Verrucomicrobiota bacterium | reverse complement strand
GCATGAAATGCCTGCCCAATCGCGGTCACATCGGCATCTTCAACCGCAGTTACTATGAGGAAACCCTGGTGGTGCGCGTCCATCCGGAGATTCTGGCGCGGGAAAAACTGCCGCCCCGCCTGGTCGGCAAACACCTCTGGAAGGAGCGGTTTGCCGACATTTGCAACATCGAGCAGTATCTGTCGCACAATGGCGTGATCGTGCGGAAGTTTTTTCTCCATGTTTCGAAACAGGAACAGAAGCGGCGGTTTCTCGAACGCATCGAAAATGAGGACAAGAACTGGAAATTCTCGTCCAGCGACATCGAGGAGCGCGGGTATTGGGAGGATTACATGGAATCCTATGAAGACATGATCCGGCACACCGCAAGCCGGGAGGCGCCGTGGTATGTGGTGCCGGCGGACAACAAATGGTTCACCCGCCTGGTGGTCTCGGCGGCGGTCATCGAAACCCTCGGTTCGCTCGGACTGGAATACCCCGAAGTCGGCAAGGACAAGTTGAAGGAACTCGCCGCGGCCAAGCGGGCCCTGATGAAGACCGGAAAACAATTGCCAACGGCGCGTGGCCGGTCATGAAAGGCGCCGCATGAATCCACCGCGTTCAACCCTGGAACAAAAGCTGGGCGGAGCCGTGCTGCTGCTGTTGCTGGCCGGCTGCCTGATCGTGCTGCGCCCGTTCGTGTCGGCGCTGCTCTGGGCTGTGGTGTTGTGCTTTTCGAGCTGGCCCGTTTACCGGCGGCTGCTCCGGCTGCTCGGCAACCGCCGCACCCTGGCGTCTCTCGTGATCACCCTGGCCATGATCCTCATCGTCCTGCTGCCTTTCGTCGTCGTCGGCGCGACGCTCGCCGACAACGTCCATGAACTCACCACGGCGGCGCGGCGCTGGGTCCAGGACGGACCCCCTGCTCCGCCCGCGTGGCTCGCCAGGGTGCCCGCCCTCGGCCCACGAGCCACGGATTATTGGCAAAGCCTCGCCGCCGACACCGCCAAACTGTGGACGGAAGCTCAGCGCCTCATCGAACCGGCGAGTTCATGGTTGCTCAAAGGCGGACTCGCGCTCGGGGGCGGCTTGATGGAATTGGCGTTGAGCATTTTCATCGCGTTCTTCCTGTTCCGCGACGGCATTTCCGCCGCCGAACGCCTGACCACCGCGGTGGAACGCATCGGCGGCGAACGGGGCACACATCTCCTGACCGTGGCGGGCAAAACGGTCCGCGGAGTCGTCTATGGCATATTGGGCACAGCGCTGGCTCAGGCGGTGGTGGCGGGGATCGGTTTTGTCATTGCGGGCGTGCCCGGCGCCGCGCTGCTGGCGTTGCTCACCTTCTTCTTCTCCGTCGTGCCACTCGTGGGCACCGCGCTGGCCTGGGTGCCCGCCGCGCTGTGGCTTTTCCACCAAGGCTCGACCGGTTGGGGCATTTTCATGCTGGTGTGGGGCGTGGGCGTCGCGAACATCGATAACGTCGTCAAACCCTGGCTCATCAGCCAGGGGAGTGACATGCCGTTCATCCTGATCTTCTTCGGCGTGCTCGGCGGCGCGCTCAGTTTCGGCTTCATCGGCGTGTTCCTCGGCCCGACGCTGCTCGCGGTCGG
>CAZFOA010000159.1:0-7279 GCA_964520205.1 uncultured Verrucomicrobiota bacterium | reverse complement strand
TCGGCCCGACGCTGCTCGCGGTCGGCTTCCGCCTCGTGGAGGAATGGGGATCCAGCAACCGCACCGCGCTGGACAAGGTCGAAATCCCAGGCAAATGAGGCCCGGGATTTAAAGCGGTCTTCCCCGATGAAACGGGATTTGGCAGTCCGGCACTTCGGGCACGCTTGATTCGCAAATCGCATTCATTCCAACACGTGCGCAGTCAAAAAGGACGGCTCCGTGGCGCATCCGAATCATCCATAGCCGCCCCCGGCCCGTTCTCCAGGTGAAACCCTTGGATGACTTCCAGGCTTGCCCCGATTGTGAGGGCCCCCGGCTTGTGCCAGCTTGCTCGTGCTGGTGCGGCTTGGTTGGCGCGCCGGCACGGGGCGGTCGCTCGAATGGGGCTGCCCCGAATTTAACTATGAATATGATCTACGCAATCGCCGCCATATCGTTGGTGTTCGTGAGCTATCTGCTTCATGATTTTTACCAGGAACAGGTTCGAGTCCGCCCGATCCCCGTTCGTCCAAGCCGGAACGGCAACATCCGCAGGGTGCGTAATCATCGCGCCTGGTGAACGCGGGCTGATCCTCCCGAGCCGGCCAAAGATATCGATCGGGATTGTCCGGACCCTTGCCCACCTGCCCCGTCCGCGGTCTTCCAAATTAACAGGACTCGGCGCTTGCCAGTGTCGTGTGTTGAGTTGCCGGCAGGGTTTCCGTTTGCAACTTTTGCGGCTTCTGGAGCGCAGAGCATCGCTCCACCGTCTTCCGGTCTGAATTCACGCGGAACGATGCTCCGCGCTCCGATCAAATCTCATCCCACCAAACCGAGCCGCTGCCGAAATTTCATTGACCAGCGGCGGCGGCGAATTAAGTTTCCGGCATGGATCATTCACCCGGATTTTTGAAACTGGTCAATGAAGCGCGGCCTTTGGTCAAGGAAATCACCGTCGAGCAGGCGGCCCAGCGGCTGGCGCAAAACCCAAACGCGGTCCTGATCGACGTGCGGGAGGACCACGAATGGCAGAAACAGCACGCCGCGCAGGCGGTGCATTTGGGCAAGGGAATTCTGGAACGCGACCTCGAAAGCCGTTATCCGGATCCAAATGCGGAGCTCATCCTGTATTGCGGCGGCGGATACCGCTCGCTGCTGACCGCCGTCGCGGCCCAGAAAATGGGTTACCGAAATGTCGTGTCGCTCATCGGCGGTTACAAAGCGCTGGTCCAGGCCGGCTGGCCGATGAAGAGCGGAGAGGAAACGAAATACTGACTTCAGACTGGCCCGGAGAATTCATGCGCAGAGGGCAACGCCCGCGCCTCGTGAAAGCCCGCGGCCGGCAACTTAGAGCATTTCCAGTTATTACGTAGCGCAGGCTTTCCAGCCTGCGGGTTCAGGCGACTTTCCAGTCGCCTCTTTCGTGTTGATGAAACGCGGGACAAGAATGTCCCGCAAACCCGCAGACAAGAATGTCTGCGCTACATAAAAGTTGTAACCGCTCTAAATGCCGCCAGCCTGCAGGCCGGGTCCCCTGACGCGGCGCTCGGGGTGAAAATTCAGGCCGCAGGTCACAAACCGCCGTTCAAGCCCGTTCCTTTCGCCGCGGCTTCCAGCGCGCGCGGTCGGCGAAAACAAATCCGCTCCAGAGCATTCAGCAGGGAAACGATTTTTTCGCGCGTGCACTCGCCCATCAAACAAATCTGGATCCAATTGCTGCGCCGCAGATATTCGCTGTTGTAACTCAGCAGGTAACCGGATTCCTCGATCAATCGGCCGGTTTTCACCGAGTCCATTTCCGCCGGCAGCGCCAGGGTGACCACCGCCGGGGACGTTGCGGTTTGCGAGCCGATCAAGGTGAAACCCAATTCGATGAGTTGACTGCGGAGAAAGGCCGAGAGTTCAACCAGCCCGGCAAAACGCCGTTCCCAATCCGCGTGCTTGATCGCGGCGTGCAAGGCCTGGAGCAGGTTGGACGAAAAGGTGAATGGCACGCCCTGCTGTTCCGCGTAATAGCTCAGGTCGAGATATCGCGGCACCTCCGTCGGCCGCCCGGGCGCTTCGTGATGATGAAACACCATGGAAATGCCCGGATAGGACCGCAACCCTTTGCCGCTGGAACAGGACGCCAAAAACACACCGGCCAGGTCCACCGGCATCGTCCCGATCGAGCTGATGCAGTCGAGACAAAGTTTGACCTGGAACTCGGCGCACAGCGCCTTGATCGCGTTCAGGTCGTTCAACACCCCGGTCGAAGTCTCGCAATGCACGCACCACAACCAGCCGGGGGCCGGCGAACCCTCCAGAGCCGATCTCACCTCGCCGAGATCCAACGCGTGGCCCCACGGAACTTCAACCGCCTTGAAATCAAGCCGCAATCGGCGCGCATGATCCATCAGCCGCCCGCCAAACTCGCCATTGCTCAAAATAATGCCGGGCCGCCGCTCCAGAGTCAGCTGCGCGCCAACCACGTCGTTGGCCAGCGTGCCGGAACCGAGCAAAAGTTGAACGTTTTGGGCGCGAACCAATTCGGACAAGACCTGCCGGGTCGCCGCAAATTCCGCCATGAACGCGCCGCCGCGATGGGATTCCGGCGCCTGTTCAAACGCGCGCCGCACTTCGCGCCGGATCGTCACCGGACCCGGAAGAAAATTCACCGCGTTGCACTGAAAGGCGCGCGACGGAGAAGATCGCAGAAACTCGCGCGCGGCCGATTCGAACGTTTCCAGCGTGACGTACATTGGCTGGAACGTCGCCTCGCCGGAGCCCACCGTGGGGCCGAACGGGACGAAACCGAGGTGCTGATACAATTTGAATTGCCGCGGGGTGCCGGAGATGATGGCCAGGTCGTATCCCCGTTCAATTCCATGTTGCCAGAGCAGCGCCAGAATGCCTTGCAAAACCTGCGCCCCGCGAAATTTCTTTTCCACGGCCAGCAGCCGGATTTCGCAGATTTTCCGGCCGGCGGGAAGATACGAGTCCACCCGCTCGAGCTTCTGGTCCAGGGAAAACGGCCTGCTGCCGCGCACCGCCAGCATGCCCGCCAGTTTTCGCCCGGTCAGACAAATCAAATAGGTGTTCTCCGCGTGAAATTTGTCCACCAACCGCTGGGTCGTCGAAGGCTGGTGCTGGGGAATTTCCTGGGCAAAGGTCCGGTAATTCAACCGGTGGATTTGCTCGAATTCCCAGTCCTCGGTCGCAAATTTGAAAACCAGTGGTTGCCGTGTGCTCATAATTCTGATTGGTCGGGGTTGGGATCCAAATCACGCCGCGCCGGCAGGTGCAAAATCTCCTCCACCAGATTCTTGCGGTGAGCCACCATTACCAGCCCGGCCAATATCGAAAGGAACACGACCTTGATCGAATTGTCGTGGTGCAACATCGCCGCCAAGGGCACGCCGGCCAGCGCGAACAGTCCCGGCAAAAGCGTCCGCCGCCAGACAATGAACAGGCAGAAAAACAAAACCAGGAAGGCCAAAACCAGCCGCGGATCATACGCCAGCAGCGCCCCCAATGCGGTGGCCATGCCTTTCCCGCCGTTAAAACGCAATTGCACCGGCCAGATATGCCCCACCACCACACCCACCATCGCCAGCGCCGCCAGACGGTCATCCGCGCTGAACTGCCGAGCCACCAAAACCGCCGCCACACCCTTGCCGACATCAAAAAGCACCGTCAGGAAAAATCCCGGCTTCCCCAGAACCCGGCCCACGTTCTTCGCGCCCACACTGCCGCTCCCGATCTCCCGGATGTCTTGGCCGGCCAGTAAACGCACCAGGTAATACCCCGAGGTGAAGCAGCCAAGAATATAAGCGAAAAGGCAGATGCCACCGGCTTGATTCCAGTTTGCGGAATGCAAGTTATTTATCCACGACATAGCAGTATTCGGCCATTCAACCACGCTCTCTGCTCCGCTTCCGACGCCCCGATTCTACCCGGTATCCGGGCGCTGTGTGAATCAAAAATTTCAATCCTGCATCGACTGCATTCAATTTCCCCAAACATAAAACCGTTGACTTCCCGCATAATTAATCCAAAGACCGGCCTGGAGCCAGCCTTTTTTTGCGCACATCGGCGCGCGTCCGGGTGCGAATGGAATTGGCCGATTCGCGCACCCGCGCGTGTTCCGCCGAAGCCGCGTTCCGCTTTTCACCCGATGCCGCGGATTCCCAGAAGCCTCAAACTCGACTCCGGGACGCCACAATGTCCACAAAATTTCTTAACAGTTGCAGTCCGATCGCCTGGCTCTTTTCCGGATGAAATTGCGTCGCGAACACGTTGTCCTTCCAAACCGACGACGCGAAGCTCTCGCCGTAGGTCGTGCGCGTCGCCACGATGCCGTCATCCGCGGGCTGCGGAAAAAAGCTATGGACAAAATAGACGTAACTGCCGTTCGCGATGCCGCGATAAAGCGGACATTGGGAATTCGCGATCTCCAGCTGGTTCCAGCCAATCTGCGGAATTTTCAAACCGCTCTTCCCGGAAAAGCGAACCACCCTGCCCCGAAACACTCCCAGGCCGGCGGCGCAACTGTTGAACTCCTCGCTCTTCTCAAACAAGGCCTGGTAACCGACGCAAATGCCCAGAAACGGGCGCCCCTCCCCGATGAACGCCTTGCACGCCTCCAAAAGATTCTGCCGCCCCAACGCCCCGATGCAATCGTCAAACGCCCCCACTCCCGGCAGCACCACCGCGTCTGCACCCGACATTTCATTGGGGTCCCGCGCCAGCCGAACCTCCGCACCTGCTTTGAGCAGCGCCTTGTGCACGCTGCGCAAATTCCCGGAACCATAATCTATCAGGGCAATCACGCGCCTAGCTTAGAACGAACTCGCCCGCCCCGCAACCGGCGCGTTGACCCCGCTGCCTTCTCAAGGCCACCAGCATAGGCAACACAACTTCAGAAACTCACCCAGCCTTCCGCCTTCTGACCTCTTTCTTCCGACCTCCGGCTTCCACCGCCTACATTCGAAATTGCCTTAACCGTCGAAAATGTTCTAAGACTGATGGCAATATGTTACCGGGACATCGCGCAAAGAGTCTGGCTCGAACCGCTGTCTCCCTGCTCTGCCTCTACTGCGTCGCCACCGCCTCCCAGACGCAAGCCGCCACGGCCAAACAACAGTCGCTCGATCACTGGAGAAATCTCACCTCCTCGAACGCCGCCCCGCCGCGCGTCTTCGTCAAAGGCAACCACATCCGTTTTGATTTCGTCGGCGCCAGCAACATAGTGGAGTTCAGCGCCTCCTGGCACGATCTGCGCGTGCCCACCGATGATTATAAAGTCAGTTCGGCGCGGCTTCGGCGCGACCGCGTCCTTTCCCGTCTCCCCGAACTTCCCCGCGGCTGGAGCGTCGCCACGGTCATCGCCGGCGCCGAGTGGCGCCGCCTCGCCAGCAACCTCCTCGAAGTTCTTGCCCCGAAATCTCCGGGCCACGGCGCTTCCTATCAAACCTTCTTCGCCGACCGCCTGCTGTTCCGCGACTCCCAAGGCGTCGCCCGCCTTGCTCCGCCGGGCGAACTGCCCAAATCGGTCATCATCGACCACCCCTTTACCATCGAAGAAACACTTCAAATCCTGGCACGCCAGGTCGAACAGCATTTGGTCCAAAATCACCCGGGCGACACCCTCTTTCTCATCATGGCTCCGGATGCCACCCGCTTCACTCAACCGCTCCTGCTCGACCGCCAACGACGCCAATGTGTCTGGCTCGCACCCGCCGCCCTTTACGACATCACCGAGCGCGGACTCGGATTCGCCATCTCCGCGCGCGGCGTCGGCGATTTCCTTGTGGAAGGCCAGGGACTCGCCTTGATCAAAAATCCGGTTTCCAGCATCGCCCGACTGGCCGACCTGTGCGTCGAAACCGCCGTCCAATTCCTCCGACTCCCATTGCCCCGCTCCACGCCTCAGCTTCCCCCAGCCGCCCAAAGCAACGGCATGAACCTCGTTCAATGGGAAAAATGGCTCGACCACTACACCGGCACCCGCGCCGAAAATGGCTCGCTCCAGTTGCTCATCGACGGCGACCGCTTCTTCCCGCAACTCCACCAGGCGATCACCGCCGCCACCAATCACATCCATATCAATGTCTATATCTTCGACCGCGACGACGTCGCTGTCTCCGTCGCCGATCAACTCCGTCAGCGATCCTCTCAGTTGCCGGTGGACGTCATTCTCGACCAGATGGGCAGCCTCGCCGCCGGACTCGCGCCCCCCGCGACTCCCATGCCCGAAGACTTCGTCCTCCCTGCCTCGATCAACGATTATCTCAAGAATGGTTCCCAGGTCCGCGTGCATCCCTTCCTGAATCCCTGGCTCAGCATCGATCATTCAAAAATCTTCCTCATGGACGGCTCCCGGGCCTTCGTCGGCGGCATGAATCTCGGACGCGAATATCGCTACGAATGGCACGACCTCATGGTCGATCTCCAGGGACCCATCGTCGCTTCCCTCGAAAAAGAGTTCCGACGCAATTGGGCCCACGAAAGTCTGTTCGGCGATCTGGCCTACGCCGTCACCCTGTTCAGTCCATCCAAACCGACCCCGCCGCCGTCCGGACCCGGCCCTTGGCTCCGCGTTCGCCGCCTCCCCACGCGCACCGGCTGGAAACCGTTCAACGCCGCCGTCCGGGGTTCGATCCACAAAGCCCAAAGTTATATCTACGTCGAAAATCCCTACCTGTTCGATAAACGCGTGATCGGCGACCTCGTGCGCGCCCGCAAGCGGGGCGTGGACGTGCGCGTCATCCTGCCGCGCGTGAACGATTTCAAAGCCGGCGGACGTGGCAATCTCGTCACCGCCAATTATCTCCTCCAACATGGCGTGCGCGTCTATTTCTATCCGGGAATGACCCATGTCAAGGCGCTCCTCGTCGATGGCTGGTCCTGTGTCGGCTCCGGCAACCTCAACCACATCAGCCTCCACCTCTCCCAGGAACAAAACCTCGCCACCTCCAACCCGGAATTCGCCGCCCGCCTGAAACAGGACCTCTTCCAAGAAGACTTCGACCGCTCCTACGAGCTCCACCACTCCATCTCCGTGGATTGGATCGATTTTCTCGCTGACACCGCCCTCCAGGAATTCTGAGTCTCGCTTGAACCCCTGCCCGCGTTTCAATTCAAATGGTTTCCGGTGGGGCGAGGCTCCGACGAGCCGCCCCGCACTTTCAATTTAAAATGTCCAATGCTAAATGGGCAATGTTCAATGAACATGACTCATTTCCCATCGGGAAGCGCCCGCGCCCTCGCGCCTTCGCGGAACTGTAGGCCGCGTGCCCTCACGCGGCGCAGTGCGGGC
>CAZFOA010000158.1:0-8981 GCA_964520205.1 uncultured Verrucomicrobiota bacterium | reverse complement strand
CGATGCGATGATCCGTCACGCGGTTTTGTGGAAAATTGTAGGTGCGGATGCGTTCGTTGCGTTCGCCGGTGCCCACCTGTGCTTTGCGCTGGGCGGCGTATTTGGCGTTTTCCTCGGCGACCCGCTGGTCGAGCAACCGCGAGCGCAGAACCCGGAGCGCCGTGGCTTTGTTCTTTTGCTGCGAACGCTCGTCGGCGCAACGCACGATCAATCCGCTCGGCTTGTGCACGATTTGGACCGCGGAATCCGTTGTGTTCACCCCCTGCCCTCCCGGGCCGGACGCGCGGCAGACGGTGATTTCCAGATCTTCCGGCTTGATTTCCACGTCCACTTCCTGGGCCTCGGGCAGCACGGCCACGGTGCAGGTGCTGGTGTGAATCCGCCCTTGCGCTTCGGTGGCGGGCACCCGCTGGACCCGGTGCACGCCGCTCTCATACTTCAGCCGTTTGTAAACATCCGTGCCGGTGATTTGGAAAATGATCTCCTTGAAACCGCCCAGATCGGACGGGCTGGAATCGAGGCTTTCAAGTTTCCAGCCGCGCGCTTCGGCGTAATGCGTGTACATCCGGTAAAGGTTGGCCGCGAACAGCGCCGATTCCTGTCCGCCCGCGCCGGCGCGAATTTCAAAAATCGTGTTGCGCGAATCCGCCGGATCCGGCGGCAGAATGCCCCGCTGAATTTCCAGCGCGAGCCGCGTTTCCTCCGCTTCCAGCCGGGCGACCTCCTCCTTCGCCATCTGCCCCAACTCGGATTCACCCGGCTCGGTCCGGAGCAAGGCGCGATTCTCCGCCAGCTCGGCCACGGCCTTCCGGTATCCCTGGCCGTGCGCCGACAACTCCTTCAGGCGGGCGTATTCCTTCGACAATTCCTGCGCCCGCTGCGGATTGTCAAACGCCTTGGGATCGCTCAGGGCGGTTTCGACCTCGGCAAAGCGCCGCTCGAATCTTTCGATGTGCGGAGTCAGGTCCATGGGTGATTTGCGATTTATGATTTACGATGGACGCGTCCCTCGATCGCCTGTGCGTCAATCGTAGATCGTAGATCGCAAATATTCCCGCATGACTTGGTGAAAAAGACAACGCCCGCACTCCCGAAGTTGCCGGAAATGCGGGCGGCGGTTTTAGAAAAGCTACTTCTTTTTCTTGCGGGTCGCGGCGGCGGCCTGGGCGGCCTGGGTCTTCACCATGCGCTGCTGGAACTTGTCCACGCGCCCGGCGGTGTCCACAAACTTCTGCTGGCCCGTATAAAAGGGATGGCAAACGTTGCAAATGCCCACGATGACGACGGGCCGGGTGGAGCGGGTCTTGATCACGTTGCCGCACGCGCAACGGATTTCCGAGTCCACGTATTTGGGATGAATATCTGCTTTCATAAAAATGGCTGCAAAACTTACCACCTGCGGGCCGGATGACAAGCGCGAAATGCGCCTAAACTCCGCCGATCCACTTGCGGTCTTCCCAGACAGCCTTGATGGAGGTGAGGTTGCGGCGATCGAAGATATTCCTGGCGGCGGACAACAGCTTGCCCTTTTTGACGTTGTGGAAGGCATCGCTGGCGCTGATGGCCACGAACTGCAGGACGCTCGGGTCGCGGTAACAATCGATCATGCAGCGGGTGCAGCCGTCGCGGATGAGTTTCGAAGCGTCGAACTCATAAATGTTGCACATGGGTTTCTCCCAGAAATGACAGCGATACAAATCCAGCTTCCAGTCGAGATAAAAGTATTTGTGGCCGCCGAGGCAGCCGAATTTCTCCTTTTCCCCGCGCAAATGGCGCTGCATCTCCAGGAGCGATTCCGTGGGGTTCACCACCGGAAATTCGCTGCGCTGCTTCATTTGCTTGATTTTCTCGAAGACCTGGATGAGTTCGTCCTTCGAGTAATTCACCAGGCCGCTGTCGCTGAAACTCAGATAGCTGCTGGCCAGCGAGGTGAGCGGATAGCTGAACGTGCAGCTCCGGAATCCGAGGCTTTCCAGAAACGCCGGCAACTGGTCGTAATCATCAATCAACCGGCTCGCCGTGATGCTCGCCGTGGTCTGAATGCCCGCGGAATGAAAGAACTCGTTCGCGCGCTTGATCCGCTTGCACACGTCGGGCAGCCCCCGGTTCTTCTCGTGCTTGCCAATGTCGTGGGCATCGATGGACATGATCACGCTGCTCAACCCGTCGTCGGCCAGGCCGCGCAGGTTGTCCTCCGTCCACAATCCGCCGTTCGTGCAAATCATCGGGCGGATGCCCCGCCCGGCCGCATAGCGCGTCATTGCGCGCAGATCCCGATGCACCATGGGTTCGCCGCCGACGAACAGCAGATACCCGATGTGGTTTTTGACGCAGATGTCAATGACGTCGCGCGCTTCCTGGAGGGTCACACTCCGCCGCGCTTTGGGATCAAACTTCGAACGCGCGAATCCGCAAAAACCACAATCCGCATTGCATATGTTCGTGATCGCGAACTGCAAATACCCCGGCCCACCGTGGTCCAGCACTTCCTTGAACAACTGGAATTTGCCTTGCTTCCGGGCGATCACCGGACCGCCTGTGTCAACGGGGACAGCTTCGGCTGACGATGCAGCCGGTGCGGGTGTCGCGAGGGTTTTCATGCGGTAAACTGGCTCATTCTGGCGGGAATGCCAGCGAAGTGGCAATCTTTCTTTGGCGGCAAAGCCAATCCTTGCCCAGCAAAAGCCAAAATCGGCGCTTCACAAATCACCTGACATTGTCTATATCGTAGGTAAAATAATATAAGCTTATGTCTCTGGAATACGCTCTCGATAAATTTCCAATGCCGGTCAAGCTTAAGAACGGCACAGCTTGCGTCATCCGGCCGCTCAACAAGCGCGATGAGGTGAAGCTGCAGAAATTTTTTCGAGCGGTCCCGGAAGTGGAACGTTTGTTCATCAAGAAGCGTCCCACCGACCGCCGGGTGGTGCGGGATTGGTGCCGGAGAGTGGATTTCGAGAAAAACCTGGTTCTGCTGATGCTGCACGGTTCACAGGTGGCGGGTGAGGTGACGTTGCATCAGCGGCAGGGAGGATGGAAGCGGCACATCGGAGTGGTGACAGTCCTGACGCATCCGGATTATCGAGGGGTGGATGTGGCCAAGATCCTGGTGGACCACATCATTCAAGCCGCGAGTCATTTGGGGATCCGGAAGCTCGAGGCGGAGTTGAACGGGGAACGCAAGGTGGCCATCCGGGCCATGGAACAACTCGGCTTCACTCAGTTGTTCCGCCTGCCCGACTACGTGCTGGACATGGAATCGAGGGCGCACGATTACGTGGTGATGACCCTGAACCTGCGGACGGAAGAAGAGTACGCCGGGGTGGGTTAGAACTCCTCCGGCGAATCCCGAACTGCTCGCGGACCCTCAGTCCATTTGTGATTCCCTGCCCGAAAGCGCCGATAAATCGGACGCACTCCAAACGCTATCGCGTCGTCTGATGGCTCCGGTTGACGCGAAAGTCCCGCCGCGGCGGGAGAGTGCGTGCGTCTTCAGCGCCGCTGGTCCAAGACTGTCCAGCCCTTACCAAACCGACCGGTTCATTGAGAGAACCTTGCTCCACCCAACTGCCGACCGCCATGGTTCCTTGCATTTTCAGAGTTTCATGGAAATTTGATTTGCGCCGCGGTACAGCTGGGCTGGATCGCAGCGCCTTAGGCAAACTCAACCCATTACTGTTAAGAGACTATGTCCATTCAAGCACCCGACCTGACCCGACAACCTCCCCGCAGCCCGCGCGTCCGCCTGGGCGGCTATGTCATTTTGCCGCGCATGCTCGACAAGGGCCGCGCCACCCTCGCCGGAAAGCACGGCGAATATCATTATGCCTGTCCCCTGGATCAACGCTTCCTCAACTTCGTCGGCATCGATCCCGAGGCATTAAAAAAGGAACTCGCCACCGGCAAAGGCGACAACGAAATTCTCGATTGGATTCAAGCGAACGCGAAACACAAACGGACGGAGATCGAGATCGCCGCTTTCACCGCGTATGCCGAGCCGCGCGCGCCATCGGACATGGAATCGCGGGCCTACATGAACGAGCTTCAAGCCAAAGTCGGGCCCAAACGCGAAGACATCGTCACGTGGTTTGATCTGCTCGACCTGGATGATTACGTGAGTTTCGGCGGCAAAGCTTGAACCCCGCGGGCGCCGGGTCAGGGGACCCGGCACTACAAGCCAGCGACTTCATCGCTGTGGGCCGCGTGCCCTCACGCGGAGCGGTGTCGTCGGTTCGATCGGCGTAGGAAATTTCCCGGCTAAACCCGGGCGGGCGGCTCAGACTTGCGCCCGGCTGCTGTCTCCGGCGGCTTGCGCCGGTTCCGGCGGCGGCATCACTTCCCCAAGCGCCGGTTTGTAAACCGCGATTTGCTCGATGCGGTGGCGATGGTGGGCGCCGTGGACTTCGCATTCAACTTCGTCGCCGACTTTGCGGTTCAGCAGCGATTGCGCGACCGGGGTCATATAGCTGACGATTCCCTTCTCGGGGTCCGAATCCCACGCGCCGAGAATCGTGAAGGTTTCGCGCTGGTTCGTCTCCAAATCCGTGGCATGGACGACGGTTCCGATGCTGACGATGTCGGTGCGCGCGTTGGCAAAATCCGTGCCTCGCGCCCGGACGAGCTGGTTTTCCAATTCGTCTTTGCGGCGCATCAGGATTTTCTGCATTTCCTTGGCCGCCTTGTATTCGTGATTTTCGCGCAAATCACCGTAGCTCCGGGCGATGGCGATTTCCTTTGAGTTCGCCGGGATTTTCTTATGCACCAGTTCCGCGTAATCGTTTTTGCGCCGCTCCAGGCTTTCCCAGGAAACGATCAGTGAGGCGTCCTGCCGGGTCGTCTCTCCGCTGATGAGGGATTGCACGGCGGGATGGCTCTTGACGATGCGGGCCAGCAGCGAGCGCTTGTCCATGTCGTCAAAAACCGGTGAAAGCTGCAACGCGCGGGTCAGGTCCTTGATGACTTCCAGTTCGGCCGAAGCCGTCAATTCCGACAGCAGGTCCTGGTCGTCCAAAATATATTCGCGCAGGCGGTTGGAACGTTTCTCGTTGAATTGATCCCGCTCCATGGTGGTCAGCATGGCGCGAAACACTTCCGGCCCCAAAATGTCCGCAAACGCGTCGGTCCGCTCCTTGGCCAGCCAGAGCAGCAATTCACTGCTCGCGGTATGCTGGCTGATAAACCGCGCGAGCGTTTCTTTCAGCTCACCCAGCCGGCCTTCCTGAACAAGCAGGCCGGCGAATTCCCGGCAGAGCTTGGCGCTGACGCTATTCAGCGTATAGAGCAGCGCCTCATGCCAGTGTTCCGGCTTGGCGGCCTTGAATGATTCCAGGGCCCGCCGATGTTTGGCGGCGGGAAGCTGCTCGATGAGCGGGCCGAGCTTGACATCCTGCGACCAGATCGCTCCGACCGTGACTTCCCCCTCGGCCGGCGGCAGGCCGGCGATGGCTCGAACGTCATCGCGGACAAAGACCGCATCGAGCGCGACGGCGGGCTGGGTGCGCTGATAGCTGGCAATCTCGGAATTGAGGATCGAGACCACCTCGGTGGCGGCGGCGGTCAGGTCGCTCAGATCATGGGCGCTTTTGAGCAATTCTCCGGCGACGCCGATGCGCGCCTTCAGCCCCTTGGCGGCGCGGAACTCACCCAACAGGCGGTCTTGAAGGGAAACTTCCTTGGCCTGAAAAATGATGCATTCGGTCTTCTTCAAGGGGACCTGGAAATGACCATCCTTCTTCAGCTCGCGCTTGGCCGCTTCCCACCATTTTTTCCAATCATCGCGGATCACGTCCGGAACCAGGACCTGCTGGATTTGATCCACCGTCGCCTTGCCACCGTAGCTGTTGAGGACGAGCTTGACGAGTTCGAGATGATTCGTCGCCGCAACCTGGCGCAACCCCTCCAGGTCGGCTGCCTTGCGCGCCAGGATGTGGTCCTTGGGAATCGGTTTGAGCGTTTCCGCCGCAAACGCAAGATCCATCGTGTGACCCGGCTTGTTGGGAAAATCAATGGTGAAACGCGCGAAAACCGTGTCCACCGTTCGAATCCGGCCGAAACCCCAGCTGCGGTGCATGCAGTAACCGCTGTCCGTAAGCTGCACCAGCAGTTCGATATGCCGGCCCTCGATCTTTTCCGCCACCGCCATTTTTTCAAATTCCTCTCGCATAGTTCACCTTAACACTCGCGTCCCGGGATGGAACTGCCATTATTTAAAATTGTGAGCGACGAAAAACCAAGACAAATTGCGGCTGAAGCTCTTCGACGGCATCGCCCGAACGGCGACTTTATCGAGAATATTCTCGAAAGAACACTTATTTCGGCGCCGCTTTCGCCGCTAAACCGTCGTTTTTGCCAGGAACTCGTCTATGGCGTGGTGCGCTGGCAGGCCACTTTGGACTGGCTCATCGCCCGCAAAACCCCCGGACGCACTCAGAAACCGGCGCTTCAGAATCTGCTCCGGCTGGGGCTTTACCAGATTTTCTGGCTGGACCGCATTCCCGGCCACGCCGCCGTTCACGAGACGGTCGAACTGGCGAAAGGCGCCGGTTTCGGACCGCAAGCCGGTTTTGTGAACGCCGTGTTGCGGGGTTATCTTCGCGAATTCGCCGCCACCAAACAACTGCTGGCTGAACTTAAATCCACCCAACCCCACCTCGGGTGCTCCCACCCCGATTGGCTCGTGTCACGATGGCAGGAACGCTGGGGTGCCGATCCGACCGCGCGCTTGATGGAATGGAACAACACGCCGCCCAAGACCTACGCGCGGGTGAATTCGCTCAAAGCCGATCCGGGCAAGCTGCTCGAGCAATGGCGCGCCGAGGACGTCGAATATGATTTCGTCCGCAGCGATTGGCTTCCGGAAAACCTTGTCTTCGAGTTAAAATCACATCCGGCGCTGGCCAAGCTCCCCAGCTTCCTGCAGGGACAATTCTACGTCCAGGACCCGAGCACGCTCCTGGCCGTGCGCGAACTGGACCCGCAGCCGGGGGAAACGGTCCTGGATTTCTGCGCCGCGCCGGGCGGCAAGACCGCCTACATCGCGCAGCTCATGGGGAATCAAGGGCGCCTGATCGCGCACGACACCGCCCGGGAACGCCTCGAGAGGCTCGAAGAAAACTGCGCCCGCCTCGGCGTGACCTGTTTCCAACCCGTCCTGCCTGAAGCCCTCAATCCCAAACCCTCAACCTTCAACCGCATTCTGTTGGATGCCCCCTGCTCCAACACCGGTGTCATGCGCCGGCGCGTGGACTTGCGCTGGCGCGTCCGCCCGGAGGAAATCGAACGGTTGCGAACGAATCAGCTCAGCCTGCTTCAGCAGGTGGCGCCGCTGTTGATGCCGGGCGGAACGCTGATATACAGCACGTGCAGCCTTGAGCCGGAAGAAAACCAACAGGTCGTGGCGCAATTTCTCCGCCAGCATCCCGGATTCAAACTGGAGCACGAGCGCCAATTGCTGCCCTTCGTGGACGAGGTGGATGGAGCCTATGTGGCGCGGATCACCAACGCGTAGCAGCCTG
This sequence comes from uncultured Verrucomicrobiota bacterium, assembly GCA_964520205.1. Classification (GTDB taxonomy): domain Bacteria; phylum Verrucomicrobiota; class Verrucomicrobiia; order Limisphaerales; family BOG-1460; genus CAZFOA01. The sequence goes on along the minus strand of CAZFOA010000158.1, from coordinate 1,467 downwards.
GTCGGTAGATTTCCCGGGGCGTTTCGCAGGCGCCCTGGATCAATCTCCAAAAAGTTTCTTCAGCGTGTCCCGCGCCTTCGCCTCGCGCGAGGTGTCGGAGTTGTCCCGCTCTTTCGCCACATATTCGCGGCGAACAAACTCGAAATACTCGCAGTAATTGGCCAGGTGCTTGTCCGCAACCAGCTCCGCGCGGCGATCGCGGCACTGGTAGGCCGCCCGCGGATCGTGGCTCGCGCAATTCAAGCAGACCTTCAGGTCCGAGCTGCACCGGTCGCAGGTCTCGGACCGGCCGGGCGCCCCGGCCAATTGATATTCCGCGCCGCATTTCCAGCAATGTCGCGTCGATGCCATGGCCGCATCTTAACTTTGGCCTGCGATTTTTCCAGTCCGAAGAGGACTGTATGTGGGGGCATTCTCCCGCCGCGGCGGGATGGCCGCGTCGACGGATGGCTCTGGATGACGCGAAGCGTTTGGACTGCGTGCGTCTTCAGCGCCGCTGTTCCGAGCCTCCCTCCGCGTCTTCGGACCCGACCTGTTCACAGGGAGAGCCTCGCCTAAACTCTTGAGTTCTCCACCCGTTTCGGCTATATCGTGCCGGGATGTTCGATCCGATGGCGCCCAAATTGTCCAAGTGGCCTTTCCTGCTCAGCGACGGGCTTTTGCTGGGATTGGCTTATTTGATATTCGCTCAAAGCCGGCTGCCCATGAGCGCGTGGGAAGTTTTCACGTGCGCACTTTGCGTGGCTGCCGGCGCCGGGTGCGGGGTGCTGCCGTTTATTCTCGAATACCGGGTGTTGACCAACCTGATCATGGCGCACCAACTGAGCACCGCCAGTTCGGAGATTCGGAATCTCGGGCAGTTTGCCGCCCAAATCAGCAGCGCCACCGCCCAGTGGCAAACCGTCCAGGAATCCGCGGATAAAACCGGGAAGAGCGCGAAGGAGATCGCCGATCGCATGACGGCGGAAGTGAACGATTTCAGGGAGTTCCTCCGGCGCGCGAACGAAGGGGAAAACTCCGCCTTGCGGCTCGAAGTGGAAAAGCTGCGTCGCGCCGAATCCGAATGGCTCCAGGTTCTCGTGCGGATGCTCGACCACGTTTACGCGCTGCACCAGGCTGCGCTCCGTTCCGGCCAGCCCGCATTGGTCAGCCAGATCGGCCTGTTCCAGGATGCCTGCCGCGATGCCGCCCGCCGGGTCGGACTCGCCCCCTTCGCGGCCGCGTCGTCCGAACCGTTCGACGAGCAGCGCCACCAGTTGATCGAGGGTGCTTCCAAGCCGTCAGGCGGCGGCGCCGTCGACGAAACCGTGGCCGCCGGCTACACCTTTCAGGGAAGAATGTTGCGGCCGGCGCTCGTGCGATTGCGAAATGGAAATGGCGCCGTCACGGCCCACGCCGAGCCGGCTGCCGTAACGCCCGCGTCCCGTTGAAGCTTTGGCTCCTGCTTAAAAAGTCTCTCGAGGCGGG
>CAZFOA010000157.1:0-9057 GCA_964520205.1 uncultured Verrucomicrobiota bacterium | reverse complement strand
CGAGGACGGCCGCACTCCGCCCCCAAAACCTCACCCACTTTTGATCACACCCGCACTCGGCCATGGGTCGGATTTACCGTTGCCTGACGGTTGCACGGGATTATACTCTGGGTCCGAATTGAACGATGCGAGCTATGCTGTAAGCGCAAGATCTGACTGGCGACTGGCGAGTGGTGAGTCATGGACTGCCCGCACCCTCCCGCAGCAAAACTCGACTATCATTAAACCGTCATGCTCTTTCCGACATCCACTTCACCCCAAGTCCCTTGCCGCGTCGTCATCACTGGAGCGGGGATTATCACGGCGCTGGGGCTGGGTTGGAAGCCCAATGCGGAGGGGTTTAGATCGGGACGCACGGCCTTCCGCCCGGTATCACTTTTTGATGTGCGCCGCCAGCGGGCGAAGCTGGCGGCCGAGGTGGATTTGCCGGAGGGCCTGCCGGGCACCGGCTTGAGCAGCCGCCAGGCGGCCCGGCTCGATCGGGCGACCGTGATGCTGTTGTTGGCGGCAGGCGAAGCTTTGCAACAGGCCGGGTGGCAATCGATGGACACGTTGCCGCTGGTTTTGGGCACCACGGCGGGCGGTATGTCGCTCGGAGAAGATTACTTCCGTCAGGCGGTGCAAAAACCGCGCCAGCATCGCCGGCAAGTGACCCGGGCGATCCATTACCAGCCGCAAGTCCAGGCGCGGATGGTTCTGGACGCCTTTGGTTTCAGCGGGCCGATCACCATCATCTCGAACGCCTGCGCCTCCGGCAGCAACGCCGTGGGTCACGCCTGGGATTTGATACGTAGCGGCCAGGCCACGCGCGTTCTCGCAGGCGGTTATGATGCGCTCAGTGAATTGGTGTTCGCAGGTTTTGACGCTTTGCAGGCATTGTCGCCCACGGTGTGCCGTCCTTTCGACGCCCGGCGCGATGGTTTGGCGCTCGGTGAAGGGGCGGGGGTCATCGCGCTGGAAACTCTCGAGCACGCCCTCGATCGAAATGCACCGATTCTGGGAGAACTCATCGGTTACAGCACCTCCATCGACCGGCATCACCTCACCCAGCCCCACCCGCAAGGCGATACGGCGCGGGCGGTCATGAAGTCGGCTTGCGCGATCGCGGGAGTCTCACCTGCGGACGTTGACTACGTGAACGCCCACGGCACCGGCACGGTGCTCAACGACAGTTCGGAAGCGATTGCGATCAGTGGATGGGCTGGGCGCCGCGCCGAGACCTTGCCGGTGAGTTCCACCAAAGCAAGCGTCGGGCACCTCCTGGGAGCCTCGGGCGCGGTCGAGGCGGTCGTTTGCCTGATGGCATTGCGCGAACAATGGGTTCCACCCCAAATGGTGTTCGAGACTCCCGATCCTGAGTGTCGATTTCCCATCGTGCGCCGGCCCCGGGATGAACGGGTGAATGTCGCTCTCTCCAATTCGTTCGGCTTCGGCGGCGTCAACGCGGCTTTGATTTTAAGGAGGTGGACATGAGCCGGGTTTTCGTTGCGGGATTGGGCGCCGTCTCGCCCGCCGGTTGGACGGTGGCGTCCCTTCTTGAGGCGCTGAACCGGAACGAACCGCTGCCGATTCAATCCGTTGAGCGTCCCGGCTGGGAGAAACCTGTCCGGCTGCGCCAGGTGCCGGCTCCCGCCGCGCGACCGGATTTCCTGTCACACCCGCGGCTGCGCCGCACCAGTCCGATTACACACTACACGGTGGCCGCCACGCTCGACGCCATGGCCCGGTTGCGAGCGAACCCGGAAAAGAATCGGCGTCTGGGGATTGTCGTCTGCCTTCAGGCGGGCTGCGTGCAGTATTCCTGCCGGTTTTTTGATGAAACACTGAAAGACCCCGCAACCGCCAGTCCCCTCGTTTTTCCCGAAACGGTTTATGCGGCCCCGGCCAGCCATGTCGCCGCGCTGCTGGAAAATGTTTCGCTCACATACACTCTCGTGGGCGATTCGGCTTCCTACCTCCAAGGAGTGTCCCTGGGCGCGCAGTGGCTTGAGGAGAATCGCGTGGACGCCTGCATGATCATTGGCGCAGAAGAAACCAACTGGATTCTCGCGGACGCGCTCTGGCACCTCGAACGCCCCTCCGTTATCACCTGCGGCGCGGGGGCTCTATGCCTGACTCTCGATCCGGAGCTGTCAACGGGCGTCGAACTCGTCGCCATCACGGACGCTCACACCTACTCCGCTCGCAACAGCCGGCTCCGGGCAGCCCGGGCCATGCGTGACGATCTGGGCAACGGGTCTTCCGGGGAATTGCTTTGCGACGGCCTGGGGAACAGCCCGCGCGCGAATGCTCCGGAACTCGCGGCGTGGCGCGATTGGAAGGGTGAACGTCTCAGCCCAAAGCGGATCCTCGGTGAAGGGCTTATGGCTGGAGCCGCCTGGCAATGTGTGGCGGCATGTGACGCCGTGGCAAACGGGCGGTTCAAGGCGGCCGATGTCAGCCTGGTCGGCTCCAATCAACAGGCCATCGGAGCGCGGTTTGTGCGCGCTGATTCCGCCATTTCGCATTTGTCCGAGGGCCAGTCCAAGGGCAACATCCCGGCATGAGCGCACGGGTCATTTTAATTACCGGAGCCAACGGCGGCCTGGGCCAGGCCATCGCCCGCGCCTTCCTCCAGGAGTCCTCCGCAAATTTCGTCTGGCTTGGCGTCCGCACCCGGCGTGAACAGGCCGACAAGCTGGTTCAAGAAAATCCCGGACGATGTTCCGGCATCACCCTGGACGTCACGGTCACCGCATCCTGGAAACAGGCGGTCGATGAAATCCTCGCGCGCGACAAGCGCCTCGACGTGCTCGTCAACAACGCCGGCACCCACGAGGATTCCCTGCTCGCGACCATGCCGCCGGAATCGTGGGACCGGGTTCTGGCCACAAACCTCGATTCCGTTTTTCACGGGTGCCAGGCGGTGTTGCCCACGATGATCAGCCAGCGCAGCGGGCGGATCGTCAACGTGTCGTCCTTGAGCGCGCTCCTCGCTCCCGCTGGACAGGCCAATTACGCCGCGGCCAAGGCCGGGGTGGTTGCGCTCACACAATCGCTGGCCAAGGAGGTGGCTCGCATCGGCATCACCGTGAATGCGATCTGTCCGGGCTTCGTGGAGACTGAGGCGCTGGCGCACCTGGCCGGGGAAGATCGAAAGGCCGCGCAAATGAGGATTCCCATGCGCCGGTTTGGCCGGCCTGAGGAGGTGGCGGCGGCGATCCGGTTCCTGGCCAGTTCGGAAGCCGGCTACATCACGGGCGACGCCCTGAAAGTGGATGGCGGAATTTTTTAGCGCCGTGACAACGATTGTCAGTAACAAATTTGGCAGGGCGCGTCACTCCGTGCGCGCCGTCCGGGAAACCAGGGGCATTTTGCGGCGCGCACGAAGTGACGCGCCCCACCTGACCTGACGCGCGCATGGGAAACCGGCTGCTCATCATCCAGCCTTCGTATTACCGCTCCAGGACGGATCGCGCGATGTTCAAGGTTCGACGCCGGCAAGTGGTGCCGCTGGCGTTGCCCTATCTCGCGGCATTGACCCCGGCGCATTGGGAGATCAAACTCATCGACGAACAACTGGAATCGATCGACTTCGATCATCCCGCTGATCTGGTGGCGATCACCACCTGGACGCTCAATTCCTACCGCGCTTACGACATCGCGGATGAATTCCGCCGGCGCGGCGTGCCGGTGATTCTCGGCGGTCCCCACACTTTTTTTCACGCGGAGGAAGCGGGAGAACATTGTGACGCGGTCGGCATTGGTGAAGCCGAATCGATTTGGGTCCGGATGCTGGAGGATGCCCTCGCCGGGCGGCTGAATCCAGTTTACCGGGCGGAGGTGCTTCCCGACCTGGCGGGCCTGCCCGTGCCGCGCTATGACCTTTTGGACCTGCGCCGCTATGGTCCTTTCCGGACTTTCGCGGTCACTGCTTCACGGGGTTGTCCCTTTCGTTGTGAGTTCTGCTCCGAACGATTTCTGCTGGGCGAGAGCTATCGTTGCCGGCCGGTGCCGGATGTCATCGGGGAGATCCAGCATTGCCGCGAGCGGAATATTTTATTTGGCGACAGCAATTTCGGCGGCAAGCGGAGTCATGCGATGGAGATCATGGAGGCGTTGATCCCGCTCAAGGTGCGCTGGTCGGCATTGTGGTCTTCCTATTTGTGCAACGATGCGCCGTTTCTGGACCTGGCCTGCCGCAGCGGTTTGTTGCATGTCAACATCGGCATCGAGAGCATCAATCCCGAGACATTGGATGGCATGAACAAACGGTTTAACAAAGCCTCCCGCTACGATGAAATGCTGGCCAACCTTCGCCGGCGCGGGATCAGTTACTCCTTGAATTTCATTTTTGGCTGGGACGGCGAAACCGAAGGCGCCTTCCGTACGACCCTGAATTTCCTGCAGAACCACAAGGTTCCGGTGGCTTACTTCAATATTCTCACCCCCGTCAAAGGCACGCCGCTCTATGATCGATTGCAAAGCGAAGCGCGGATCCTGAACAGCGAGGACATCGATCGCTGGCCGGGGCAGCTCTGCTACATCAAGCCGCCGCACGGAACCCCGGCGGAATTGGAACGCAACATTCAGAAAATGTACCGGGATTTCTACAGCCTGCCTTCCATTGTCTCCCGGATGCCGATGCCTCTGACCCAGTCGAGCATTGCCTCCTGGGTCATCAATTTGTCCCAGCGCCGCATGGCCCACGCGGGTCCGGCCAATAACAATTTCGATGGATACTGAGATGACGCTCGTCGCAGATAAACCTCGGGAAGTGGCGCCGGCTCCGGCGGACCGCGCCTCCGGGACGCCGAAAAAGATCATCATCATCGGCGCCGGCATCGCCGGTCTTTCCTGCGGCTGCTACCTGCAGATGAACGGGATCCAGACCGAGATCATTGAAGCCGGCCTGCTCCCGGGCGGACTCTGCACGGCCTGGCACCGCGGACCGTATGTTTTTGACGGCTGCCTGCGCTGGCTGATCGGCACGCAGCCGCCCTCGGCCTTCCACCAGATCTGGCAGGAACTCGGCGCCATCGCCGGCCGGAAGGTTCTCACTCACGACGAAATCCTGAGGGTCGAAGGCGCCGACGGCAAAAGCCTTTCCGTGCCGTCCGATCTGGACCAACTCTCGCGCGAGTTCAAGCGCATCGCGCCCGAAGACACCGCGCTGATCGATCAACTGGTCCGTGCGGCGCGGCGCTGTGCGCCATTGGAGCCGCCGCTCGACAAGCCGGTCGAGTTGATGACGCATTTCGAGAAAATGCGGACCGGGCTTCGTTATCTGCCCATGGTGCCGGTCGTCCTGAAATGGAAGAACCTGCCCATCACCACCTACCTCGCGCGTTACCGAAACGATTTCCTCCGCGAAGCCTTGAAAGCGATCGCCAGCAATGAACGGATGTCAGCCCTGGTGCTGGTGATGGTCCTGGCTTTCCGGACCCGCAACAATACCGGCTTCGTCGCCGGCGGCTCCTGGGACTTTGCGATGGCCATTGCCGACCGCTACGCGCGGCTCGGCGGCGTGGTGCGGTATGGCACCCGGGTGGTCTCGGTGCCGGTTGAAAACAACCGTGCCATCGGGGTGCAGTGCGCCGACGGCACGGTGGTGCCGGCCGAAACGGTGGTTTCCTGCGCGGACGGCCATACGACGATTTTCAAAATGCTGAAGGGCCGTTTTGTCGACAGGAAAATTCTCTACCTGTACGAGAATTGCGATCTATTTCCGGCGATTCTTCAGGTCTCACTCGGGCTCGACAAAACCTTTCCGGAGGCTCCTCACACGCTGAATTTGCCGCTGGCGCGCCCGTTGGTGGTGGACGACAAGACGGAGCATCACCGGCTGGAAGTCGAGACGTTCGGCTCCAATTCGGCGCTTTGCCCGGAAGGCAAGACGGTCATGACGGTCAGGTTGCCGACCGACTATGAATTCTGGACCCGTTTGAAGAAGAGCGATCCCCAGCGATACCGGGCGGAGAAAAAAGCCGTGATCCAGGAAGTGATCGGGATTCTCGACCAGAGGTTTCCGGGGCTGGCTCAACACCTCGAGCGCTCGGACATTGCGACGCCCGCAACCTTTGTGCGCTACACCGGCAACTGGCAAGGGAGCTACGAAGGCTGGCTGCCCACACCGCGCATCCTGGGCCGGCGCATCCCCTATACTTTGCCGGGACTGAAGGATTTCTACATGGCCGGCCACTGGGTGGTCGCGGGGGGAGGGCTTCCTTCCGCCGCGCTCTCCGGCCGGTATGTGGCCCAGATGATTTGTGCCCAGGTCGGAAAGGTGTTCGCGGCCACAGAACCTTGAATGGTCCGTGAACCTGACGGCGGCAGGGCGAGCCACTCCGCGATTGTCGCTGAACTTTCGGAGGAGCGATGTCTGCGAGTCCCTGGCTGCTGGAATTCTTCGATAAATGGGGGATCGTGTCACTCGCTCCTCCCATGCCAGGAACGGTTCAGACAGTCCTTCCGGGAGCCTTCCTCAATAGGCTGCCGGAACGCCGCGGTTGTCCGTGCGGAAAGGGAATTTGAAGACTTCGATGTATTTTTCCCCGTCACGAATCCGGCCCGAAATCCGATAAGATTTTTCTGGCTCCAGAATCAGATCGGGTGGCAACGCGTAGATTCGTTCATAAGGGCATTTGGCCGGAAACGAAATCGGATGAATGAACTTAAAATGCCGTTGTGAGACATCCACCGGTTTGGGATCCCATCGGCTATTGGGCGCACTCAAATAATGCGGAGTTTTCTCGATCGTCACTTCAACCGGAACTTCGAGGTCCAGGCGGGTAAATCCCGGCGTCCAAACCCGCAGGAAAACCTCATCCTCCGGGAGCAGGCTGCGATTCCGATCGATCGGGACCCGCGCGATTCTGGTCAACGCCTGTTCTTTTCCGGTGATAAACTCGGCGCCATCCTCCTCCGCCTGGCGATTGCATAATCCCGGGAAACCGCCGTAGAGTTCGGCCACCCGATCGCTGGAAGTGTCCGTCGTCGGAGCGAAATTGCTCAAAACAATTCCGTCCGAGTTAAGGTCATCGAGCGCCCCATGAGTGCCGCCGAAAATCACCAGTTCGCTGCCCTTTTTGACCAGCCATCCGGCGTGAACATACTTGTTGTCCAGGCTGATGAGGATGGTCGCCGGATTGAGAGTAACCCGGGTGAGGCTGCGGACAATGCGCTCGAGCGCCAGCGGATAGCGATGGGTCATGGTCGCCGCCATCCACGCATCGGCCGAGGCAAAACCGCCGGCGTCGAGCTCGTTGCTGCCCGCCAATACTTCAAGCACTGCGCGATAGTGGAGCGGGTCGCCCGTTTCGATGGCATATCGGAATGAGTTCCTGGCCGGATTCCACTCAATGGTCGCCCGTTCCCCTTTGGAATTCATGACGATAAACCGGTCGTCCCGGCCCGGAACCCGGGCCGCCAGAATGTCCACGCCTTCAAGATGCGCGAGCTGTTCCGCGAGGCGCTCCGTTGCGGCAGGGGCATTGTGGATTTCCACCCAGGACTCGATTCCTGTTGTCGGGAGAATGACGTCGTTCGAGGCCACAATGGACTTCGCTATGTGGTACCCGGCATTTTCGAGAAAGGTCCGGACCGGGACGCGCCTGCCGGCGCCGGCATGATTGTTTCCATGGTCGGAGAGAATCAGAATCTCGAGATCGCGGTCTTCGCGCGCCTTGTAAAGGGCGCGCAGTTTTTGGAGTTTTTCATCGAGCGAACCCAGCATGGCGAAAATATCGCGCCCCAGGTGTTGGGCATCGTCCGTCGTGCGAACATAGGCGTAGTAGTTGTCGTCTTTGCTCTTCGTATTGGAAAAGTCTTTTATCAACTCGCGGACCTCGTATCGATAAGTATGAAGCGGATAAACATAGCCCATCGTGCGAATGATGCCGTTTTCCACCTGCCAGTGCATCTGTGTTTCGTGTTCCATCGAGGTGGTGACTCCATTGATGGCAATCTGGGAATTCGCGGCCACGCTGAAATACGTGCGCTGATAGCCCGGCAACGGACGGTTGCCGAAAATTTCGGTCCATGCGACGTCGCTCGTCGAGGGAAAGCTCGAGATCATCCGGCTGACCGGGAAGTATCCCTCGGCGGAGTTGAACGCCTGACGATGGTGCTGGCGGCCCCAGATATTCGTGTAGGTGACCCCTGCCTGCAAAGCTTTCATGTCGCGATAGGCAATGCCATCCAGTCCCAGAATCAGCCGTCTGGGGAGCGCGACGCCGGTTGAAGGAAAAGTCCCGGCAGCAATTAAAAGGAGGAAAAGACAGCGGCCTGTTATTCTGCGCAAGTGAAATTGGCGGACAATACGTGCACCCAAGGACATATAATTCCTATTTTAGCCGATTCAGCCGGGCATGGCTAAAGTATAATGCGGCGCCGTTTCACGGCTTGCGCTTCCCGGCTTGCGCTGCAGCCGCGCTTGTCGCAATATGCTTTTCCGCATGGTGGATGGCGGCACTTGTAATGGACAACACAGCAGCGATCAAACAAGACATCAAACGGCTGATGGTCGAGAACCTCATGCTCCAAATCGGCCCGGAAGAAATTGGCGACGATCAACCATTGTTCGGCCCCGGCAGCGTGGGTTTGGATTCAGTGGATGCGCTTCAGCTCGTCGTGGCCCTCGACAAGGCTTATGGACTCAAGATCGCCGATCCTGAAGTCGCACGTCAGATTCTTCAAAGCGTTCAATCCATGGCGACAGCAGTCGCCAACCACAAAGCAACCCCGGCTTGCCAATAACCTTGACGACACGGTTTGGCGGATTGCCCGTCGCGATTTTGACAGAGCAGTTCTCCGCGCGCACGGGCAGAAGCGAGTCTCAGATTCGTTGCCTCGTTTAACGGGGCCACGCTTTCGCCAGGTGACCGGCTCGCTCCGAAAAATTGCCCCGGCATTTATCCAAAACATTCAGAGCCGACGGCGAAGACAAGCCTCTGTCGCCCTCAAGGGCTTTCATTTTAGCGCCCACTTCCAATTCCGAATCTCCGGCAGGTCCTCGCCGTTCTTGTCAATGTATTGCTTGTGCTCGATCAGCTTGTCCTTGAGCTGCTGCTTCAGGTA
>CAZFOA010000156.1:0-9113 GCA_964520205.1 uncultured Verrucomicrobiota bacterium | reverse complement strand
GCCGAGGACGGCCGCACTCCGCCCCCAAAACCTCACCCACTTTTAATCACACCCGAATCACACCCGGTGCCGTACTGTTCAATTGACAGGCGATTTAAAGCGAGGCATCGTTCCACTCATGAAATCCTTGTTACTTGCGGCAGCAGCTTTGTGTCTTCAAATGGTTTCCCTCCGCGCGGGAGATTCGATTTACGATATTCCGCTCAAAGACATTGACGGCAAAGCCGCTTCATTGAAGCCCTACCAGGGTCAGGTCCTGCTCATCGTCAATGTGGCGTCGAAATGCGGCTACACCCCGCAATATGCCGCTTTGGAATCGCTCTACATGAAATACAAGGCCCAAGGGCTGGTGGTGCTCGGTTTTCCCTGCAACCAGTTTGGCGGGCAGGAACCCGGTTCGGACGCGGACATCAAGCAATTCTGTTCCTCGAAGTACCACGTGACCTTTCCGATGTTCGACAAGATTGAAGTCAATGGCGCCGGCCGTCACGCGCTTTACCACATGCTGGCGGACAAAGGCTCGCCCGTTGCCGGGGAAATCGGCTGGAATTTCACCAAGTTCCTCATCAGCCGCGACGGGAAAATCCTGAAACGGTTCGAGTCGAAGGTGAAACCCGATTCAGCCGAGGCGACTCAGGCCATCGAGGCGGCGCTGGCGGCGAAATGAAATAGTTTGCGCAGCGGGCGGGACGATTTTTGGGCATGCACCACTGCCGGGGGATGGCTAGGTGAAATACGGGTTTTTCACGCCGCGTTCGACGTAATTTTTCAGCGTCACCAGCAGATGACCCCAGGTGGTGTTGCACAGGTAACAATGCTCGCTGTCCGCCTTCCAGCCCGCATGACAAAACTTGAGCAGCACCTGGCCGTCATCCTGCGGCTCCAATCGAAACTCCAGGCTGGTGCCAATCCAATCCGGAGAATTGCCCCCTTCGCAGTGCCACAGCGCCACCGACGGCGCCTCCAGCAGTTGGATTCTCATCTCGAAAGTGACGCTGTGGCGTTCGAAACCGAACGTCGCGCGGCCACCGGTGTGGGTCTCCATGCTCACGTCGGTGGTCCACCAACTCCGGATGCCATCCTCGGTGGTGATGGCCTGGTAAACCCATCGGGCCGGGGCCGCGATGTAAATGCGATGATTGAGTTCAATTGACATGTTCGTGGATTGTTTCCGGTGGAATATTCCGGCTGAAGGGCGGCTTGTCGAGGAATGTTTAAATTGCAACCGGACCGTGGCGGCTCTTACCTCCGTCCATCGTACCAGGTAAAACAGGCGCTCCGATCCTTTAGCGTGGCTCCCCGAGACCACAGCGTCTTCGCCAGGAATCCAAGGTATTCGCGAAGGGTGTACAGCTTTAGTTTCCGCGCCGAGGTCACAACGGGATGCCGGTGAAGGATCACGACGCGTCTTCCGTCTTCCCGCGCCACACGCTTTAATCGCCCGCTGAACTCGATTTCTTCGGACGCAAACAGTTCGTTGCTGAAGCCGCCGATTTTGCGGAAAGTGGCGGTTTCGCAAAAGATGAACGAGCCGGCCATCCAGCGCAAACTCCGGCTGGTGCGGTTCCACAACCAGACGCAGGCAACTCCCATCGCGTTGTTTCCGTCCATCCTGACCGTGGCGCCGCCCGCCAGGCAGCGGCCCGATTCGATCTGTTTCATCACCGCCTCGAACAGCGCCGCGCTCGGATGGGTATCCGCATCCACAAAAATCAGCCAGTCGCCGGAAGCCGCCTCGGCGCCCCGGTTTCGCGCCCGGGCGATCTGGTTGACCGGTTCGAAAACGACCATCGCGCCCCCCGCCCGCGCGAGCTCCGCCGTGCGGTCCGCCGAGTTGTTGTCACAAACAATCAGCTCGGATTCCCAATTGCGTTTCGAGCAAACCTCCTGGGCGGACTTCACCTGGAGCAGCGTTTCGGCAATCAACTGTTCCTCGTTGAATGCCGGGATGACGACAGAAATTCGCATGATCCAGGTTTTGTGCGACGGCCGTTCAAATCAGCTCTCCGATTCGACCGGAGCCGTCGCGTATCGGCACGCTGACATGCCCATCCACTGGATTCAAGGAAAAGTCCTGGCGGCTTGTCCCGGTTCGAGATGTGAAGGCGATGCCTCAAAACGGGCCGCCCCGCGTCGGCGGCCACCCGGTTGACGTCGATCGATATTGTCATTGGATACGGGCAGTGATGTGGCTTTGAACGTTAAGGGTGACGCTTCGAAAAATCTCGTTTTTGTCATGGCATGGTTCGTGCCTTGAGAATGCCGCTTGATTTACGTCGATCCTAGGATCGGGAGCAGTGACTTATGAAAACAACCGAGATTTGTGCGAGGATCATCCGCCCGTTTGTCTGGCTGGGACTGGCCGCCGCGTTGGTGCAGTTGCCTTTGAACGCCGGGTTGGTGGAGGAGACGTTTCCCGTGCTCAAAACGAGGACAGGAACGTATACAAACGTGACGGTAACCACCAAGGCCGAGAGCTATGTTTTTATAGTCCATTCCACTGGCATGGCCAGCATCAAGATTTCTGATCTCCCGGTCGAAATCCGGCGGCAAATGGGTTATGCCGTGCCCGAAACCCCGGCCCCGCAGAACAACGGCGTGGTGGTTTCCGTCGCAGCGCGCGAACCCGCCAGCGTCGACAAGGCAAATGTCGCCCTCGCGAATTCACTGAATCTGTTGCGCCAACTGCATTTCAAGCTGTCTTCAGAAGCGGTGCTGACGGTGCTGGCTTTCGTGGTGCTGTTCCATTTGTTCTACAGTTACTGCTGCAATCTGATCTGCCTGAAGACAGGATGCGAAAGCAGCCTCCTCGTCTGGCTGCCCCTGTTTCAGCTCATCCCATTGTTTCGCGCGGCCAACATGTCGGGCTGGTGGTTCCTGGCCATTTTTGTGCCGGGGCTCAATATCGTGGCCCTCATTCTGTGGTCGCTGAACATCGCCAAAGCCCGCGGCAAGGAAGTCTGGGTGGGGATTTTGCTCATGCTCCCGGGCACCAATCTGTTCACTTTCCTTTATCTGGCGTTCTCCAGCAGTTCGCCTCCGGAGATTCCGACTCCCAAATTCCAGGCAAAGGGTCTCCAGGCCGTCTCGTCCTGAAGTCTCCGGCACCTGCGCCGTCTGCTTCAGTTCATCCCCAGCCGGGCCGGGACAGGCCAAGCGCCACCGGCTTCAATTTTCCTGAAATTTCTTCAGATCCCGGCTCCGGACAGCAGAAATTATCCTCCCAAACTCCCCTGCCCATCCGCATCGCGAAGGCTCGGCCATTGAATATCCCGCGGTCGAGCGTCGTCGCTTTTGGTTGAACCGACAGTTGATGACACGTTCAATAAACAAAGTATATTGAGCGTGCCGGACCGCCCACAGCCGTGGATGTGTTCCGCAAATAACCAAAGACTGACTTTATGACCGATACAACGGTGAAATCACAGCCCCCGAAACGGGGTTGGTTGCGATGGCTCGTGCGGATCGGCGGCCTCCTGATCATCCTGATTATCGCCGCGTATTTTGTGGCGACCAGTTCCGCCTTCATCAAAGGCATCATCCTCCCGCGCGTCAGCGCATCGCTCCACGCCGATATCACCGCCGGCGACGTCTCCGTCCACCCGTTCAAGGAAATCACCGTGCGCGATCTGAAAGTCCAGGCGAAAGGCCGGGAACCGCTGGTCACTGCGCCGGAAGCGCGGTTGCGTTACAGCTTGCTGCAGATCCTGCGCGGCACGATCCACGTGGACGAAGTCGCGCTGATTTCGCCGACCGTTCTGCTCGTGGAAAATCCGGATGGGAGCAGCAACCTGGACCCGTTGCTGCAAGCGCCGGAGCGGTCGCCGCAGGCCGGAAAGAAACCCGCGCCGCCCGCCAAACCCTCCGCGCCGATGCAAATCGACCTGGTGAAACTGACGTTGAGCAATGCAACTTTCCGCAAGGAAAAACGGTATCGCGACGGCCGCCTGGACCTCATCGAGGTGACGAATCTGACCGTGACGCTCGACCGCTTGCAGAACGGTCAACCGGGCAAGCTCAGCCTGGGCGCGGACGTGCAGATCGCCAACGAACTCCCCCCGCCCGGCGTTGGCGGCCGCTTGCAGGCAACGCTCAACGGCGGCTTCGATTTCTCGCTCGGACCCGACCTGAAACCCAACTCCATCAAAGGTGAAACGCGCCTGAAAGTCTCGCGCGCGGAAGGCCTGTTCGGCGGCTTCTCCGGGTTCGACGCCGCGCTGAATTGCGAACTCACCCCCACGGAACTCAAGGAAGTCGCCTTGCGCTTCCAAAGAAACGGCACGCCGCTGGGCGAACTGCGGGTCAGCGGACCGCTGGACACGGAAAAAATCGAAGGCCGGTTAAGCGTGGAATTGAGGGGCATCGACCGGCAACTGTTGAACCTCGCCGGAGCCGCCGCCGGCGTTGACTTCGGCACCACCACTCTCAATTCCACCAATGAAATCCAACTGGCAAAGTCAGGCGCCCTCATCACGACCACGGGCCGGATCGAGGCGGACAAAATCCAGGCGACCCGGGCGGGACAAACGACGCCGACGCTCGATTTCGGCGCCGATTACGACATAACGGTGGATGTCGCTGCGCACTCCGCGATGCTCCGGGGATTGAATCTGGCTGGCACGCAGAACGGGCGTCCGCTGTTGAGCGCCCACCTGTCGCATCCCATGAACCTCGCCTGGGGAACCGGCGCAAACGCCGTCGGCGACTCCGAGCTTGAACTTATGGTCACCAACCTGAACCTCTCGGATTGGAAACCGTTCCTGGGCGGCGCGGGCCCGGCGGGCGATGTGGATTTGAATTTGAAACTCGCCTCGCAGCAGGGCGGCAACCAGCTCGTCTTCAGCCTCGATTCGCACATCGAAAATCTCGCCGCCGCAATCGGCGGCCGGACGATCGCGGCGTCGGTGCGCCTTCAGATGCGGGGCCAGGCAGCCGATTTCAAGCAATTCACCTTGAGCGAATACCAAATGGACGTCGCCCAACAAAATCAACCGCTGATCACCGTCTCCGGCTCGGGCACGTATGATCTCGCCAAGAACGACGCGGACGTCCGGGTGGCGTTGCAGGCCTCCTTGGCCACGCTCGTCCCCTTGTTGGGCCGGCCCGACGTCAGCGCTTCCTCCGGCACGGTGGATTTGAAAGGGCGTTTCACCCAAAAGCAACAGGCTCAAACCGTCACCGGAAATCTGAACCTGGCGGAATTCACCGGCCAATTCGGCGAGACCCGCTTTAAGACGTTCGGGACCAGCCTGGACCTTGACGTGAACCTGACACCAGAGCAAATCCAGATCAACAAGATCACCGGCAAGCTGACTCAGGCCGGAAAAGCAGGCGGTGGTTTTGAGCTTTCCGGCTCATACGACACCGGTGGCAAAGCCGCGCGCTTGACCGCCCGGTTGTCGGATTTCAACCAGGACGGACTGCGACCGTTTCTGGAACCGCTCCTGGCCGACAAAAAACTGGTGTCGATCGACCTGTTGGGGACGGTCTCGGCACAATACGATCCAGCCGGCCATTCCACAGTGCAAGCCAACCTTCA
The DNA here is from genome assembly GCA_964520205.1 of uncultured Verrucomicrobiota bacterium. GTDB lineage: Bacteria > Verrucomicrobiota > Verrucomicrobiia > Limisphaerales > BOG-1460 > CAZFOA01. Next base: position 3,574 of record CAZFOA010000156.1, on the reverse strand, counting down.
GGTGACCAATCTTGTGGTGGACGACCCGCAGTCGCAGTTCCCCGCCACGCCGCTGGAGACGAAGCTGCAAGCGGATGTGACACTGCAGAAACAAACGGCGGACGTGCGCGAATTCGAGATCACCCTCACTCCCACAACGCGGGCGCAAAATCGGGTTCAATTCTCAGGTCACGTGGATTTTTCACGGAGCGACGCGATCCAGGGGAACTTGAAGATCGCCGCCGATTCACTGGATTTCACCCGCTATTACGACCTGTTCGCCGGCAAGAAACAAGCCGCGGCGAAAACCACCGCGCCCGCGTCGGCTGGAATACTTCCGGCGAACGCAACGCCTCAAGCAAACGCCGAACCCGCGCCCGTGAAACTGCCGTTCCAAGACTTCACCGCGGATGCGTCCATCGGCCGGTTTTATCTGCACGAAATTGAAATCACCAACTGGCAGGCCACCGTCAAGCTGGACGGCGGCCACGTGGTGCTGAAACCCTTCCAGCTCACCCTGAATGGCGCGCCGGTCAACGCGACGGCGGATCTGGACCTGGGCGTGCCGGGATGGAAATATGACGTTTCACTCAATGCGGACCGCGTTCCCGTCCTGCCGCTGGCCAACAGCCTCGTGCCGGACGCCAACAGCCAATACAATGGATTTGTCTCGGCCCAGGCGCAGGTCAAAGGCGCGGGTGTGACCGGTGTCAACCTTAAGAAAAACCTGGCCGGCGGCGCTTCGATGTCCCTCACCAACGCCACCATCCAGTTGATCGCCTCTAAATCGAAAATCTTCTTCATTCCGATCAATGTCAAATTCATCGCCACGTTGCTCAACATCCCCGAGATCATGGATTCGCCCCTCACCGGCGCAAACGTGAAACTGAACTTCGGCAACGGCCAGATCGAAGCCCAACAGGCGGAAATCGTCAGCTCCGCGTTCCTGGGAAACGTCCACGGTGTGATCCCGATCGCCGACCGCCTGAACGATTCGCCGTTGAACCTGCCCGTCGAAGTGTCGCTGACGAACTCCTTGTCCCGCAAAGTGACCCTCCCGGGCGATCCGCGGAACTCCAACACGGGTTACATCCCGCTCCCGGTGTTTGTGACCGTCACCGGGACGATTGGCAAACCCGAATCCAAGAAGAACACGGTGGTGCTTGCCGAGTTGACCCTGGGCGCCGCCGGCGGCCTGCTCGGCGGTGGAGCCGGCGACGCAGTGAAGGCCGGCGGCAACGTGGTCAATGCCCTTGGCAGCCTGCTGGGGGCCAACCGATCCGCCGCTGATACAAACGCAAACTCCAACACCAACCCGCCTCCGTCCCATCCCTCAGGCGTCAACGGCTTCCTGAACCGGATTTTGCCAAAATAGTCGGCGCTTTGGGGCCGTGGATCCGCGAAGGGTTCAGGGTCTCCATGCGCGCCCGGTTTTGGAATTGGAGGCTTCCCACGAACCCATCGCGCAGGTTTGGCCCGGCGATTGAACTTGGCTTTGCTTCGGCAGAGTTCCCTGCTACATAACCCCTGATGCAAGCGGTCATCGATTTTTTGAAACAGAACCAATCGCGGTTTCTTGGCGAACTGTTCGACTACGTCCGTTTTCCGAGCGTTTCCGCCCAACCGGAACATCGCGACGACTTGAAAGCCTGCGCCGAATGGCTCGTGCGACGGTGCAAACAATCCGGCCTGCAAACCCGGCTCTGCCAGACGAAAGGCCATCCCATTGTGCTGGCCAAAACCCCGCCCGCCAAATCCCGATCGCACCGGCGTCCCCACTTCCTGGTTTACGGTCATTACGACGTCCAACCGCCGGAACCGTTCGAACTTTGGAAATCGCCGCCGTTCGAGCCGCGCCTCGACGGGAACTCCCTTTTCGCCCGCGGCGCCAGCGACAACAAAGGCCAGAACCTGGCCCACTTGAAAGCCGTCGAAGCCTATCTCAAGACCGGCACCGAGTTGCCCTGCGACATCACCTTCGTCATCGAAGGCGAGGAGGAAGTCGGCAGCAAGAGCCTGGCGGGCTTTCTGAAAGAGCACCGCGGGGCGTTGCGCTGTGACGCCGTGGTCATCTCCGACACGGGCATGCCGGCATTGAATTGTCCCGCGCTCACCTACGCGCTGCGCGGCATTGCGGCCTTTGAAATTACCCTGCGCGGCCCCTCGCGCGATCTTCATTCCGGCATTTTCGGCGGGACGGTGGACAATCCCGCCATGGCGCTCAGCCAATTGCTGGCCCGACTGCGCGACCGAAACGGGCGCGTCGCGGTGCCCGGCTTTTACGACGATGTTCAACCCCTTTCAGCTTACGAACGGAACCAATTCAAGCGGCTTCCGTTTACCGCGCGCGAGTATCAAAAACTGGTCGGCGTGCCGAAATTGTTCGGTGAGAAAGGCTACACCCCTTTCGAGCAGCGCGCCGCGCGTCCCACCCTCGAGATCAACGGCCTCACCAGCGGCTATCAGGGGGAAGGCAGCAAAACCATCGTGCCGGCCTGGGCGCGGGCCAAAATCACCACGCGGCTGGTGCCCAATCAAATCCCGTCCAAAATCATCAAGCTGATCCGCCAGCACCTGAAGAAACTTTGCCCGCCCACCGTGCGCATGGAACTCCAGGCCGGGCACGGCGCCGAACCCTACCTGGTTTCACCGGCCAGTCCGCAGGCGCAGGCGGCGCTGCGCGCTTTGAAATTGGCGTTCGGCCGCGAACCGGTGTTGATGCGCGAAGGCGGCTCGATCCCGATCGTGAACGATTTCAAAAAAATCCTCGGCGCGGACACCTTGCTGTTGGGTCTGGCGTTGCCGGACGACAATGCCCATTCGCCAAACGAGAAGTTTAATCTCGAGTGCTTTGCCAAAGGCCAGTTGATGAGCGCTTATTTGTGGCAGGAACTGAGTCGGGTGTGAGATCAAACCCCGGTCCGTCTCCTGGATTCCCCTCTCCTCGCCTGGAGAAGCCAAAGTCACAGCGGCGGATTCCCGGCATTGTCCGGGTGTCCGGCCCGGATTAAAACGAATACGTCACCCCAAGCTTTAATACCGGCCAAAACTGAAAGTCCTTAATTTGGTTCTCCACCTTTTGCCGCTGCTGGGCCACCGCCAGATCGATGTTTGGATCGACGACGCCCCCTGAGCGCGTCAGGTCCACCCGGGGTTTGCCGGCGTAAGCAACGCCGAGTTCACCCGCCAGCGACCAATGGTGCGCCTTGCCGAAATAGAGATTGCCGCCCACGGACACGTAAGGATTCACAGGCTGCTGGTCGACCTTCAGGTGCAATGTCCCCACTTGCCCCGCTGGATAAAAGGTGCCGTCCAAGGTGATTCCGTTGGCGTCACTGGCGCTTCCGGTCAGGTTGTTCTGGTTAAAGAATGCCCCGACACCCACGTAGAATGAACTCTTCGTCCATGGATACAGGTTCAGCGTGAGAACCTCCGACATCGGACGCAAGGTTCCGCTGTAAGCTACGTCCTGAATGGTGGCATGCCGCGAATAACTGAAATAATCCAACCCGGCACGCGCGCCCAGGTGATCCTCGAATCGCCACGCCACCGATCCGCCAAGACCGGCCGTCCCTGCGTCCAGGCCGACGCTGAA
>CAZFOA010000155.1:0-9169 GCA_964520205.1 uncultured Verrucomicrobiota bacterium | reverse complement strand
TGTTTCCCGCAAGGATTGGCTTGAGCGGTGGATTCCGGTAAAGTCGCGGCGTGAAGCTGATTTCATGGAATGTGAACGGGCTGCGGTCCGTTTTGCGGAAGAACTTTCTCGATTACCTGGAGGCTGAGAAACCGGACATCCTTTGCCTGCAGGAAACCCGGTGTGGTCCCGACGATGTCGAACAACTCTGGCCCGCCTCCTATACCACCTATTGGAACGCGGCGCAGCGGAAAGGGTACTCCGGCACCGCCATTTTTACCAGGAAGCGCCCGTTGAGCGTCGTGCCGCACATGGGTATTTCCGAGCACGACCAGGAAGGACGTGTCCTCACGGCCGAATTTGCCGCCTTTTTTCTCGTCAACGTGTACGTGCCGAACTCGAAGCGGGAATTGTCCCGGCTGCCTTACCGGCAGTGTTGGGACCGCGATTTCCTCGGTTACCTCAAGAGGCTCGAGAAGAAAAAACCCGTGATCTTCTGCGGCGACCTCAACGTGGCGCACACCGAGCTGGATCTCGCGAATCCGAAAGCCAACTTCCACAACCACGGCTTCACCCCGGAGGAACGGGCCGGATTCAGCGCGCTGGTGCAGGCCGGATTTCTCGATACATTCCGCGAGTTCGAAAAGGGCGGGGGACATTACACCTGGTGGAGCCCGATGTCCGGCGCTCGCTCCCGGAACGTTGGCTGGCGCATCGATTATTTCCTCATCAGCGCCGCGCTCCGCCCCCGGCTCATCAGCGCCTTCATCCGCCCCAATGTCGAAGGTTCGGATCATTGTCCGGTAGGTATCGAAATGGTTTAGCCGCAGTTTCTGCTTAACAAATGCCATCCTTGAACCTCAACGGCATGGCGCCGCTCCCGCCGCGCGAGGAAGCCGAGCGGTCAATGGCGTTTTCCATGCTCTTGAAATACGCCCTCACCCGTCCCGATGGCACGCCCACCAACTTTTCCGGCATTGTGACCGCCGCGTTCGTTCACCCACCGTCGACGGGTTGCGGCGCCAGTTCCTTCGCCATCACGTAATCATCCATGACGAAACCGCTGCCGATGTCGGCGACCACGGATTCGACCATCGTGAAGCCGTTCCGCTGATAGACCCCGATGGCTTTTGCGTTGCGCTTGTTCACATTGAGAATCAACCGGCGCGCGCCCAGTTTGCGGGTTTCGCATTCGCAGTGTTTCAACAGCCTGCTGCCCAGGCCCTGCCCGTGGCGGTCCACCACCAGATAGAGCTTGTGCAATTTGAAGACTCCCGGCTGGTCCGTAGGTCCGTACGAAGCAAACCCGGCCAACTCGCTTCCGTCGAACAAACAATCGTAGTGAATGCCTTGCGAGCGAATCTCCTCGCGCAGCGTGTCGAGGGAATACATCCGCGCCAGCATGTAATCCATCTGCCCGGTGCTGATGATGCCCGGGTAGCACGCACGCCAGATGGCGCCGGCCCGTTCGGCAATGGCCGGCAGATGCGCTTCCGTCGCCGGGACGATTTGCAGCCAGGGAGATGTTTCGACGTTCACAGGCGGGCTGGCTTTCCTGGCGTGATTGTCGATCCCTCCGCCTGCCACGCTGTCGTGAATTCGAAAAGCCATGCGCGCAAAATAATCACAGTGGAGGCTTGAGGGAACAGGCTGGAAGCGCCCGCCGTGCTTGCGCACAGTCGCGGCAATTCCGGGGTCAAAGTCCCAATTTCTTGAACCGGTTCTTCACTTCCTTCAAATGAAAGTCAAGCGAGCAGAGTTTCTCCAGCTCGCCCTTGTCGAAATGCCGGGCCACCTCGGGATCGGATTTGAGTTGTTCCAGGAAGTCGGCGTCGTCGCGGCCGGCGTGTTTGGTTTCCCAGGTCTTCATGGCGTTGCGTTGGACCCGTTCATACGCCTCCTCGCGGGTGAGGCCTTTGCGGATCAGCGCCAGCAGGACGGTTTGGCTATTCCACATGCCCAGGCTCAACCCAAGGTTCTTCTTCATGTTCTCCGGATAAACATTCAGGCCGTCCATCAATCGGGTCAGCAGACCCAGCATGTAATCCAGCAGCGTGCAGGAATCGGGAAAGATGATGCGCTCGACCGAGCTGTGGCTGATGTCGCGTTCGTGCCAGAGCGCAACGTTTTCGAGGGCGGCGATGGCGTTGCCGCGAAGGACGCGTGCGAGGCCGGTGAGTCGTTCCCACGTGATCGGATTGCGCTTGTGGGGCATGGCGCTGCTGCCTTTCTGGCCCCGCGTGAACGGTTCCTCGGCTTCCAGGACTTCGGTGCGTTGCAGGTGCCGAAACTCGACTGCCCAGCGTTCGATGCTTGCGCCGACGAGCGCGAGCGCGGTCATGAACTCGGCATGGATATCGCGCTGGATCACCTGGGTGGCAATGGGCGCGGCGTGCAGGCCGAGGTGTTGACACACCGCTTCCTCGATTTTCGGCGACAAATGCGCGTTCGTTCCCACCGCGCCGCTGAGTTTGCCGACGGCGGCCACCTCCCGGGCCCGCTCGAGCCGATCCTTGGCACGCCCGAATTCGTCGTGCATGAGCGCCAGCTTCAGGCCAAATGTCATCGGTTCGGCGTGAATGCCGTGGCTGCGGCCGATGCACGGCGTCAGCATGTGTTCCTTGGCCCGTTTGGCAACCGCCTTCCGCAACGCCAGCACGTCGGTAATCAAAATGTCCGCGCTCTGCACCATCTGCACGGCGAATGCCGTGTCCGTGATGTCGCTGCTCGTGAGGCCGAAATGCAACCAGCGGCTGGCCGGGTCGTTGATTTTTTCGGCCACCGCGGTGGTGAAGGCGATGACATCGTGGTTGAGCGTTTTTTCCAGTTCTCTCTGGCGCTCGACCAGCCCTTTGAGATCGGCAAACCACACGTCGGCGCCGGCTTTCATCTTCGCGTAATCGCCCTCCGGCACGATGCCATCCCTGACCAATGCCTTGCCGGCCAGAAGCTCGATCAACAGCCAGATGCGGAGCTTGTTCTCGTCGGTCCAGATCGCCCGCATCTCCGGGCGGGAATAACGTTGAATCATGGGTTGATTTTAAACAGAGGAGGAGGGGATGTCGAGCCGGTCGGTGCGGGGTCAACCTGGAGCGCGAAGGCTGGAGCCCGCCGGCTCATGCATCCGTCTTAACTTGCTAACGTTTCGCCATTCTGTGGCGCGCCTTTTCGAGGATTTTGCGCTCGCGTTCCGTCAGGCTTTGGATGCCGTGAGCGGAGATTTTGTCCAGGATGGGATCCACCTCGCGGCTGATGAATTCTTCCGAAGGCAGATCGGCGGACTGTTCCGACGGAGCGTCGGGCCAGCGGGTCGTTCGGATGGAAGCGACTTTGACCAGTTGACGTTTGCGCTGCCGCGAATGGAACGGGCGCCAGCGTTCCAGGCTTTGGCGCGCCGTTTCGCCCCAGCGGACCAGGGCGAAGCCTGCCAACAAGCCGCCGAGATGAGCCGCGTGGGCGACGCCGCCTCCACCGGCGGCCATGCCGATCAAGGCAAAAGCGAGGCTGAACCCGAACAAAGTCTTCCCGCGCAGGGTCACGGGAATGAAATAGAGAAGCAGGGTGAACGGTTCATTCCAGTTCAGGACCGCAAACGCCGCGATCAACCCGGCGCCGCCGGCCGAAGCTCCGACCACCGGGCCGGCAAAATGCCAGGGCAGCAACAGCGCGCAAAGCATTTGGACCAGGCCGCCGATGATTCCACTCAGGAAATACAAGGTCAGCCAGCGGCGCCGGCCCAGGGCGTATTCCACCGGTCGCCCAAAAAAGTAGATGGCAATCGAATTGAAAATCAGATGAAGCCATCCGGCGTGGAGCATCTGGAAAGTGAGCAATTGCCAGACGAAGCCGTGCCGCAAGCCATCCAGACTCAACACCAGGTAATCGAGCGGAACCAGATGCGGCAGCACGGTCTCTTGGAGAACAAAAACGACAGCCAGCGTCAGGATCAATCCAACCGTAACCGACCCCTTCAGGCCGGCGGATGCCGATCGCATGTAATCACGGTCTTCAATCATGACATGCTGAAAGTAGTGGCGGAATCGGCAATTTTCAACGGGCTTCTTGCGGGCGCATCCGGGCGCCGCCACTGTCGGACCGCGCGACGTCCCGGCGCGCAGCGGTCAGGAAGGTCCGCGCGGATTCGGAATTATCCAGCCATTCAGATAATCCAACCTGCTGCGGACAGGGACCGTCCGCGGTCCCGGGGATCCGAGGTGCCTGAGTTTCAATGGGTTTTTCTGCGCCACCAGAGCATCCATTCCAGCCCCGTTCGGTTGGGATACGAGCGTGGCATCCATTCCTGCAGCAAATCGAAATGCGGGAAAAATCGCCGGCCCAGTTCTTCACGGGTCGTTCCGAACGGCGGACCGTCCTGGTCGGGGATAAGGTAGTTTACGGCGAGATACTGGCCGTCCGGTTTCAACCAGCGCAGCACCGCCCGCACATAGTCTTCCCGTTCAACCGGGTTGATCGCGCAAAACAATGTGTGCTCGAACACCCAGTCAAATTGAAGCGGAGGTTCATCCCGCAAAAAATCGGCGACCAGGAATCTCGCGGTGAGTCCGGCGGCATGGGTGCTTTCGGTCGCCAGTCGAATGGCGCTCGGGGCAAGGTCGAAACCAAAAGCCGTAAAACCCGCGCGGGCCCATTCGCGCACGTCATGGCCTGTCCCGCAGCCGGGCACGCAGACGGTTCCCCGCGGCGAGTCCCCATGGGTTGAGAGAAAATCCACAAGACCCGGTGACGGCGCGCCTTTCTCCCAGGGCATGTCTCCGGTCCGATAACGTGTTTCCCAGTATTCCCGGCTCATGGGATGAAGGGTTGCCGGAGTAATGGAGGGTTGGAATCCCGGCCCGGCTTCATGTCTGGAATCATTCCAATACTCCAATAATCCATAACCCCAGGCGGTTACTGAATCTGGCCATCCACCAACTGGATGATCTTCGCCGCGCGCGTGGCAACCGTCGCGTCGTGGGTGGCCATGACCAGGGTGGCTTGTCTTTCGATGCGCAGCGAACAGAGCAAATCGATGATCTGCGCGCCCGTATGCGAGTCCAGATTGCCCGTGGGCTCGTCGGCCAGAATCAAATCCGGTTCATTGATCAAGGCCCGGGCGATGGCCACGCGCTGCTGTTCGCCGCCGGAAAGTTCATAAGGCTTGTGCTCCATGCGGTCTTTGAGTCCCACCCGGTCCAGCAGTTCGCGCCCGCGCGCCGCCGCCCGGGCCGCCGGGGTGCGCGCCATCCGCGCGGGCAGGCAAACGTTCTCCAGCGCGTCGAGTTCCGGCAGCAGATAATACGCTTGAAAGATAAAACCGATCTTTTGATTTCGCCAGCGCGCCAGTTTCCGGCGCGACAGCGAGGCCAGGTCTTCACCGGCCATCCGGATTTCCCCTGGATTCGGAAAGTCCAATCCGCCGAGCAGATGCAGCAGGGTGCTTTTGCCGGCGCCCGAGGCGCCCCGCAGCGCGACGAAGTCGCCGCGCTGGATTTCCAGGTTCACGCCGCGCAACACTTCCAGCGCGCGTTTGCCAAGCAGGTAGGTTTTGCCGGCATTGATGGCGGCAAGAAACGGCTCACTCATACCGCAACGCCTCCACGGGCGCGAGCCGGCCCGCGCGCCACGCCGGAATCAGGCCCCCCAAAACGCAAATGACAAAGGCGCTGCCGCAAATCAAGAGAATGTCCTTCGGCACAACCAGCGAAGGCAAATCCGTGAACTGGTAAACGGAAGCCGGAAACAATTCCATCCCCGTGGTCCGCCGCATCAAGTGGAGAAACTCGTTGCGATAACTCAGCGCCAGGATGCCGAGGCCGTAACCCGCCGCCACGCCCACGGCGCCGATGAACGCGCTTTGACTCAAAAATAATCCGGCCACTTGAAAATCGGTCGCGCCGATGGCTTTCAGCATGCCGATCTCCCGGGTCTTCTGAACAACAAACGTAATCAGCGCGCTCAAAATGCACAGCGCCGCCACAATCATGATGAAAAAAAGCAGAAAAAACATGACGTTCTTCTCCACGGCCACAGCGTCCAGGATATTCCGGTTCTGGTCCATCCAGGTCGTAATCTCGTAATCCGGCCCGAGAGCTTTTTCCAGCTCCTCCTGGACCGCCGGCGCCTGGTAGGGATCCCGCAACACCACCATCAGGCCATGCACGTTGTCATCCAGGTCGTACAGGTTCTGCGCGTTTTCCAGGGAGGTGATGACCAGGTAGCTGTTGTAGTCGTAATAACCAACATCGAAAATGCCGCGGACTTCGTAGTCGTCCGGCAAAATGGCCGCCTGATTGTCCTTGCCCTGGCTCTCCCTCATTTTGCGCAACTCGCGCGGCGAATAAATCGCCACATGATCCCCCGGCTCCACTTTCATGCCATCGGCAAAAACGCGGCCCACCAGCAACCCGTGCCCGCCCAGATCAAATTGCCCGGTGACGATGTTCGCCGGCCCGATGAACCAGTTGGTTTCATGTTGCGTGTCAATTCCCATGACCCGCGGCGCCGCGACCACGGGTTCCAGATGGTTCGCGTTGGTCTGCGTCTCCAAAAGCACCTGTCCGGCGACAAATGGCGCGGCGCTTACGACGCTGTGATTTGACGAAAGAATGCTCACGACCGACGCGTAATCCTTCATCAGATGGTCCCGCTTCGTCACCGTCAGGTGCGCGCTGAAATTCAGGATGACCTCCCGCATGTGCTGGTCAAACCCGCTCATGACACTGATGACAATGATCAGGACGGCGACGCCCAGCGCGACCCCGAGCACGGAAATCAGGGTGATGACTGAGACGAAGGTTCTTTTGGGCCGCAGGTATCGCAAGGCGAGCAGGATTTCGAACGGCAATCGAGACATGGACTGCAAACTAAACAGGCCAACCGCCCGTGTCAACGAGCGGCAAGCCGCCGATTTTCTCCAAGGCCTTTCTTGACAACGAGCGGACGACCGCTCAATCTCCCTTCGGTTTCAACATGAGAAATGCGCGGCTTCGATGCTTGGTTATCATTGGCGGATTCTGCCTTTGGCTCGCGCATCCCGCTTCCGGCGCGGACCCTGCCGCCACCCCTGCCACCAACGCCGTCGCGGGAGCCGCTCCGGCCCGGACCGAAGGAAATTCCGGCGCGGATGAGGTGTTGCGCGGTTATCTGCGGCTCCAGGAACAAATTCACGAAGCCCAATTGGCTATCGAACGGAATCGCCAGGAATCGGAGGATGGCGCCGCCAAAAGCGCCAAGATGGTTGCGGACCGGTTGCAAGTCATCGAACAATCGCTGGCCGAACAGCGGGTCAGCGAACTGGAGGCCGTGCAGCACGCCAACCACACGGTGCTCATCGTCGTCAGCGGTTTCGCCGCACTGGGCTGTGTGGCAGTCCTGCTGACCGCCTATTTTCAATGGCGCGCGGTGAACCGTTTCACCGCCATGTCGTCAGCGCGACCGGTGGGCCTGGGTTTGGGAGCCTCGCGCGCCATGGCCGCCCTGGAATCGGGCCAACACTCCCTGGCGACCCTCAATCCGGTCGAACAATCCACCGCGCGCCTGCTCGGCGCCATCGAACGGCTGGAAAAGCGAATTCAGGAACTCGAGCGGACTTCCCAATCCCCTTTGAACGATGCGGCGGCGGCCAGCAATATCCTCGACTTGCAGTCCCCCGGCGGCGCTCCGGCCGCTGAGCCTTCCGCCGGCTCGGCGGAAAAAGCCCCCGAAATCACGTCCCTCCTGGGCAAGGGGCAGTCGTTGCTCAACTTGGCGAAACTGGATGAAGCCATCGCCTGTTTCGACGAGGTGCTGGCGCAGGACCCGGACAACACCGAAGCCCTGGTCAAGAAAGGGACGGCGCTCGAACGGTTGCGCAAGCCCCAGGAAGCGCTGGAGTGCTACGACCGCGCCATTGCCGCCGACAATTTGATGACCATCGCTTATCTTTACAAAGGCGGATTATACAATCGCATGGAGCGTTTCAACGAAGCATTGGAATGCTACGAGCAGGCCTTGCACACGCAGGAAAAGCGCCGCGCGTCCTGACCGCCTGTTGAAAAGGCTGGACCCGATCCCGCCGCGGCGGGAAGGCCATAATGGGTGACCCTTTCCAGGACTTTATGAACCGCTGGCTATCTAATCTGATTACAGGAACAGCCTTAACTCTTACAGGCTGCTTGTTGCAGTCAAAGAATGTGACTTTCCAGGAGAGGGTTCTACAGATCCAGAACCCTACGAGTTACGAGTTTAACGCCAATGTCAGCGAAGTCAAAAGCGCCATCAAACAGGCTCTTGGCGATGAATTCGGAGAACAAGAGTATGAGAAACACCGAGGAAGAGTTTGGAAAGGAGGCGGCGATGCTGAAACAAAACGTCTTCTTACAATTGCGCTTCAATTAGGCGCGGGAAGCTTGTTCTTCAAAGGCGATGCTGATTCTCTAACTGATGGCATTCTTGCCAAACCAGGCAACGAAAATGATGCTTACTTTTACGGCGCCAATGCTCCCGTTGGAGAGTTCCAAGTATATTTCAAAGATGGCCAGCCACTGATCTATTTTGCTGATTTTCATATTCACCTTACTGTGATCGACCCGCGCAAGACCCGAGTGGAGATCTATACATACGATTCCATCGTGAACACGGGAGTCCGTGGACCAAATACAGTGCATGGACGATCATTTATCTACGTCAAAGTCAAACCCACGACGGTCGAGGAGTATCAAATACTGCTCAGGATTGGCGAGAAACTTGGGACAAAGAATATGCCCCCACTTGTGACGCCTGGGCCTGATGCCCCCGTAAAAGAGCTGACGAAACCCAGAGATCGTTAGTCGGAAACGGGTTGGTTCCTAGTTTTGTAGTATTTGGTGCGGGGCGGCGCAGTCAGTGTCATTTCGCGGGTTAAAACCGCCCACCTTTTCGCGGGTTCAACCCGATCTCTGAAGTAGAGCGATAATTTTCGGGCCTCGCCGGCCTTTGGACTAGATCATACCGGCTCCAATCGCCGCGCGAGCATTGCCCGCTTTCACCACAGGTAGGATTTCTGTTCGCCCAACAACTGGTCGCCTTCCCACAAGGTCGCCCGCCAGGCGGTCACTTCTCCGAACCGGGCGTAGGCGCCGCCGGCGAGCGGCAGTGAACTCCAGTGGCTGAACCAGCCGCCGGGTTTCACTTCCGATTCCAATACCGTCTGGCTGGGCAGATCGCCTTTCGC
>CAZFOA010000154.1:0-9212 GCA_964520205.1 uncultured Verrucomicrobiota bacterium | reverse complement strand
AGTCCGCTCGCCAGCGGGGCGAATTCACCCGTCTATGCGGCTACGATTACCTCCGCGGCGCCGCCCAGGATGTTCTTCCGGTTAACCGGGCCTTAGAGCGTTTTCAAAAAAGCTGTAGCCGGAGCGCGGCGTTTACGCCGCTTCAACGTCGCGTCCCCATTCGATTTCGAAGCGGGCTGAAGCCCGCGCTCCCCTGCGTGAAATGCCGTGTAGCGGCTACGGTTTTGTTTGAAACGCTCTAGCAGCGGTTTCAAGTGGCGGGGGGAAACTCCTGGCGAGCCGAACCAGCACCGAATCCCCGAATTTCCGGCTCGCGAGTGCGCTGGCCTGACGTGGTTGAGACTTACGAAGCCGCTTCCAGCCCATTGAACCCGGGGCGCGGTTGGCCGATACCTGTCGCTTTCAAGCCCAATAACGCCAGTCCACGTCCGGAAACAGGTTGTCGCGCGCCTCCACCTCGGCCAGCCAGGCCTCATCGATGCAGGAGTTGGTGAGTTGTTCGTGGAGCGTGATGAAGCGGAAGAGATGGTCTTTCACGCGTTTGCGCGCGTAGTCCGGACTGGTGGCGGTGCGGAGGATGAATGGCCAGTCGCTCGCCTGCGCGAGCATCAGTTCGCGCGCAGCCTGTTTAAGCGCGCGCTGTTGCAGCGGCTCCGGGTGGACGAAGCGCCGGGCCAGTTCCGTCATGCGCCCCTGCGCAACGTGCAGGTGCGGATAAATCCATTCATTGGTTTCGTTGAGCCAGACGCGCCAGTATCCTTCCTCCCCCCAGCTCGAGGCGCCAGGCGAGGCAATCTGGTTGGTCGGATGCCCGTAGAGGTAGTCACCCGGCGTGATCAGGCTGAAAACCTTCTGATCGTAATACGCTTTGCGCACAAAATAATCGAGAAACTCCGGTCCTTCATACCACCAATGACCGAAAAGCTCGGCGTCGTAAGGCGAAAGCAGGAGCGGCGGACGGTCGAGAATGCTCGAAAGATGCTGGATTTGTTTCATGCGCGCCTGGAGAAAATGTTGCGCGTGATCGGCCGCGGCTTGCAGGGCGGACGCGCGATGGTAAACCTGCTTGTCGGGCGCCTCACCGGTGATCCGGTAATACTTGATGCCGGTGAAACCGCGCTTGTCCACCGACGGGAGATACGGCTGCACGTATTCAAAATCGAGGTCAAACCCTATGTCGCGGTAAAAATCACGGTACCGCGGGTCGCCCGGATACCCTTCGTTCTTGCTCCAGACCTGTTTGGCCGATTCAAGGTCGCGGCCAAAAGCGGCAATGCCGTTTGGCGTGAAAATCGGCGCGAACACGCCGTAGCGCGGGCGGGGATGCGCGTGCAAAATGCCGTGGGTGTCGGTGATAAACCAGCGGAGGTTCGCCTCCTGCAGAACCTTTTCCACACCGTCCGCATACGCGCATTCGGGCAGCCAGATGCCGCGCGGGTCGCGTCCGAAACAGCGGCGATAGTGGTCGCGGGCGACGAGGATTTGCCCGCGGATCGAAGGGGGATGATTGGCCATCAACGGGAGCAAGGCGTGGGTCGCGGCGCAGGTGATGATTTCGAGCTTGCCGAGCTCCTGGAACCGGCCAAACGCGGCCACCAGATTCCGTTTGCAGCCGAAATACGTGTCGCGAACGGCCCGGAACCGGCGGTGATAGAGCGACGCCAACTCGTGAAACGGCCGGTCCCAGTGGGTGCGGTAAACTTCCTTCTCCGCCAGCTCGATCATCTCGTTCAAATGCCGCCCGTAACGATCCTGGAGCATCGGATCCAGCAGCATCGAACAAAGCGTCGGCGTGAGTGTGAGCGTGAGGCGCGTGTCCATGCCATCCTGCAGCCAGCGCTCCATGATTTGGAGGAGCGGGATGTAGGTTTCCGTGATCGCTTCAAAGAGCCAGTTTTCCTCGAGAAACTTTTCGTGCTCCGGATGCCGCACGAACGGCAAGTGCGCGTGCAAAACGAGGGCGAGGTAGCCTTGCATGAGAATTCAGAGTAAAATCCAACACCTGACCTCCAACGTCCGACATCGAATCAAACTCACCACTCCAGTTGGTTCAGGGTTCGATGTTCGTTGAATCGTCACTCTTCGAAATCCTCCGTTAAGCGCGTTGCCAGCCGGCCGCTGACTCCCGCCAGCGTGGCGCCCAACACGATCAGGACGGCGCCGAAGAGGCACGATCCCAGTCGGATTCCGCCTTCCTTCGCCCGCTGCCTCATGAATTCCAGGCCGATTTCCATGCCGCCAACCAGGAACAGCCCGGCGGCCAGCAGCCGAATGACGGTACGGACGGCGCGTTTCATTTCGCTGCATCACACATTGCCGGGCGCCGGCGGTTTCAAACCCGGATCTTGCGGGTGCGCGCCGACTTCGCCCCGGTGCTCGGTCTTGCGGCTGAATTGCAACTCAGCCGCACGGCCATCCGTCTGGTCGGACGAAACGGCGACCACGGGCAGTTCGTAGCTGCCGTCCGGCAAGGCGAAACGATAGCTGAACGAACCGTCCGGCCGGAGCTTGATGGTCCGGCCACCGATCGTGACCGTTGCCGTCGGCTCGGTCGCGCCGTAAATGATCAACTCGGCGTTGACGTTGAACCAAAAGCCCCGGGCCGGCTGCCCGCCGCCGAACGGGCTGGAGACCGACGCTCCCCCCGGCGACGTTGGCGCGCCCAACTGCGCCGCCGCCATCGAGGCGAGTTCATGCACGAACTGGCCCCGGATCAATTCGGTGATTTCCAGCGACCCCATCCAGACGCGGCGCACCCGGTCCATGCTGATGACCTCGGCCAGCGCGCGTTCCTGGGCCGGGGTCCATTGTGCCGCCGGGGGCGGCGGCGCCGACGCGGGCAGTTCGGGATGTCCCTCGGCCCGCAATTGCTGGAGGGCCTGGGCCAAAGGCACGTTTTCCCGAGCCGCCTCTTTAACCAACTCAACCAGTTTCACCAGCGGAATTTCATAGGGAATGGTGGCGAACTCGACGGAAACCTCCGCCGACATCGCATCCGTCGGGGCCAGTGTGGCGCCGGAAGTCGAAAGCGTCGTCCACCCGCCGCCCTTTGCGTAATAACCCAGTTCACAAACGTATTGGGCTCCGGCGCGATCCACATGAATGAACCAATGGCGGGACTCGGGATGAACGTGAACCTCGGCAACCGGCCGGCTGCCGGCCGCATCGCGGCAAACCCGAAGGATGAGGTGGCGGTCTGACGAAAGCGCGTTGTAACGCCGCTGCTGTTCGGCGGTAAGATCCCAATGCGCATAAAGCCAGTGCGGGTCGCGCGCCGCCAGCAGCACTTGCTGCGTGCCGTAGGATTCCGGAAGTTCGCCTTCCGCTTCGAACCGCTCCACCGTCGCCGCCGGTCCAAGCGCATAACGCTGCCCGGGACCGCTGACGGGCCGCGGCGCAGGCTTGTCGTCCTCCAGCAGAATCGGCGGGATCCCCGGCGGCAACTTGCGGGCCTGGGGTGGACGATCTGCGAGGATGGGAGCCGCGACGACAGGAGCTGCGGCGACGGGAGCCGCGACGGTCTCAATGACAGCAGCCGTTTTGCGCCGGCGAATTCCGGCGGGTGGCTTGCGTTTGGCAACATCCGTTTTCGGAAAACGCGGCGATGCCGTCGCGGGCAGCGCTGTTGTCTTCGCTTTGGCGACGGTCTTGCGCCGGGGAACTTTCCGGGGCGGCGGCGCCTCGGGAGCGGGGGTTTGCGGTACTTCCGACGCCGCGGCGGGGGCCTCAGCCGGTTCCGCTTTGGCAACGGTCCTGCGCCGGACCTTTCTGCCGGATGACAGAGACTCGGGGGCGGACGGCTGCCCGGAACCCGCTGGTGCGGCGGCCGTAGTCCTCGGAGACGATTTCTTCAGTTTCATAACACAAGGTTCCTCGCGCAAACAGCAGGTGGCCTCGTCGTGCGGTGGAGATTACGGCGGTCCAAATAGGCGCGCAACGGTAATCTGGTTCCGCTGCAAAGAAGCTTGCCAGTGTGGCGCGCCGGGTGTTTACTTTTCAAGAGCGTGGAATGGATCCGGTTAACAAGCCTCTTATTTATGTCGTGGACGATGAACCGTTGCTGATCGAGTTGGCAGCCGCGGTCCTGCAGCCGTCCGGCTACAGGGTAAAGACCTTTCGCGATCCCGAATCGGCGGTTCAGGCTTTCACCTCGGCCAAGCCACGCCCCGCATTGATCATCACCGACTATGCGATGCACAGCCAGACTGGACTCGACCTGATCCGCCAGTGCAGGCAACTCCATCCCCGGCAAAAGATACTCATGGTGAGCGGCACGGTCGATGAAGAGATTTACGCCAATTCCCGTTTCAAACCGGACCGGTTCCTGGCCAAACCCTATCAGGCCAAACAACTGATCGAGGTGGTGGAAGCCCTGCTGGCAGACTGAGACAGCCTGCCTTCCCGGCTGAATTTTCTGGCAGAAGACCCGATTCGAAGGTTTATTGGCGTCATGAAAAAAATTCTTCTGAGAATCAGCATCGGGTTTCTCGCGCTCCTGATTCTGGCCGTCCTGGCCATCGGTCTCTTTCTGGATGGAGCGGTCAAACGCGGCGTGGAAACCTTCGGCCCAGAATTGACCAAAGTGGACGTCAAACTGGACCGTGTCAGCCTGTCGCTGTTCTCGGGTGCCGGTCAAATCAAGGGCCTCGTCGTGGGCAATCCGGAGGGTTTCAAAACCCCGCATGCGATCAGCGTCGGCAGCGCCAGCCTGGCCTTGAAACCCGCATCCCTCTTCTCGGATAAAATTGTGATCAAGTCCATCCGTGTCGAAGCGCCGGACATCACGTTTGAAGGCGGCTTTGGCGGAAACAATCTGGGCAAAATTCTTGCCAACGTCCAGTCGGCGCCCGGCGGCGGCGGCGGCAAAACGAACGCGGCGGCAAAAACGGAGGAATCAAAACCCGGCCGGAAACTTGAGGTGGATGAATTCATCATCACCGGCGCCAGCGTGAATCTCAGCTTGAACGGCATCGGCAGCCAATCCGTGACGGTGCCTCTGCCGGACATTCATCTCTCGAATCTGGGCACGAATCCCGACGGCATCACCGCTGCGGAATTGACCAGGCAGGTTCTGGCGGCCATCGAACACAGCGCGGCCCAGGCCGCTGCGGTCAGTCTTGGCGATCTGAGCAAAAGCGCCAATGGCATCACCAAGAACCTCGGCAAATCCGTGGACGGCAGCGTGACCAATCTCACCAAGGGCCTCGGCGATTTGTTCAAGAAGAAGTAGCGGGAAACGGCAGGGCCCGCCACCCTCCATGAACCGTGTGGCGCAGGTTGGCAACCTGCTGCGCCGCCAATCCTGGCTGCGCCGGAGGCTTCCCCGAGGCGAGCAGGCAGTCGGCACGGCAAACTGCAACTCTGCGCTGCAACCGGGCAACACCGCCTTTGCTTCAGCGTGCTCAAAAAGTGAGCTGCGCCCATCCCCCGCCGTGATGAAAAAATTCCATTGCATTTCCAATGAAGCCGGGCAATTTGGAAGCGAAATGGTTCCCGACGAACAACCAAAGGCTTTGCCCGAGCAGGCGCCGGCACTAATCCCGCGTGGTCCACGCCGGTCGCGGCGCGGCGGGCGGCGCCATTCCCGGCGGCGCAGCGAGCCGCGATTATCCGGGCCACAACCTGGCGACACTGGCGAATCTGCTCCGGCAATCGAAACGCCGGCATCGGCCCGGGAACCCGAACGCAATTTCAGGCCGGAGCGGGAATCGGCGCCCAATACTCCGGCCATCAGCCAAGCCATCGAGCAGGTGAATCGAGTCATTGAGGATCTGAAAGGTGTGCTCAATGATATGGAAGTAGTGCTGGAAACGCTGGAGTTGGCGGAACGCCAGAAGATTGATGACGAACGGGAACTCGATTCCTTGCAGCGGGCGCTTCGACAATTGCACCGGCCCAGCCCAGGTCGGCCCTGACCGGTGGCAGCGCAGATTTTTGATCTGCTGTGCCGCCGTTTTCCAACCGGCAATATCCTGGAAATGGTCAAGGCGCGGCAGGAATTCATTCCCGCGACAGGTTGAAAACCTGCCGACACGGCAGCCGTAGCGCAGGTTTCCAACCTGCCGTACCGCCGGTTTCCAACCGGCCTGATCGCGGCAACAGACCAACGCGGGAAGATTTCAAGCTCGTGGCAGGTTGAAAACCTGCCGACACAGCAGCTGACAAAGCTGCGCTGCGAATTGCGCGCTGCCTCCATGCCTTACTGCACCCCCTCAAGAATTGGGAGACGCTCTTCAAAGTTGCACCGGTTGATTTCTCCCGTCGCGAACCTTGCCACCCGGTGTTCTCTTCTGGCTTAATCTTCATCTGACATGAGCACAGCGAAACGCAAGACGAACGCAACGCCCCCCGAACCGCCGGCCGCCGGCCCCAAAGCCAGCAGCGAGCCAGACGAAAGCCGCAACGGCCAGGGCCACACGGAAATCGTCGCTGAGCCGGTGCCGGCCAATCTCGCCCACCCGCTTCGTCCGTTCAAGCCCGGCCAGATCGAGTTGCCGCTCCATCGCCGCGTCAACACCAGCTTCCTCGAATACGCCTCGTATGTCATTCGCGACCGCGCGATCCCGCATCTGGCCGACGGGTTGAAACCGGTGCAGCGGCGCATCCTGTGGTCGCTGCACCAGAACGACGACGGGCGTTTCATCAAGGTCGCCAACGTGGTGGGCGACACGATGAAGTATCATCCGCATGGCGACGCTTCCATCGGCGACGCACTCGTGGTGCTGGCGAACAAGCGTTACCTCATCGAAGGCCAGGGAAATTTCGGCAACATTTTCACCGGCGATCCCGCCGCCGCCGCGCGCTATATCGAATGCCGCCTCACGGAACTCGCCCGCACGGAACTCTTCAACGACGAGATCACCGAGTTCGTCCCGAGTTACGACGGACGCAACCGGGAGCCGGTCACCCTGCCCTGCAAGCTGCCTCTCACCCTCATGCTCGGCGCGGAAGGCATCGCCGTCGGCCTGTCGGCGCGCATTCTGCCGCATAATTTTCCCGAATTGATCGAAGCGCAGATCGCCATTCTCAAGAAGCAGCCGTTCAAATGCCTGCCCGATTTCCCAACCGGCGGCCAGATGGACGCGCGTGAATATGCCGATGGCAAGGGCAGCGTCAAAGTCCGCGCCAAAATCCGGGTCAAGGATGAGTCCACGGTCACCATCAAGGAGATTCCGCCGTCAACCACGACCGATTCGCTCATTGCATCCATCGAGGACGCCGCGCGCAAGGGCAAGCTCAAGGTGAAATCCATCAACGATTTCACCTCCGAGGAAGTCGAGATCGAGATCAAATGCCCGCAAGGCGTGGACGCGGAAAAACTGGTGGATGCGCTTTACGCCTTCACGGATTGCGAAGTGACGATCGCCAGCCGCATCGTGGTCATCAAAGACAATCGTCCGGTCGAATTGACCGTGTCCGAAGTGTTGCGCGAAAACACCGAGCAACTCGTGCGCCTGCTCAAGCTGGAGCTGGAGTTGAAGCAGAAACAACTCGAGGACGAACTCCATTTCCGCACGCTGGAACGCATCTTCATCGAGGAACGCATCTACAAGGCGATCGAGAAATGCAAAACCAACGAGGCGGTTTTGGAAGCCGTGCATGCCGGATTCAAACCGTTTCGGAAACAGCTGTATCGGGAATTGGCGGATGCCGACGTGGAGAAACTGCTGTCCGTGCGCATCCGCCGGATTTCGCTGTTCGACATCAACAAGCATCGTGAGGAAACCGACCGGGTCAAAGCCGATCTCGAATTGACGCGCAAGAATCTGAAACAACTCACGAAGCACGCCATCGGACATTTGGAAGCGCTGTTGGAGAAATACGGCCCGCGGTATCCGCGCCTGACCACCAAGTCGAGCCGGCACGATGAAATCGACGTAAAGGAAGTCGCGTTCAAGGCGTTCAAGGTGGCCTACGACCGCGAGAGCGGCTATGTGGGCTACAAAGTCAACGGCGAGGAATTCAAGGTCGAATGCACCAAGTTCGACAAGATTCTGCTCGTGTTCAAGGACGGCACCTACA
This sequence comes from uncultured Verrucomicrobiota bacterium, assembly GCA_964520205.1. Lineage (GTDB taxonomy): Bacteria > Verrucomicrobiota > Verrucomicrobiia > Limisphaerales > BOG-1460 > CAZFOA01. The sequence continues at coordinate 1,190 of CAZFOA010000154.1, read as the reverse complement.
AGGTCACGGAGTTGCCGGAGAAATTCTTCGTGGGGCCGGACCTGTTCTTCTGCGGTTTGCCGGAACGCGAGCGGGTGTTCACCTGCGCCTACACGAACCGCCAGGCGAGCTTTCTCAAGCGGTTCACCTTCGGCGGCACCATCCTGAACAAAGCGTATTCCTGCATACCGGACAAATCGCGCATCCTGTTCTTCGCGTCGGACACGCCGCCAACGCTTTACATCCGCTACAAACCCGCGCTGCACCAGAAGATCAGCCAGCAAACCTGCAATCCCAAGGAGATCGAGGTGAAAAGCCCGAAAACCCGCGGCCGCCAGATTTCCATCAAGGACATCAGCTCGGTCACCGCCGAACCCACCCGCGGCTGGGACGAGAAAGCGGCGACGACGCAGTTGGTTTTTGCCTGACGATTATACCAATTCCGCTTCCAGTCGTTGCAAGGTGCTTCGTCGGTGTTCCAGATCGGGCACGGGAACTTGGCGACGCTCGGGGAATTCATCGTAGGTTCGGCCATCCAGAGCCCGGCCGGTCGTTGACTTTCGGACGCCGCCCCATTGCTTGAAGAAAAAGGCGACGCGGGCGCTTTGGCATTGCGCCCGAATATCGCGCACCCAACGGACGTCCATCGGCCGGGCGCCCGGCCCGCTTTCTCCGCCGACAATCACCCAACCGATACCATCCAGATTCATCGGACCGAGATGTTCCAGGAGCGGTTCGATGGAAAGAAACCGGACCTTCGCCGGCGATTTGCGGAGCAAATCAACTCGCGGCAGGCCGTGCTTCCGGTTTTCCACGCTCACGCCCCACCAGATGTGTGGTTGCTCCACCACGAACCGAAGTTTGCCTTTCAACAAGCTGTGCATTCGATCGGCGCGTTTCGTCAGCACCTGGTAGGTGTGCCAATTGGCTGCCGCCATCACGCGCGCGACGGAAACAATGTAGTCATCCGGCACCTTCTCGTGGAAAAGGTCGCTCATCGAGTTGACGAAAATCATCCGTGACGTGGCCCAGCGGATGGGGTCGCCGAGTTTTTCGGGCACCAGGCGCAAGTCGAAGCCGAACTCGAACGGGTGGCCCGGCACGCCGCGAAACCGTTCCGCGAACGTCTCGGCATAGCAATGCAAACAGCCGGGACTGACTTTGGTGCAGCCGCGGACCGGATTCCACGTCGCATCCGTCCATTCGATTTT
>CAZFOA010000153.1:0-9223 GCA_964520205.1 uncultured Verrucomicrobiota bacterium | reverse complement strand
CCATGGACACCACCCGCTTCATCGCCAAACACGTCGTCAACCTGCCGCGCTCGGGCATCCGCGACTTTTTTGAAGTGGTGTCGAAGATGAAGGACGTGATCTCGCTGGGCATCGGCGAGCCGGATTTCGACACGCCCTGGCACATCCGCGAGGCGGCCATTTACGCCCTGGAGAAGGGCAGAACCCATTACACCTCGAACCTCGGCCTGATCGAGCTGCGCCGCGCCATCAATCGTTACGTCGAAAAGCACTTCGGCGTGAGCTACCGGCCCGAGGATGAAATCCTCGTCACCGTCGGCGTGTCCGAGGCGCTCGACATCGCCTTCCGCGCGCTCGTCAACCCGGGCGACAAGGTCCTGTTCCACCAGCCGTGTTACGTGAGTTATCATCCGAGCATCACGCTCACCCACGGTATCGCCGTGCCGGTGCCGACGTTTGCGAAAGACAATTTTGCGCTGACCGCCGAGGCGCTGACGGCGGCCTGGCAACCGGGTTGCAAGCTGCTCATGCTGAATTTGCCGTGCAATCCCACGGGCGGCACCTGCACCCGCGCCCAACTCGAAGCCATCGCCAAATTCTGCGTCGAAAAAGATCTGCTCGTGTTGAGCGATGAGATTTATTCCGAGCTGACGTTTGAAGGCGAACACGTCAGCATCGCCAGTTTGCCGGGGATGAAAGAACGCACGATCTTCCTGCACGGTTTTTCCAAGGCGTTCGCCATGACCGGCTGGCGCATCGGCTATGCCTGCGGCCCGGCGACGCTGATCGAGGCGATGATGAAAGTGCATCAATACTCGATGATGTGCGCGTCCATCATCAGCCAGGAAGGCGCGATTGAGGCGCTGCAGCGGGGCGAAGACGCCATGAAGGCGATGCGCGATCAATACCGGCGCCGGCGGGATTTCATCGTGCGCCGGTTCAATGAAATCGGGCTGAAGTGCCACCTACCGCGGGGATCCTTCTACGCGTTCCCGGACGTCAGCGTGTCCGGCATGAGCGAAAAAGATTTTGCGGTGGGGCTGCTGAACGCCGAGCGGGTGGCGATGGTGCCCGGCACGGCCTTCGGCGCAAACGGCGCGGGCTTTTGCCGCGCGTGCTTCGCCACGAGCTACGAGCAACTCATCGAGGCGAGCAACCGCATCGAGCGGTATGTGCAAAAGCTGGCGGCGAAGCGATGATCAGTGAAGCGGCGCCGCGGTCAAACCGGCGGCGGTTGTTCCCCCCGCTCGGCGAACCATTGGCGCAGAAAAACCAGGTCGCCTGCGTCTTTTTCCCGATGCGTCACGGCCTTCATGCGCCAGAGCAGGCGCGGCGACGCGAACGGGATCGGCACGCCGTCCAATTCGCGCACCACCACATCCTTTGCCGCTTCGGCGTAATCAATACCGCCCGCCGAGCGCATCAAATCCACGACGATTTCATCACCGATGCGAATGACGCTGTATTGCTGCAGTTCGCCGGGCTGGAGTTCGCGCACGGCGTTATCAGGCAAAGTAGAGAGCGCAGAAAACACCTTCGCTTCGTTTTCGGCTTCAGCCGCCACCAGCAAATCCACGTCCATCGTCCTCCGGTTGTAGTTGGCTGCCCGCAGGGCGAATCCCCCGATCACCACGTACTTTGCGCCGCGCTGGTTTAATTCGCGGCACAAATCACGCAAATCCTCGACCGTCGGTTCGCGCGGCGCTAACTCGTTGGACGGGCGATCATCCGCCATAACCATTGGTCTGCTTCCTCGTGCGTCTTGAAACGGTGAACCCCCCGCGGAATGCGTACCCCGCCAAATGCCTTTCGCCACGCGATGGCCTCCGCCCTGGTGCTGTGGACCAGCGATAGTGCATCCGCCATTTTCGTCCGTTTCCCGACGAAGCGATCGATCTTTTCCTCGACGTTGACGAACGGTTGTTTCACGGCGGCTCAAACATAGGCCGCCGCGCGCGACAAAGCAAGAATTGCGGACGTTTGCGGCCCGGCTCGATGCGTTCTCAACTCGGCTTTTCGATCCGCGCTTTCACCCGCGCGGCTGCAACTTCGGGCGAATCCTCCGGATTCAACTCGATCCAGCTCAGATTCAATTGCCGCTTGAACCACGTCATCTGGCGCTTGGCGAACTGGCGGGTGCGGATTTTGACCAGCTCGATGGTCTCGGGCAGCGAACGCTTGGCCTGCAGGTGCTCGACCACCTGCCGGTAGCCCAACGCCTGCATTGCGGTCCGGTTTTCCGCCAGGCCGCGCTGGAGCAGTTGCTCGGTTTCGGATACCAGGCCCCGGCGGAACATTTCGTCCACGCGGACGTTGATGCGGGCGTGCAGGTCAGACGGGGAACGGAAAAAGCCGAAGAGACGATCTGTGGCGCGGACATTCCTGTCTGCGCTACGAGGCTCGCCGGGAGTCTCGCCCCACCGGGCGCGCTGCGCCGAGAACGGCTGGCCGGTCAGGCGGATGACTTCGACGGCGCGGATGATGCGGCGGGGGTTTTGCCGGTCGATTTTTTCGTAAGTTACCGGATCGCGTTCGGCCAGTTCGCGAAGCAACTCAGTCAACGGCGTCGCTTCAAGGATCGCGCGCATTTTTGTGTCGGCCGGCGGCGCGTTGCCAAGACCTTCCAGAAACGCCTTGAAGTAAAGCCCGGTGCCGCCGCAAAGAATCGGCAGCCGGTGGCGTGACTGGATTTCCGCCACGGCTTGATGCGCCAGTTTGATAAAACCGGCGGCATCAAACGGCTCATTCAAATCCATCACGTCAATCAGGTGATGCGGCGCCCGGGCGCGGTCGGCCGGCGAGGGTTTGGCGGTGCCGATGTCGAGTCCGCGATACACCTGCATGGAATCGACAGAGATAATTTCGCCGTTGAGCCGTTCGGCCAGGAGCATCGCGATTTCGGATTTTCCGACGGCGGTTGGGCCGGCAAGGAGCAGAGGTCGGAGGCCGGAGGTCGGAGGCTGGAGGTCTGACTTCCGGTTTCCGGCTTCCGGCTTCCGACCTCTGGATTCAAGCTGCGCCATCCGCTATTCGCGTTTCAGTTGTGGTCGCGGGAGCAACCAGATCAGCGCCAGCCCGGCAGCAAAGATTCCGATGCTGACCAGGTGGGCGGGAGTCAGGCCGCCGTGCAGATGCCCCGGGGTATAATCGCCCCGGAAAGCTTCCACGATCGAACGGGTCACGGCGTAGCACATCAGGTATGCGGCGAAGACCTGGCCGTCGAATTTCTTCCGTCGATACAGCCAGGCCAGCCCCAGGTACAAGCCGAGGTTCAGCAGTGAATCGTAGATTTCCGTCGGGTGCACGCCATGGGGATAGGTTTCGTGCCCCGGGGGAAAGTGGATGGCCCAAGGCAGATCGCAGGCGCGGCCGTAACAGCATCCATTCAGCAAGCAACCGATCCGGCCGAAGACGTAACCCAGCGCGATGCTCGGCGCCAAAATGTCCGCCAGTTTCCACAGCGGCAGTTTTTTCACCGCGGCAAAAAGGATGCCCGCGAGCGCTGCGCCGATGAGTCCGCCGTAAAAGACCAGTCCGCCGTGTTGCACCATGAATATCTCCCCAATCGGCTGTCCCGCGAACGATTCCTGCCAGTAGGTGGCCACGTAAACAGTTCGCGCTCCAAGAATCCCGCCGACAATGAGCCACGGACCGATGTCCACAATTTTTTCCGACGCGATGCCTTCGCGCCGGCCGCGGCGCCCCGCGGTCCAAAGGCCGGCCAGAAACGCCAGCGCCATCATCACGCCGTACCAATGGACGGGAAACGAACCCAGGTAAAAAGCAATCGGCTGCACGTTGGAATTGATTCTAGCCGATGCCGGGCGGCTCCGCCACTTCATCCCGGAAATTCGTCATTTTGCCGGAACGGCGGCTGAATTTGTTTTAATCCGAAGCGGCAAATTGGGGCCGACGGGCTGCACGTGGAGCGGGAAGAAATCCAGCGGCAGAGGAGGTCTGTCGGCAAGCTGTTTCACGAGATCGCGCCAAGCCTGGCGTTCGGCGGCGGACATTTTTTGCCAACGTTCGGCATTGCGCACAAACTGCTCCCGCTCCTGGGAGGACATTTCGCTGAACTGACGGAACGCGGCCAGGTATTGTTCCTGTTCTGTTTTGGGCTTTCTTTCAATGGGATCCAGGACTTTCTGCGTGTCCTGGCGTTCGGGTTCCGACAGCGCGTCCAGCGTTTTCTGCTTTTCAGCTTCGCTCAATTCAAAGTAATGCTGAAAGCCCGCGTAGACCTGTTCTCGCTGGGCCAACGGCAGGGCCTGCCACTCGGCGAGCTTCTGTTCCAACCTCAGCCGATCCTTTTCCGGCAGGTCTTCGACCACCATCTGCGGCTGGACCGTGGCGTTCCGGCCCACGAAATAATGCAGCGTGGTTTCATATTCGAGCACTTCGTCCTTGAGCGACGGCGGCCAGAGATCCCATTCATCCAGTCTGGCGGCCACCAGTTTCTGATACGGCTCCGGAACGGAATTGAGTTTGGCCGCGCGTTCGGACAGCGGGGCCCGCAAAAGAGGGAGCAGGTACCATCGAAGTTCCGTGGCCTGCAAACGAAGCTCTCGAAAATCCACCGGCAGAAGTTGATACTCCTCCACCTTCCCGAGAATCCGATCCCGGGTGGCGGGCGGGTAATTGGTCAACAAACGATTCCGTTCCGCAGGCGACAGGGCCAGGAGCTTGCGGAATGTCTCAACGGGCGATACGGCCGGGCCGGGTGAGGCGGCGATGGTTTCATCCGGCGGGGTGCCGGCTTGCCGCGCGGTTTCATTTCCCGCCCGGACGAGCGCCACCAGAAGGCAGAGGACCGCGCCCGCAGCCAGCCAAACGGACTTCTTCCCGGCCGGGTTCATTTTAATAGCGCGAGCAACTCCTCGTCGGCGGGCGCGGTCTGGCCGAGGCGCCGGATGGCATCGAAATCTTTCAACACCTCGGGGTTTTGTGTGGCCGCAAAGCCGGAGATCACCGCGACGTTGCGCGCCAATTCAGCCCGTTGAACGGACCGATGCTCCTCGTAGGAAAACAATCCCACGACCAGGGCCACCGCCGCCACCGCCGCCTTGGGCAGAAGGGAATGCCACAGCCATCCCCACTCCAATCCGCGCCCGGAGGAACCCGCGGTTTCCGGTTTCATCCCGCCGATACGGGACAAAACCTGCGCGGTGAAATTCGAGGGCACGGGGGCATCGGGCAGTCGTTCCAGGGCCTGGTTCAATGCCGCCTCAGCCTCCCAATCCGCGCGCATTTCGGGATGCGCCGCCAGCCAGGCGCGCACCTCCGCCTCTTCACGCGGGGTGAGTTCCCGTCGCCAGCCCAACTCTCGCAATCGGTCGTAAAGCGGATCGTTCATGAGTTCCTTTCCATTCTAAACCCGGCCTCGGGGAAAAGTTGTGTTTATTCCCGCTGCCACGAGGCACCGCTTCGCAAATAGGGTTTCAGCTTCAGTTTGAGCGTTTCCCGCCCGCGGTGGATCAGGGATTTGGTCGCGGAAAGCGAGCAACCGAGCACCGCGGCAATTTCCTCGCCACTCAGTTCCTCCTGGCGGCAGAGCAGGATGGCCGTGCGCTGGTTTTCCGGCAGTTCGGCCACCGCCTGCTCGATTTTTTCCTCCAGTTCGCCCTGCAAAAGGCGTTCCGGCGGACCCACCGCTTTCGGGTCTTGAACCTGCCGCGGCGCCCGGTCTTCCCCTCCGGGATCCGCAACGTCGAGGGATTCAGCCGGGTGCCGCGACCGGCGGCGGATTTCATTCAGGCAGAGGTTCCGGGCGATGGTGAACAGCCAGGTGGAAAACTTCGCCGAGTTTTTATACCGGTGCGCGGACTTGAAGACCTGGACAAAAACGTTTTGGGCGAGGTCCTCGGCTTCCGTCGCGTCGTGGAGGGTCCGGCAGGCGAGGTTCATGACCGGCTGTTTGTATTTGTCCACCAATTCTCGAAAAGCGGCGGTGTCGCCCTGTTTCACGCGAAGCATCAGGGCGGCATCAGGATCGAGATTGGCGGGCATGACGACGAATCAGGCGACCGCGGCACTTTAGTCAAACACCAGCCCGCCGACAAGGTTTCACTGCCTCGGTGATGAACTTCCAATCAGGAACGCCAGAGATAAAATCAATCGGGTCCGGCATCCGCCGGATGTGTCACGGTTCCGCGCCATTCAGCGGCGCGCGCTTGCGTTCGGGTGCATTTGCACTCACATTTAGGCGCGGTTGGCGAAGCGGAATCGGGACTTCTTGCTCCTCGTTGTCGTCGTCCTCGAAGACTTGAAGTCGAGGGTGAGGACGGAAACAAGGTCGGGAACCAACCGTAACGTTCGACCCAGGATCTGATTTACGAATGCAGGCATTATTGGAAAAGATAGAAGCGAGCGCCGCGGCGCGATTGACTTTGCCGCCGGGCCGGATGCCGGCGCAGGAACTGCCGCGCTACAAGGCGTTTCTCAAGGTCGAAACGCATCGCCTGAAACTGCTCCATCGTTCCGGCGGCGGCGGACGCGAAGTCTGCCAGGCCCGCGCGGCGATCCTCGACGTGCTGCTGCGCTATCTCTGGAACGCGGCCAAGAGCAATCTGTCCGACCGGGCGCAGAAAGAATTCCCGCCGCTGGCGCTGGTCGCCATCGGGGGTTATGGCCGCGCCGAATTGAATCCGCACAGCGACATTGATTTCATGTTTCTGCACGACGGGCAGGTGGTGGCCGGGAACAAACCGCTGCCGCATCTTTCGAAGATCATCGACGGCATTCTTTATCCGCTGTGGGACGTCGGCCTCAAGGTGGGCCACTCGGTGCGCGCCATTGAAGATTGTGTGAAAGTTGCCAACAGCGACATGCAATCAAAGACCTCGCTGATCGAATCGCGGCTGATTGCCGGGGATGAGGCCTTGTTCAAGAAATTTCAAAAGACGCTCGTCGCCAAGTGCGTCGAGGGATATGTGGACAAATACATCGCCTTGCGGCTGGAGGACCAGGCGGTCCGGCGCGCCAAGTTCGGCAACTCGGCCTGCATGCAGGAGCCGAACCTCAAGAACGGCTGCGGGGGGTTGCGGGATTTTCAAAACCTGCTCTGGATGACCTTTTTCAAATACCGCACCCGTTCCCCGAAAGACCTGCAGGAGTTGGAATTCGTCAGCGGGGCCGAGCGCAAGCAACTCGAGACCGCCTACGATTTTCTGCTTCGCGTGCGCACCGAGATGCACTACCACACCAATCGGGCCACGGACGCGCTCAGCAAAAGCCTGCAGCCCGCCGTCGCCCACAACCTGGGCTATGCCGAGCGTTCGCCCAGCCGGCGCATCGAGAAATTCATGCGGGACCTCTATATTCACGCCCGCAATATTTTTCTCATCACCCGGACCCTCGAACAGCGCATGGCGCTGGTGCCGCGGCCCGAACGCATGCTGTCGCTGCGCTCCCTCCTGCCCAGCGGGCGGCGCCCCACCGTTGAACCGGTGGACGGCTTCAAGTTCATCAACGGCGAAATCCACGCGGCTTCAAACCGCGTTTTTCGCGATCAACCCCGGCGCCTGATGCGGGTGTTTCTTTACGCGCAGCAGCGGGGATTGCGGCTTCATCCCGACCTCGCCCAGCTCATCCGCAACCAGGTTTCGCTGGCCGACCGCGAGTTTCTGAGCGACGAGCACGTGCGCGAGACCTTTCTGACGATCCTCGACCAGCGGGGCAACGTCGCGCCGATTCTGCGCGCGATGCACGAAGTGGATTTGCTGGGAAAATACATTCCCGAATTCGGCCGGCTGACCTGCCTGGTGCAGCACGAATTTTATCATCAATACACGGCGGACGAGCACACGCTGATGTGCCTCGAACAGCTCGATCAACTCTGGGAAGCGAAAGCACCGCCGCGCGACGCCTACGCGCCGCTGTTTCAAAAGCTCGAAAGGCCGTTCCTGCTGTACCTGGCGCTGCTGCTCCATGACACGGGCAAGCCGGAGGGCCACGGCAATCATTCGGAGGTCAGCGCCCACCTGGCCCTGCGCGTCGCCCGCAGGTTGCGCCTCGACGGCTCGGCCACCCACACCCTGTGTCTCGTCATCGAACAACATCTCACCATGGCCAGCCTTTCCCAACGGCGGGATCTCGACGATCCGCTGGTCATCCACAACTTCGCCAAACAGGTTCAGCATCCCGAAACGCTGTCGCTGCTCACCCTCCTCACCTTCGCGGACGCGCAGGCCACGAGTGACAAACTCTGGAACGGTTTCAAAGACGCGCTGCTCTGGTCGTTGTACCGGAAGACCCTGCCGCTGCTGACCGGTAAAAGCGAGTTCCTGCGCGCCGAAGAAAAGCAGCGCGAGTTGCTGAGGGAGGAAGTGGACCGGCTCATGAACGGCCACCTCAGCAAAGAAGAGTTGCACGCGCACTTCACCGCGCTGCCGCCGCGTTACTTTCAAATTCATTCCGCGAAGGAAATCCAGGATGACCTCCTCCTCACCCACCGGTTCATGCGCCTGCAGGTTTCGGACGAGGAAAGCCCGCTGGCGGCGGTCATCAACTGGCACAACGAACCCGACCGCGGCTACAACACGGTGAAGGTGTGCACATGGGACCGCGCCGGCCTGTTCAGCAAAATCGCCGGGTCGTTCAGCGCCCTCGGCCTGAACATCCTCAGCGCGCAGATTTTCACGCGCGCCGACGGCATGGTGATGGACACATTTTTTGTGACCGACGCCAAATCGGGAAATCTGGCCGACCGGGAAGAGCGCGATGAATTTGAAAAACTCCTGAATCAAGTGCTCGCGGGTGAAGCGGTCGATTTCCACGCTCTGATCGCCCGGCAGAAAATCGCGCGTCCACTTTTCCAGGCTTACCTCGGCGAGCGGATTCCCACGCAGATCCGGTTCGACAACGAGGCTTCGGAAAACCGCACGCTGATTGAAGTTGAAACCGAGGACCGCATCGGCCTGCTTTACGCCATATCCCAGGCGTTCACCGAGTTGAATCTGGATATTTCGGCCGCAAAGATTTGCACCGAAAAAGGCGCGGCCATCGACAGCTTCTATGTCCGCGAACTCGACGGCGCAAAAATTCTGGCGCCGGAGCGGCAGACGACCATCGACCACAAGCTGCACGAGGCCATTCACCAGTTGGAAAGCAGGATCGTCAGCGCCGGCTGAGCAAACGCGGAGGGTCCCTCGTCCGCTGCGGGCGCAACCCGGGCGAGGAAGCCTGAATTTCGGCGGTATTTGTGCCACTGGCGCCGCTGCGGGCTGTCCGCGGTTGCGACCGCCTC
>CAZFOA010000152.1:4096-9226 GCA_964520205.1 uncultured Verrucomicrobiota bacterium | reverse complement strand
TCGCTGCTGACCTGGGTCTTCGAGCACAACGGGCTGAACCCCAGCTACCTCATCGGCGGCATTCCGAACAATCTCAGCCAGGGCGCGAGGTTCACGGACAGTCCCTGGTTCATCATCGAAGGCGACGAATACGACACGGCGTTTTTCGACAAGCGCAGCAAATTCGTTCATTACCTTCCCGAGATCGGTGTCATCAACAACATCGAGTTTGATCATGCGGACATTTTTGAAGACCTGGACGCGATCAAAAAATCGTTCTCCCATTTTATCCGGCTCATTCCGCGCAACGGCTTGCTGCTGGGCAACGGCGACGATCCCAATCTCGCGCCGCTGCTGGGCGTGACCCATTGTCCGGTCCAGCGCTTTGGCCTGGGGGAGAACAACAAGGTTCAGGCATTCAATATTCGTTACGGTCCGACGGCGACGGAGTTTGAAATTCCCAGTTTCAAATATCACCTGAACCTGGTCGGCGAGCTGAACGTGCGCAACGCGCTGGCGGTGATCGCCTGCGCCAAACATTGCGGGCTGAAGAACCAGCAAATCCAATCCGCGCTCGACACGTTCAAAGGCATCAAGCGCCGGATGGAAGTGCGCGGCATTGCCGGCGGCGTGACCGTGGTGGACGACTTTGGGCATCATCCGACGGCGATTCGCGAGACGTTGCGGGCGTTGCGCATCCGGTATTCGCAGCAGAAACTTTGGGCTGTTTTCGAGCCGCGCAGCAACACGACGCGGCGGAACGTTTTTCAGAGCGAGCTCGTGAGCGCCTTTGCCGATGCGGACGCGGTGGTGGTTTCCGAGGTGGCGCGGCTGGAGCAACTCGCCGCCGGGGAACGTCTGAACCCCGAGAAACTGATGCAGGATCTGGCTGCTTCGGGCAGGATCGCGGCTTATCTGCCGGACGTGGATTCCATCGTTGCGCACCTGGTCCGCAATGTGCAAGGCGGCGACGTGGTTTGCGTGTTCAGCAATGGCGGATTTGGGGGGATTCACGGGAAATTGCTCGAGCGGCTGGGGAAACGATAAGGATTTGCGATTTGCGATCGACGCGGTCGGCGGACACTCCAGCCGAGGACTGGTTTGATGCATTGCGCGGAGGATGAGGCGATCAGGCACGTTCCGTTGGCCGAAGACTGCATATGCTTTGCCGGGACGATTCAAACGCGCGTCAATCGTGAATCGTGAATCCAGGCCTAACCCCGCCAAGTAACCCTGCTAATTCCCGGGGCTTTTTTGCGCTGTTCACTTGAAAAGTGCGCGCCTGGCGTCCATGCTGCGGCGTACGAATTGTGCCTGGCAGGTCCGGCGTCCGGAACGCACGGCCTGGGGGCAGGAAAGTTGACTCATGTCTTATCGAGCCTGGTTTCAATGCATTAACCCGGAGTGCGGGCAGACTTACCCGCTGAACTCCATCGTGTACCAATGCAAGCGTTGCAATTCGTTGCTGGAGGTGCAGCATGATCTCAAGGCCTTGGCCCGCCGCAGCGCCGGAAGCTGGAAAAAACTTTTCGAGAAACGCTACAAAAGCAACGAGTGGCCGGTCGGCTCCGGAGTCTGGGGCAAGAAGGAATGGATTCTGCCGCAGATTGCGGATGACAACATCGTCTCGCTCTACGAAGGCGGCACCAACCTGTTCTGGGCCGAACGTTTCGGCAAGGTGATCGGGGTGAACGAGCTCTGGATCAAACTCTGCGGCAACACGCACAGCGGCTCGTTCAAAGACCTTGGGATGACGGTGCTGGTCTCGCAGGTGAAACAGATGATTTCGGAAGGCGCGCCGATCAAAGCGGTCGTGTGCGCTTCGACCGGTGACACTTCGGCGGCCTTGGCGACCTACTGCGCCGCCGCCGGCATCCCGTCCATCGTGCTGCTCCCGCGAGGAAAAATCTCCATGGCCCAGTTGATCCAGCCCGTGGCCAACGGCGCGTTGGTGTTGTATCTCGACACGGATTTCGACGGCTGCATGAGGCTGGTTCAGGAAATCACCCAGGACGAGTCGCTTTACCTGGCGAACTCGATGAATTCGCTGCGAATCGAAGGCCAGAAAACGGTCGGCATCGAAATCCTCCAGCAGTTCGACTGGGAAGCGCCGGAGGTGATCATCATTCCCGGCGGCAACCTGGGCAACGTCTCGGCGCTGGGCCGGGGGTTGACGATGATGAAGGACCTCGGCTTGATTTCGAAACAGCCGCGCATTGTCGTGGCGCAGGCCGAACACGCCAATCCGCTCTATCTTTCGTACCTGAAGAACTTTGAAACCTTCGAACCGATTCAGGCCCGGAAGACGCTGGCCAGCGCGATCCAGATCGGCAATCCGGTGAGCATCCAGAAGGCCATTCGCACCCTGAAACAGTTCAATGGCATCGTCGAACAGGCCAGCGAGGAAGAACTCGCCGATGCCGCGGCGCTGGGCGACCGCACCGGAATGTTCAATTGCCCGCACACCGGCGTGGCCCTGGCGGTGTTGATCAAACTGCTCAAAGCCGGCAAGATTGACAAAGCCGAGCGCGTCGTCGTCATCTCGACGGCTCACGGGCTGAAGTTTGTTGAAATGAAAGTCAAGTATCACAAGCGTGAACTGGGTTTTCCGTGCCGCCACGCGAATCAGCCGATCGAGCTGCCCGCGCGGCTCGACGCGGTGAAGGAAGCCCTGCAAAAAGCGCTCGCGGAAAGGAGCCGGTTCCATGTCTAAACGTCTTAAGACCCGCGAATGGAGCCCCGCCACACTGGCGATTCATGGCCCGGCCAAGCGCCGCAAGGCGCACCACTCGGTTTCCACGCCGATCGTTCAGACCTCGAATTACAGTTTCGAATCCACGCACGAAGTCTTCGAGTTCATGAAGGCCAAGGCGCAGGGCCGCATCATCCGCGAACACGAATACGGCCGGTACTTCAACCCCACCCAGCAGGAAACCGAACGCAAGCTCGCCGCCATCGAAGGCGCCGAACGGGCGATCCTTTTCTCGAGCGGCATGAGCGCGGTTATCCTTACGCTCATGGCTTACATGAAGAAAGACGGCCATATCATCTTCACGGGCGATTGCTACCGGCAGACCCGCGACTTCGCGACCAATGTGCTCCCCCGGTTCAGCATCGAGTCCAGCCTCGTCGAGCCGAATGCCGCCGCCATCGAAGAGGCCATCCGGCCGAACACCAACATCATCTTCACGGAATCGCCGACGAATCCCTATCTCCGCGTGCTGGACATTCCCGCCATCGTGAAAGTGGCCCGGCGCCACAAGCTGCTCACGATGATCGATGCCACGCTGGCGACGCCGTACAACATCCGTCCGCTGGAATCGGGCGTGGACTTGGTGATCCATTCCGCCACGAAATATCTCGGCGGCCACAATGACCTGCTGGCGGGCGTCACCCTGGGCCGCCACGCGCTGCTCGAAGACCTGAACAAACTCCAGCGCATGATCGGCGCCACCGCCGGACCCTTTACATGCTTCCTCCTCGAGCGCGGGCTCAAGACGTTCGGGCTGCGGATGGAACATCACAACCGCGCCGGCCTTGAGGTCGCGCGGTTTCTCGAAGGGCATCGCAAAGTCAAACAGGTCTGGTACCCGGGGCTGAAGTCGCATCCGGATCATCGCATCGCCAAAGCGCAGATGCGCGGCGGCGGCAGCGTGATCAGTTTCCTGGTGAAAGGGAACGACAAAACGACGCGCCGCTTCATCGACGCGCTCAAAATGTTTCTGATCACCCCAAGCTTGGGCGGTTCGGAGAGCCTGGTGACTCAGATGTCCATGATGTCTTTCTTCGACTATCCGATCGAAGCCCGTGAATCCATCGGGATCGTGGACAACCTCGTGCGAATCGCCCTGGGTCTGGAGGACGTCGAGGATATCATCGCCGATCTGAATCAGGCGTTGGCGAAGGTTTGATGGGATACGAGCGGCGTCCGTAGTTGAGTTTAAAATCATCTCGACAATTCTGAAAGGGTGGGGCGTCCTCGCCTTCTGTTTTCAGAAAAGGAACGGCTCGCGGACCATGAACCGGTCAGGTGGTAGGGCGCGTCACTCCGTGCGCGCCGTTTCACAATTACCGAACTGCGGCGCGCACGGAGTGACGCGCCCTACCTTGAGGTTCATGGAGAGCTTCGCCCCGCCGGCCACTATTTGTCTTCAGCGGCTTTCGCAGGCGGGCTGTTGGTTGCCGCCGCCTTTTCCTTGATGTCGAGGTTGCGCAGCAACCGCTCTTTCAGGACCGTGCAGGCCTCATTGGTGACGGCATTCAAGTGGGCGCGGGCTTCCGCGAAACGTCCGGAGTTCAACTTGAACCGGGCCAGGTGCAGGTAAACACCTTCGCGCTCGACTTCATCGCTCGCGATCCGCAGCGCGTTGGTCCACGCCATCAGCGCGTCCTCGGTGCGCACCGGCTGGATGCCGTAATAGCTTTGCGCCAGATCCGTGGCGAGCACGAAATTGGCAGGGTCGAGCTTCAAGGCCCGGGCATAGAGATCCAGGGATTTATCGAAGACCTGCTGTTCGTTGATGTGAAAATATTCCTTCGCGTCTTTGCGGTAGAGATAAACGGTGGTGGCGAAGTTCCAATAATAAACGGACTCGACCGGATCGAGCTCGATGGCTTTCTCGTAATACTCGAAAGCTTTTTTCTGCGGACTGAACTCGCCGTAGTAGATCGCCAGATTGTTCCAGACGGCGGGATCTTTGGGGTCCAGTTCGCGCGCCTTTTCGAGTTGCTGGACCTCGCCGTCTTCATCGCCAAGATCCTTGAGGAAGCTCGCGAACGCCACCCGCGCGCTCGCAAGGGTCGGATAACGCCGGATCAAATCCTCGTATCCCTTGCGCACGGGCTCGAACCGTTTGAGAATGCGCCGGTTCAAATCGGGGTTCGGAATGCCCGCGCCTTTGGCCGCAAACGCCCGGTTTTCACGAATCCAACCGTCCACTTCCGTCTGCGCGTCGTTGTCCTCCTGCATCAACTTCTTCAGTTCCATTTCCCCCGGATCATTCGGGTCGGGCACGGCGACGGTCACTCCGGTCGTCTGGACGATGAGGTTGCTGACGGCCGCCGGCTGGTTGGTGGCCACCAGGGCGCCCAGTAATCCGATCAAAAGACTGCTCACGCCGCCAACCTAGCACGCGCCATAATGAAGTCGAG
>CAZFOA010000152.1:0-3996 GCA_964520205.1 uncultured Verrucomicrobiota bacterium | reverse complement strand
CCGGCGCGCGCAGGAAACTCAGAACGGCCAGTTGATGCCGGCTGAGAGATAAACGGCCCCGCCCAGTTTCAACCGCCCTTCGTGGCCCTGGCCGCTGATCGTGGCGTTTCCCAGCGGCATGTATTGCGCGCCGATGAAAAAGTCGCCGTTCCGGACAACGTGATACATCAACGAGGCGTTCACGTAACCGCCGTAAACCAGGTCGGTCCCGTCGATTTGGCCCTTGCTCGCGGTGAGGAGAGTGCTATTGAGGCTGACAGTTTCGTCGAACTTGAGATTGCCCGACACGACACCAAGAGCGGGGCCGGCGCTCATCGACATGCCCAGGTGTTTGTTGAAATCCCAGTAAACCGAAGGCCCGAGCCGGAAGGTGTAGAGGATCACATCCAAGGTTTGGGAGCCGGTGAGATTTACATTCGGAATGTTGGTGGTGCCCACCAAGGTTCGCGTGCTGTGGATGCTGTACCCGGGGCCGGTGGAACCCTGGTAACCCGGCCTCGGCATGTTGATGCCTCCGGTGTCGAACGAAAAGATTGACTGGTTAACATTCCCCAACGCGGATTCGTTCACGGACAGGTTGATGGGCAGCAACCCGAATCCGGCATCCCATCCAATCCGCGCGCGGCCCCAGTACCACAGGTTTCCGCCGTAAGCCAGTTCGAAGCCGGCTAAAGGCAGGGCGTCCTTGTTTGCGCTCCCGCCGCTGGAGGGGGAAAAGGAAGTGGTGTCGTGCATCAATAAATTCTGGCCGCTGATCTGATTGGCGTTGTTATAACCCCAATTGGACGTGTAATCGTCCGCCGAGCCAGGAGGTGGCGGATGAACATAGCCATCGTCATAAACGCCTGCCGGATGATTGATGGACAGGTTTCCACCCAGCTTGAAGTTCGCCTTGATGTTGAGTCCGACCATCGCTCCGACGCGAAAATGATTCGCCCAGTCGGGGTCATAATCCTGGCCCCGCGCCGAGCCGGCCAACACGATGAATCCGGCCAGGCAGCCCGTCAACAAAGCAGGAGACGACGTGAGGAGTCTCTGAATTCGCCCTAGTGTTCGAAGGGATTTGAGCCTCCTCACGTCGGCTCCTGCAAAGAGATGAGTTTCTAAACGGGCTGCTAGGCAGAACAGCAATCGCCGGGCGATGCAATGGGTGGAGTGAATGTTTGCCATGGAATTCGATTGCTCCGCCGTCAGGGATTGAGGAACACGCGATAAAAACGCGTGGCGGTGTTGGTGGGATGATTCACGGTCGTGGGCGGGCCGTAATCAATCCATTCCGTGAAATTCGCAACAGCTCTGACTGGGGGCTGTGCGGCCAAGGCATTGGCGAACGCGGCGTTGTCGCTGTAAACGACGGTATAGGTCCGGTTTGAAACGGATGGAAAATCAATAAACATACTGCCGGGAAGGGCGCTGCCGGAGGACATTTGCAGGATGCGCAGGCCGCCGACAGCAGTGCCCGCAGGCGCTGGCGGGGCCAGGTTGAACCCAGGTGCTCCAAACGCTTGCAGCGATACCGGAACGGATCGATGGGTCGGGACGAAATACTGTAACACCAGTTCCACGCTTTGGTTGGTGTCCAGCAGGGCGCCGTACACCACGAAAGGATTGCCGTTGTTCGTGCCGACGGCGTTGTACAATTGATTCGTCAGACCCGACACGACGACGCGCGCCGAGGCGACGGCATTCGTGCCGACGTTGGATACTTGGATCGCTTCTTCCATCAGCCCGTTTTGCGGATCGAACTTTTGCGTGGAGACAATGGACACCGTCAGATTGGTGGAGAGGTAACCGTCGACACTGAGGCTGAGGCTGGCCGAGTTGTTGTTTGTGATGGTTTCCGTGACGCTCGCCGAGCCGACTGACGCCGACAAGGCCAAAGGACCGGCATTGGTCGGCTGCACTGTCAGGGTCAGGTTGGTGACCGCGCCGTTCGTCAGGGTGCCGAGGTTGAAAACCACGTTGCTGTTGCCGAACGTGCGCGACAGGTTGCGGGGTGAGTTGGTGATGAAGTTCATCCCTGCCAGGCTGTTGGTCAGCATCACACCGGGAGCGTCACCGGGTCCCAGGTTGCTCACAGTGACTCCATAGCTCACATAATCGTTGGTGATGACAGTCTGCTGCGCGGGACCGGTCAGCGAAACCGCCAGATCGGTTTGCGGTATGGCGGCGGCGTTGGTGACTTGGATCACCAGGAATCCGGCGACCCCGAGGGCAAATCCATTGGTGTCGATAACAGAAACGCTATTTGTGAGAGGCCCGGCCACATTCGGCTGCACCGTCAACAACGTCTGCAGGATTTGCCCAATCGCCATTGGGCCGATGTTGAACACCACCGTGTTTCCATTGGTCAAGGTGTTGATCGCAGGAGTGTAACTCAGGATTTGAACGGAGGATGACAGCGCGTTGGTAATCAACACACCGGTGAGCGTCTGGGGGCCGAAATTGGTCACCGTGGTTATGTATTGTACGGAATCGTTCGTTGAAATGGGGTTGGCTGAAGCGCTGATGGAAACCCCAAAAGTACTCTCCTGCGCGCACGCTGGTGAAGACGCGCCTGCCAGTCCGAGCACAAGAAGTCCGAGCACTCGGAAACGGGGAGAAACCTTCATGTTAAACAAGTTTTGCCCTTTCGTTCAGTAAGGCATTATTTCCAGCGAGGATGCGGGTTGTCCAGCGGAATTTGGTCTCCAATCCAACCGCCGCATCTCGGCACTGCCCCCGGAGAGCGGACGGTCCCCGCCCGCAGCGGGTTGGGCAGCCTGAACGGCTGGAGAATTCTGAACTCGTGTGGGCATTCCAGCCCGCTGCGCGCCGGGACGTCGCCGGTCCAGGAGGAACAATATCAGATACGCCCGTCTGACCGCTGCGAAGCCGGGGAAGCCGATTACGGACCTGCCTTCGACTTCTTCAGATCGTCGGCCAGAAACTGGGCTACATCTTTAAATCGGGAAGCGTTTTCCGGATTGATGTGCATGAGCGTTTGATGGGCTTCGAGGCAGGTGCGCTTGACTTCCTCGGGGCTGGGACTGGCCTGCGCGACGTCGCGCGTCTCGGTTTTTCCCGGCAGGGCGGTATCGCCCCGTGCGATTTTGAACAGGTGCAGGACGCCCAGATTTTCCAGCAATTCCTCGATGTGCGGGTTGGGGTTGAACAGGATCAGGGCGCGCTCGACCCGGTCGGCCTGCGGTCCGCTCAGTTTCAAACCAAAGCCCGCGAGCACGCCGAGAAAGGTGCTGTCCATGAACGTGCATTCGGTCAGGTCGAGCAGGAAATGGGTGTAGCCCTTCTGCAGCAGTTCCTGGAGCAGGGTTTTGAAGTCGAGGCTCGAGGCAAAGTTGGCCTGGCCGGTGATTTTCACACAGGCAGACTTGTCGCCAACGGACACCCACATCTTTGCCGACACCGCACTCATGAATCCATTCTACAAATTCGGTTCCGATTGGCGGGCGTCAATTCGTTGTTGCCGCCGTCCGCGCTTCGGGCGGGCCCGCGATTTGCACCAGCGCCTGTTGCAGCACCAGCGCTTTGTCCAGATTCCGGGAAACCAGGCGCCGGTTGCATTCCAGCAACAAATCCATCGCACGGACCAATTCGGGTTGGGTGTACTGTTTCACCTGCGGCAGGGCTTTGTAAAGGACATAAGGGTTGAGCGCGAGCGGGTTGAAGCGTCTGTCCGCCGGCAAGCGATCCGCCGGAACACGCTCGAGCTGCGCTTTGAAACGCGAATAATCCGGTTCCGGCTTGATCCAGCCTTCGCGCAACATCTCCTTCAGAAGCAGCATGGCCCGGACTTTGGCGATCAGGCCGTAAAGCAGGCCGATTTCCGATTTCTGGGAATCCAACTTCGCTTCCCACAGGGCTTCATCCAGCCGGCGCAGCAATCGCGGCAGGTCCCGGTCGCCCAGCGCGTCGCCCAGCGCGAACGCGCGCGCCATTTTGTTGCGGCTGCCGATGGCGGCGATGTCCTCCGTTTCAATCGCCTTCCGTCCGCCC
>CAZFOA010000151.1:0-9233 GCA_964520205.1 uncultured Verrucomicrobiota bacterium | reverse complement strand
CTTCCGCATAGGCGCCGACGGGGCTTTGGCAGCCGCCGCCCATCGCCGCCAGAAACGCGCGTTCGGCGGTGACGCAGTGGAGCGTGTTGAAATGATTGAGCCGTTCGCAGATGGCGTCGATGCGTCCGTCGTTCTCGCGCACTTCAATGCCCATCGCGCCCTGGCCGACGCACGGCAGCATGACCTCCGGCTCCAGGATGGTCGCGAGCAAGCCGTCCGGCACCGCATCGCCTTCGAGTTTTCGTTCCGGTGTGACGCGAAAATTCAGCCGGGTCATGCCGGCCAGCGCCAGGACCGTCGCGTCCAACTCGGCCCGGTCCATGAGTTTTTGCAGCCGGGTCACCACGTTTCCGCGGATGTCGATGACCTTGAGCGCGGGATTTTGGACGAGCATCTGCGCTTTGCGCCGGGTGCTGCTCGTGGCCACGACCGTGCCCGCCGGTAAATCCGCGAAGGAGGCATTCGGTTTGAATCCCCGGCGTTGGGATTGGCCCGGCGTCCATTCGATTGGTGTAGAGATGTCAATTTGGAGTTTTAATTCCTCGAGAAATTCCGCGTCGCGATAAATCAGCACGTCCCGGACATCGGCGCGTTTGCCGACTGCGCCGAGTTTCAGGCCGGCGGGCAGTTCGGTGGGCAAATCCTTGAGGCTATGCACCGCCAGGTCGGCGCGGTGTTTGAGCAAGGCCACTTCGAGTTCCTTGGTGAAAAGCCCCTTGGGCAAGGCTTTGGCTTCCTGCGCCAGCGACGCCGTCTGCAGCTTGTCACCGGTGGTCTTGATGATTTTGAGTTCGAAATTGAGTTTGGAGAAGGCGGCCCGGCATTGGGCGATGACCATATTGGCCTGGGCGAGCGCGAGCGCGCTGCCGCGGGTGGCAATGATGATGGGGCGTTCGGGCATGGTCGTGGTCCGCGGTGAATGAAAATGATTCGAAAGTTTAAGGCAAGAGGGAATCAGCCCGGGTTTCTAATGCGACCGTTTTGGTCCAAAGCGACGTATTCATCAGGTTGAGCTTGTGACCAGGCACCGCGCACCATGTCGCTGCCTGGTTCAGGTCGTCCCGCCGCCTCCAACAAAGCCGTTACTTTGTCCTGGATTATTTTCTCGCACCGCGCGATTTCCTCCTTGCGTTGATTGAGATAGCCGTCGGCGATGGCCTGCAAGTCATCGATATTGTAGAGATAAACATTCGGCATGAGGTTGACTTCCGGATCAATGTCGCGCGGGACGGCGATATCGATCAGGAGCAGCGGGCGGTTCCGGCGAAGTTTCATCAGCGGCTCGAGCTTGGGACGGTCGAGGATGTGATGCGGTGCGGAGGTGCTGCTCACGGCGATGTCAATGGTTTCGAATTCCTGCTCCCAGTCGGCGTACTGCACGGCCCGTCCGCCGAGTTCGGCCGCCAGCGCCTGGGCGCGTTCCAGCGAACGGTTGACCACGACGAGGGTCCCGGCCTCGCGGGACTTGAAGGCGCGCGCGGTTTTTTCGCTGGTATCGCCGGCGCCGATGACCATGACGTGGCGGTTCTTCAGGGATTCAAAAATCTTTTCCGCCAGTTCCACCGCGACCGACGCGACCGACACGCTGCCGCGCTGGATGCTGGTTTCGGTGCGGATGTGTTTGGCCGCGTTAAAAGCGCGTTGAAACGCCTTGTTGAGCCGCCCGCCCGTGTGCCGGTGCGACAAGGCGAGTTCATAGGCTTTTTTGAGCTGCCCGAGGATTTCCGTTTCACCCAGAACCATGGAATCCAGCCCGCACGCCACCCGAAAGAGGTGGTGCAAACTCTGCGGCTCGCTGAGGGCGTAAATCTCCTCCATCAGAGGAGCGCGGCAGTCGTGGTACGCACCCAGGAATTCCTTCAACTCGCTGAACGCGGCGGCGGGTTCAAGCGGTGTGGCGGCGTAAATCTCGACACGATTGCAGGTGGAGAGAATGACGGCTTCCGCCGCGGCGCCCTTTTGCCGGAGCGACTGGAGCGCGGCGGGGATGAGCGCCTCGTCAAAAGCGAACCGTTCCCGCACCGTGACGGGCGCGGAACGATGGCTCAAGCCGATGACGACGATGGGCATGGTTAAGAGGTGATGCGCGATCCGTGAGGCGTGGACGGGGTCCTGGGCTGAAGCTTGACACTCGGCACTGGACAGATGCGGTTCATTGATTGTGAAGCGGGGAGAGGAGCATGAATCCCCAAAATGTGAGCACCAGAAAGGCAAAGCTGCCAACGACGCCCCAGGCAAAGCGCCGCCCGCTCTGGCCGAAGCGCCACCGCAAGACCAGCAGGGCGGCATAAACCGCCCAAATGAAGATGGAATAAAACAGGATCGGATCCCCTTTAAAATTCACCCCTTGGTTTTCCTTTTCCCTCAGCAACAGCGGGCTTACCGCCAGTCCGGTCGTGAGCAAAACCAGGCCGCTGACCAGCAGCCAGCTCATCACGCGTTCGAGCCGTTGAATGGGGGGCAGGAGTGAAAGCACGGCGCGCGACTTGTGAAATTTGAGGTCATGCTCCTGCATCAGGAACATTCCGCCCGCAACGCAACTCAGTCCAAAGGCCCCGCACGAAAGCAAAATGAGGGCGCCATGGATGCTGCCCCAGTCGGTGTGGAAATCCGGTTGGACGCCGTGAGGCTTGTCCAGCGGGGGCATCAGCGCGAAAACACCCATGCCGAAAAGAATCGGCGCGGCGAAGGCGCCAAGGAATCGCAGTCGTTGAAACAGTCCCACGACGAGATACGCGGCCACGATCGTCCAGGCGACAAAAGTCATGGCTTCGTAAAGGTTGTTGACGGGGCAGCGATTGAACGAGAAGCCGCGTTTGATCATGGCGGTGGAGTGCAGGATGAACGCCGCCAACAGCAAGAGGTAGTTGACCCGATCGTCCTGCCGGAAACCTTTCCGCCACAGGAAAACCGAGTACAGCATGCTGAACCCGTAAACCATCACGGCCAGCAGGAAAAAATGCCGGTCAGTAAACCACACGATGTCAGCTTAGCCCGAGGCATTGGACGCGCAAGCCGCAAGTGGCATCGGCTTCAGAAACGGGCGAATCCTGACACGGCCCTCTCGGAGCGCGAGCGGTCCCCGCTCGCAGCGGCGGCGACGGCACACCTACACCCGAATTTCACACGCGCTCAGCCCGGTTTCACATCCGCTGCGGACGGAGACCGTCCGCGCTCCGGGACGGTGTCAGGATGCGCCCTCCGCGAACGCCCCGGCTTACTGGCCTGCAGCCGGTTGGAAACCGAGTTGGCTCCGAAGTGAGGAAATGATCTGGCCGGGACAATCGTGGGCGCTGTCGGCCATTCCCGCGGCCAAACCGGAGACGTACGCCGTCGCGGTGGAAGTGCCGCTCACCAGGTACGATTGGCCCTGGAAATCCACCACGCTGCTGCCGGGGGCGATCAACGAGACAAAGCTGCCGCGGTTCGCGTAAGTCGCCAGTTGACCGTTCGGACCGCTGGCAGTGACCGCGAGCACTTCCGGATACGCCGCCGGGTACTCCGGGGCGGTAACCGGTTCGTTGCCGGCCGCTCCGAAGAAAATCACGCCCTGCTGGCTGGCGCTGGAGATCAGGTTGTGCAGGAATGGACTGTCCCCACTGCCACCCAGGCTTAGATTGATGATATTGGCGCCCGCATTTACCGCCTGATAAATTCCCTGCCCGACATCAAACGTGGTCGTGGTGGGATTGGCGCCATAAACATTCACCGGCAGAATCTTCATCGAGGAGGTGCCATGCGTCGTGGCTTGCACGCTCTGCAATATCGTCTGGATCATGGCGGTGCCGTGGGTTAATCCGTCCCCAGGCGAAGGAGATGCGCCGGCAATAGACACTGGAGACATCACGAAGGAATTCATTGCGCCGCCCGGCAAACTGACGGGGGTGTCAATCAAGCCGACGATGATTTGGCAGGGGCCGGTATTGTCCTTCGGTTTGAGGGTCAAGGCCGGCGCGGCACCCCCCGGAAATAATTGCGGCGGCGGCGGCGTTGAGATCGAGGAATTGTATTCAACGGCGGCGACATCCGGATTGTTGAGCAGGGCATCCCTCGCCGCTTGGGCGGCGGCTTCATCGGTGAATTCCAAACGGTACGTGTTGAGTGCGTCGAGGCGGCCGATGACTTTTGCGCCGAGCGAGCGCGCCAGGTCGTCGATTTTCGCTCCGGGTTTGAGGCGGACGATCAGTTCGTTGGAAATTCTCTTGGCATGCTGATTTCCCGTTTTGGAGGTTGCCGGACGGATGAGCCGGGTGGCATTTCCTTGTGCGGTGCGGAATACGAACAACCGCGGGCTGGCATTGGTTTGCGGAACAAGTGCAAAACTCAAATCGCCGAGCAGCAGGTGCAATGCTTCGCCGGGGGGAAGATTTCTGAACTTTGCGGAAGTGTTATGGGTCGTGCTGGGTTCCAGATAGACCTGCCAGCCTGTTGCGGTTGCGATTTGCTCGAGGAGGGCCGGCAGATTCAGGGATTTAATGTCGGCGTCAACCCGGTTGCCCTGCCAGGTCAACGAGTCGGCGGCAGAAGCGAAAATCGTTGCGGACACCGACAGGACCATCAGGCATCGCAGGAGAAGATTTCGCATTGTTTGAATATAGCAAGCCCTTGGAGAAATAGAAAGTTTTGAGAAGATCCAAGGATTGGGCGGCTGGTCAATTGGCCTGGGCTTGCGTGGGTCTCAAACACGACGATTTGAGCGCCAGTCATGGAAACGGCCAGGTCCGCATATGTCCGGGAGATGGATAGTTTCAGCACAGGAATGAAACACTAACTGGCGATGCGAGCTGTAAACCCGGAGCGGTCGCGCCGCAATTGGAAAAGGGCACGGAAAACGCTCTTCTGTGATTTTTACGTGACAACACCGCCAACATCGGGCAAGAAAGCAGGGGAAACTTTGGGCAAGACGTCTGGTTTTTTAACTGTGGCCATGCCGGTTTGCAATAGCGGGTCAGTATTGCCAAAGTTGCCGGAGCGGTTGCAGCCGGTGCTCGATCCTCTGAACTGCCGGTTTGAGGTTGTGCTTGTCAATGTCGCCAGGTGGGACCGGAGTTGGCGTGTGATTCAAGAACTTTCCATTGTCACCAGTGGGTGCAGTCGGCGGAACTATGGTTAAATATTCTTTTATCGTTCCAATTTACAATGACGCCTACCTCGCGGAGGAATTCTGCCGGGAGTATTCCGAAGTTTTCCGGCAACACCTGGGCGCGCTTGATATCACGCCGCACGTGGAGTTGATTTTTGTGAATGATGGCAGCCGCGACGACTCGGCAGAAACGCTGGCGCAACTTGCGGCGCGCTTCCCCTTCGTGCGCGTGATCAATTTCAGCCGCAATTTTGGCCAGCACATCGCGCTCTCCTGCGGCTACCGCCATGCGAGCGGCCAATTCGTCGGCATGCTCAATGTGGATATGCAGGAGCATCCTGACCAGATTCCGCCGTTGCTGCGTGAAATTGAGAGCACGGACTGCGACATTATTTTTGGCGTGCGCAAGCGTCGCGCCGGCGCTGCTGCGGACAGTTGGACGTCGCGGTTGTTCGGCATTGTATTGAACAAGCTGACCGGTTATGAGGTGCCGCTCAACATTGCGACGTTGCGCGTGATGAACCGCCGTTTCTTGACGGCCTACAATTCACTGTGCGAGAGCAGCCGCTATTTGCCGGGTTTGGAGAGTTGGCTCGGTTTCAAGCGCGGCTACGTCAATATTACGCATCGGGAGCGGCAACGAGGCAAATCGAGCTACAGCTTCACCCGCCGGCTGACCATGGCGGCGGAGGCCATTATTTCGTTTTCCGACCTCCCCTTGCGAATCACCGTCGTCTTCGGTTTCGCCGTGGTGTTCTTCAGCTGCCTGCTGACTCTGGCGCTGGTGGTTCAGAAACTGTTTTTCGCGGACGTGCAGCTTGGCTACACCTCCACCGTTTGTGTCATTGTTTTTCTTGGCGGCGTTCAATTGAGCGTCGTCGGCCTGGCAAGCCTCTATATCGGCCGCATTTTGCGCGAGGTGCAGCACCGCCCGCTCTACATCATCCGCAATACAGTGAATCTTGAAACAAGTGCTCCCCATGTTTAATCAGGAAGAATTCATCCGTGAGTTTGACGCGACCGGTTCAGTGATCGTCCCGGGCGTGCTGGAACCCGATTTCATCGCGGTGGCCAAACGTGAACTGGAAGCAGCGATGGAAGGGGAGGTGCGTTACCACGGCACGCGCGATTACAAAGACTACGGCATGGTCCTGCTCTGCTCCCTTTATGGCGGCGCGTTTTGGAGCCTTTTCGACAACCCCCGCCTGACCGGTCCCTTCAACGCCATTCTCGGCGAAGGCTGCACGGTTTACGCCTACACATCATCCTCCATGCCGCCGAGCGCGGTGAACTACTCCGGACGCATTCACGTGGACTGCCCGCGCATGATTCCAGCCTATGTCACGAACATGGGCGCCACCATTCTGCTGGACGATTTCACCGAGGAGAATGGGGCAACCTGGTACCTGCCGAACTCGCACATGCAGGCGCAGCCGCCGGAGGAAAAATTCTTTTATGCCACCGCCCGCCGCGTGCTCGCGCCCGCCGGATCGGTCTGGTTTTTCAACGCCCGCACCTGGCACGCCGGCGGCGTCAACCGGTCCCAGCGCTGGCGCCATGCGCTCACCATCAACATGGGCCGTCCCTGGATGAAACAGCGGCTGGATATCCCCCGCGCCATGGCGCATCTCGACCTTGACAAACTCTCGCCGGTCGCGCGGCAAAAACTCGGCTTCGAAGCGCAGGTGCCCGCGAACTACGACGAGTACTATGCGCCGCCGGAACAAAGAAAATACAAGCAGAAGGCCGAATAGCGCATGTCCACACCTCTCACGCAAAAAGTCATCGAAGCAAATATCGCCGTCCATTCGAAGCTCGCGGCGCATTACCAGGAATGTGAGCCGCATTTCAGGCCCGAGAACGTGGCCAGGATCGAGCGGCGCGTGGCCGCCCTCGCCCAGGAGACGCGCGCTGAAAGTCTGCTCGATCTCGGCTGTGGCACGGGTTTCATGATCAAAATCGCGAAGCCATTTGTCCGGCGCATTGTGGGCGTCGACGTGACGCCGGCCATGCTCGAGCGGGTGGATCGCTCCGGCCCGGCGAGCGTTGAATTGGTGAACCACGACACCGGCACGTATCCGGCCGCCTCCGGTGCGTTTCAGCTGGTCACGGCCTATTCGTTTCTGCATCACCTGGCGGAACTGGGTCCCACGTTCCACACCGCCAGCCGCGCGCTGGTCTCGGGAGGCAAATTCTACGCCGACCTCGATCCCAATTTTTATTTCTGGGAAGAAATTTACAAGCTGGAGCGCGGCGGCGGTTATCATCCGCTGGTGCGGCGCGAGATCGAGGCGGTCACTTTCAAGGACGAGGAAATTGAGGCGAAGTTCGGCGTGTCACGGGAGGTCTTCAACCATGCCGAGTTCGGCAAAGATGTCGCCGGCGGTTTCAAGGAGGAAACGCTGCGCAAGCAACTCCTCGAAGCGGGCTTCAGCCGCGTCGAGGTCCACTATCACTGGTTCTTGGGCGAGGGATTCCTCATCAACAGCGGCACGGCGCCCCGCGACGAGCTGTTCCGGCAAGCTGCCATCATCCACGACGGGCTGCAGCGGGCGCTGCCCGTGTCACGGAATTTATTCAAGTATCTCGGCTTCATCGCAACCAAGTGAAGAGAATCGGCATCATCGGTTTCGGCGCGCTTGGCCGGCAAATCCTCGGCCTGATCGCTCCCGTGCGCGGAGCGGAGCAGGTCGTGTTTTTCGATGACGTCCTGCACGGCCAGCGGGGCGAAAACAGCTTCGCTTTCGACAGTTTTCTGGATTCCTGTTTTGCCGACTGCGACTTTTACGTCGGCCTGGGCTACCGGCATCTGCCGCGGAAGATGGAAATTCTCCAGCAATTGCGTTCGGCCGGACGCCGTGCGCCTGCCTTCGTGCATCCCAGCAGCCAAGTGCATCCGACCTGCCGAGTGGGTGATGGCTGCCTGGTTTACCCGCTGTGTAATCTTGGGGAGGAGGTGGAACTCGGCCAGGGCGGGCTGCTGAACAACTCCGTCGTGGTTTCGCACAATTGCCGCGTGGGTGACGCTGCGTACCTCTCGCCCGGCGTGGTGCTTTCCGGCCACGTGACGATTGGCGAGGCCGCTTTTCTGGGCTCGGGGGTTGTGGTGGCCAACAACCGGCGCATCGGCGCGAATGCACGCGTCGGCATAGGAAGTGTCGTGACGCGCGACGTGCCGGACGGTGTCTCGGCGATCGGCAATCCTCTGCGCCTGCTGGAGCACCCGCTGGAACTCGAATGATCATGCGCGCCGTCGTGCTTCAATCCAATTATATTCCCTGGAAGGGTTATTTCGACCTCATCCAGAATGCGGACGTGTTTGTGTATTACGACGAGGTGCAATACACCAAGAACGACTGGCGCAACCGCAACCGCATTTGCTCGAAGAATGGCGTGCAGTGGCTTACCATTCCTGTCCGCCGCGACGCGGTGAAGTTGAAGATCAGCGAGGTGCGGTTGCCCGAAGCCCGCTGGCAGGAGGATCATTTCAAAACGTTGTATCACAGCTATCGCCCGGCGCGCTGCTTTCATCAGATTGAACCGTTGCTCCACGATTTCTACCGGGCGCGAATCTGGACGTTTTTAAGCGAGTTGAACCATCACTGCACGGAGACAATCGCGCGGTTGCTCGGTTTCACGACGCGATTCCTGGATTCCAAAAATTTCGACCTGGCCGGCGACCGGGTGGGGCGGTTGATCTCGTTGCTGCAGCAGATCGGCGCGACAGAATATTTGAGCGGGCCCAGCGCGCGCGCGTACCTCGCCGGCGGTGAATCGCTCTTCCAACAGGCCGGAATCCGGCTTGCGATAAAGAGCTATGAAGGTTATCCCGAATACCCGCAGCTTCATGCGCCGTTCGAGCACGCGGTTTCGATCCTGGATGTCCTGGCGAACGTGGAGTTGGCGGATTGCCGCCGTTTGATCACCGCCGCGCCGCCGGCTTGAGCGATGGAAATTCCATTCAACAAACCCTACCTGACCGGGCGCGAGACTGCGGGCCTGGAGCGCGCGTTCCGGAACCTTCGATTTGCCGGCGACGGCCCGATCTCGCAGGAATGCTCGCGGCACATCGAAAAGTTTCTGAGCTGCCCTCGCGCGTTGCTGACGACCTCCTGCACGCACGCGCTGGAAATGGCGGCGCTGCTGCTCG
>CAZFOA010000150.1:0-9248 GCA_964520205.1 uncultured Verrucomicrobiota bacterium | reverse complement strand
GGTGGTGGTACGTTTTGGTGGGGCGAGGCTACTGACGAGCCGGCTCGCGAGGACGCTCGCCCCACCGAAAGTTGTAAAATGTACGACTGCCTATTCTTTTCATGGTTTGACCTGCCCGGGGCCTTCGCCTAGACTCCGCCTTCCATTTTATGAAAGTGCTTGTTTGTGATCCGATCTCACCCAAGGGAATTGCCCTGTTGCAGCAAAGGCCGGAGTTCCAGGTGACCGTGCTGCCCAAGCGGCTTTCCGAAGCCGAGCTGTTGCCGCTGGTTCCCGAGGTGACGGCCATGATCGTTCGCGCCGAAACCAAAGTGACGCGCAAGCTGCTCGAGGCGGCGCCACAACTGCGCGTCGTGGGCCGCGCCGGCGTCGGGGTGGACAACATTGATGTGGAAGCCGCGACCCAACGCGGCGTGGTGGTCATGAACACGCCCGGCGGAAACACGATTTCCACGGCGGAACTGTCGTTCTCGATGATTTTGAGCCTGGCCCGCAAGGTGCCGCAAGCGCACGGTTCGATGGCGGCGGGCAAGTGGGATAAGAAGCAGTTTCAAGGCACTGAACTTTACGGCAAGACGCTGGGCGTGCTCGGCATGGGCCGAATTGGCGGCGAGGTGGCCAAACGCGCCCTGGCCTTTGGCATGAAGGTATTGGCGTATGATCCTTTTCTGACCGAGGCCCGCGCGAAGGCGCTCGGGGTGGAATTGGTTGGCGAACTCGACGCGGTTTATCGGGACGCGGATTTCATCACGATCCACATGCCGGTGACGGACCAGACCCGCGGCATGTTGAACGCGGCGGCCTTCGCCAAGATGAAGCCAAAAGTTTACATCGTGAATTGCGCCCGGGGCGAGATCATCGTTGAGAACGATCTGATTGCCGCGTTGGATTCGGGCAAAGTCGCGGCGGCGGCGATTGACGTGTTCGCGGTCGAACCGTTGCCCGAAGATCATCCTTTCCGGAAGCATCCCGGCATCGTCCTGACGCCGCACCTGGGCGCGAGCACGAAGGAAGCGCAGGACAAGTGCGGGGTTGAAGTGGCCGAGGTGATCACGGGTTATCTGCTGACCGGCGAGGTGCGCAACGCGGTGAACCTGCCCTATCTCGACGCGAAAACGTACGAGCAGGTGAAGCCGTACCTGGTGCTGGGCGAAAAACTGGGCAAATTGCTGGCGCAATTGGCTCCGCCCCAGGTGGACCGGCTGCATATTACGTACGGCGGCAAGGCACAGGAATTGCCCAACATCGATCCCATCACCCGCGCCGTCCTGCAGGGATTTTTGTCGCGCGCCTCGGTGAAGGACCTGAACAACATCAACGTCCGCAGCATCGCCTCCACCCTGGGGCTTACGGTCGAAGAGAAGCGCTCCAACGAGCCGGTGACCTTCAATGAATGGCTTCACGTGCAAGCGTTTGACGGCCAGGAAAAGGTGATCTCCGCCGGCGGCACGTTTTTCGGTTCGCCCGACAATCCGCGCATCGTGCGCGTGTTCAGCCAGCCGACGGAAATTGTCCCGTTTGGCGTCGTGCTTCTTTTGAGAAACCGGGACCGGCCCGGCATCGTGGGTTACCTGGGCACGCTGCTGGCGAAGTATAAAGTAAATATTGCCAGCATGAGTTTGAGCCGCGATACTGCCGGCGGTCATGCCATGACCGTTCTGAATTTGGATAGCGTCCCGCCGGGTGAAGTTTTGGACGAAATCCGAAGAGATCCCGACATCAGCAACGTAGAAGTGGTTAAATTATAGAACCGGATTACAACGAGCGATTTTATGAAAGAAACGATAAAACTGTTAGCCGTGCTGTGCGCGGCTGCGCCCCTCATGGCCGCGAGTGCCCCCCTGGCGCCGGCAGGCCCGACCAATGCCGCTGCCTCCGCGCGGCTGGCCGGCCCGGACAATCTCTTTACCAATGCCGTGATTGCCAAAGGAAAGGGAATTCTCATCACGCGCAACCAATTGGACGAAGAACTGGTGCGGATCAAGTCGAGCGCGGCGGCTCAGGGGCGGATGCTCCCGCCTGACCTGGAGCAGCAGGTGCTCGACGGGATCATCACCCGGCAACTGCTTCTGGCCAAAACCACGGAAGCGGACAAAGCCAAGGGCAAGGAGCTGTTTGACGCGAACTTGCAGAAGATCAAGACCACCCAGAAACTGACCGACGACGAATTCAATCAAAAGCTCGGCGCGCAGTTGCGGTTGATGGGCATGACCCGCCAGGAATGGGAAAAACAGGGCACCGAACGTGCCACGCTTCCCCTCGTGCTGGAGCGCGAATTAAAAATCACCGTCACGGACGAGCAAACCAGGAAGTTTTACGACGAGAATCCCGCAAAATTCGAGCAGCCGGAACAGGTCCGGGCCGCGCATATTCTCATCGGCACTCGTGACAAAGCCACCGGCGCGGAGCTGACGGACGAGCAGAAGGCCGCCAAGAAGAAGTCGGCCGAAGACCTTTTGAAGCGCGCCCGCGCCGGCGAGGATTTCGCCAAATTGGCCAAGGAATACTCCGAAGATCCGGGGTCGAAAGACAACGGCGGCGAATACACCTTTCCTCGCGGACAGATGATGCCCGAGTTCGAAGCCGCGGCCTTCTCCTTGAACACCAATCAAGTCAGCGACGTCGTTACGACCTCTTACGGCTATCATGTCATCAAGCTTTACGAAAAGATTCCGGCCAAAAAGGTCGAGTTCGCCAAAGCCTCCCCGGACATCAAGGAATACCTGCAGCAGCAGGAAATTCAGAAACAATTTCCGGCCTACAACGAGAAGCTGAAGAAGGAAGCCGACGTGCAGATCCTGGACGAAAAATTAAAGCCGATGGACGCGCTGGCTCCGGCCGGCATGGCCCAGCCCGCGAAACCGTAAGTTCCGTCCGACACTTGCTTGCGCACAGGCCCGGCGAACCCGCCGGGCCTTTTTGCGGGACCGGCCCGACAGTGCCGGGCGCGCTCCTTTCAGTATTTCTTCGAAAACTTCTTCTTCAACTCCAACTCGGCCGCGGCGGTTTCGGGGTTGGGTTTGGTCTCCGGCGCCTCCGGGACGGGTCCTGCCGGCGGGGTCGGGTCCGGTTTCGCAGGAGCGGGCGATTCCACCGCTTCGACAAAAGCGAGGCGGAGAGCCGTGAGGCTTTGCCGGAGCAGCCCCGCTTCTTCTTTGCTGAGGTTGCCTTTCGTCTTGACCTCGATCATCTCGAGCTGGTCGATGAACATTCTTGCGCCTTCGAGGTCCTGAACGATCTGCCCGCTTTGCGGATGCCGCGACCGGCCCATTAACATCATCGCCAGGTTCGTTTGCTGGAGGACCATTTGGGCGAAAAGGGCCGACGAGGTTTCCTCGCGGCTGGCGCCGCCCGCTTCCGGCGCGGTGGATGGGGGATTATTCATGGCCGCCGCCTTTCTGCTGCCGGCGAATTCCCGCCAGCAGGAACTGGACGAGACGCCGCAATCGCGCTTCGACGTCGATGGTTTCCAGAATGCTCTGCCGTTCGGCTGCTTCCGGCAATACGGCGCAGGAAACCAGATCCGCAGCTTGTTCCACGTCCGTGATGGAATCCAGATATTTCAGGATTTCCTTCGAAGACGGCTGCGACATCGTGGGCAAAGGCGGAAAGGGCAACCCCAACCCGATCCGTTCTTCCAACAGTTCGCGCACTTTGGCCAGCAGGGCGTCCGCCGCCACGCTGTCGCACGGCGGCGTCTGCAGCGATCGGATCCGCTGGATTCGATAAGGTTTGTAGCGCACCGTCTCCTCCAACCCGACCCGCATGACCCCTTGCAGAATCAAGTGCGATGTGCCGTCATGGTGCCCCACGGAGACACGGATCAATCCCAACCCCGCCACCGGAGACGGCGATTCGCGGGTCTTGCCCGGCCTCTGCATCGCCACGGCGACCATCCGGTGCGAATGCAGGGCGTCGGCCAGCATCCGCCGGTAACGCGGCTCAAAGATGTAGAGGGGCAGTAGCGCCTGGGGAAACAAGGTCGCATTCGGGAGCGTGAGCACCGGCGCTTCGCGCGGAATCTTCATGCCTGCAATCTAAGGCAGCCGGCGATATATTCAAGATGGAGATGGGCACTTGCCAAAACCGTGTGCTGACGTCATGTTGGACGCGTTATGAAAAGTCAGACAGGAACAATTGTTTTGATTCTGGTTTGTGTTGCCCTGGTCCTCGCCCTGATCTGGAGCCAGAAGCACGCGGTCGACCAGAAGAATACCGCCGATATCAGCATCGGCACCTATTCCAACAAATGGGTGGAAACCAGCGCCAGCCTCGACCAGCAAAGGCAGGTCAACACCACTCTGGAAGGCGATCTCAAAGGTCAGCGGGACGCGTTCGGTGCGTTGACCAACGCCTACACCCAGGTCTCGTCCAACCTCGATCAGACCCAGTCCTCGCTTAAAGCCGCCCAGGACGGCATCGCTCAGCGCGACAGTAAAATCAACGATTTGGAAACGCAGAATCAGGCGCTGGACCAGCGCGCGATTGATCTCAGCACGGCCATCACGAATCTCTCGGCGAAAATCGAGGATACCCAGAAGAAGCTGTCGGCATCGGAGGGAGACAAGGCGTTTCTGGAAAAGGAATTGCAGCGGCTGATCACGGAGAAGGTCGAACTGGAGCGGCAGTTTAACGACCTGACCGTCCTGAGGGCGCAAGTCTCCAAGCTCAAGGAAGAGTTGAGCATTTCGCGCCGGCTGGAATGGATTCGCCAGGGCCTTTTTGCCCGCGTGGACCAGAGAGGCGCGGAACAACTCATGCAGAAATCCACCGCGACCAATCGGCCTTCAAAGACACTCCCTTATGATTTGAACGTGGAAGTCAGCGCGGATGGCACCGTGAAGGTCTTAACTCCGCCGGCCAACCCCTCTTCCGCGACAAATCCGCCGCCGGTTAAATGAGCCTTGCCGGTCCGCTGATTGATTCGCATGGGCGCCTGTTGCGCGACCTGCGGGTGAGCCTTACCGACCGCTGCAATTTCCGCTGCCTCTACTGCCTGCCGGAAACCGAGGCGGCACAAAACTTTTATCGCGGTCACTGGGCGCACATGCCCGATTCCGCCCCCATCCTGCAACAGTGGGTGCCCCGGTCCCATCTCCTCAGCTTCGAGGAAATCGAACGCGTCGTGCGACTGGCGGCCGGTCTGGGCATCCAAAAAATCCGGCTCACCGGCGGCGAACCGCTGTTGCGCCAGGACATCGAAAACCTCGTTGCCCGCATCGCCGGAATCCCCGGCATCATCGACCTGGCGATGACCACCAACGGTTTCCTG
Organism: uncultured Verrucomicrobiota bacterium; assembly: GCA_964520205.1. GTDB lineage: Bacteria > Verrucomicrobiota > Verrucomicrobiia > Limisphaerales > BOG-1460 > CAZFOA01. The sequence goes on along the minus strand of CAZFOA010000150.1, from coordinate 3,976 downwards.
TTTCCTCGAAAAGCGCGGGCGCTCCGCGAGGCCGGATTGCACCGCGTCAGCTTCAGCCTCGATTCGCTCGACCGCGACAATTTCAAAAAAATCACCGGACGCGACGGTTTGAACGAGGTTTTGACCAGCATCCGGTTGGCGCAGGAACTGGGATTTCAGCCCGTCAAAGTCAATGCGGTCGTTATCCGGGGCATCAACGACCATGAAATTGAGGCGCTGGCGGAATGGGCGCGCGAAGGGAACCTGAGTCTGCGTTTCATTGAATTCATGCCGCTCGACTCCGCCCGGGCGTGGCAGAAGGAAATGGTGGTGACGGGCGGTGAGATCCTGCAGCGGCTCCGGCAGCGTCTGGAGCTGCGGCCTGCGACTTCGGATAATCCGTCTTCCACTTCGAAACGGTGGCTGTTCCCCGACGGTCACGGCGAAGTCGGGATTATTGCGCCGGTGAGCGAGCCGTTCTGCGGTCACTGCAACCGCATCCGGCTCACCGCCGACGGCAAAATCCGCACCTGCCTGTTCAGCGTGATCGAACACGATTTGCGCTCGCGGCTGCGCGCCGGCGCGTCCGATCCGGCACTGGTGGACTGGCTCAGGGAAGTGGTCTGGAACAAGGAGGCGCGGCATCACATCGGCGAGGCGGATTTCGTCCAGCCGCCGCGTTCCATGAGTTGCATCGGCGGATGACGCGCCGGTCAGTGAACTCGATTCGTGCCGCGAGGCCGATTTTGCCGGCGTAGGTCCTTGACGCAGCGAGGGGCGGTGATTATTAAGTTAGCGCCAATGCCGACTTATGAATATGTCTGCTCGAAGTGCGGGCACGAATTTGAAAAATTTCAGCCCATCGCTGACAAGCCGTTGAAGATCTGTCCCGAAAATCTTTGCGCCCGAAAGAAATGGGGCCGGGGCAAAGTAAAGAAAATGATCAGCGCCGGCGCAGGGCTCATTTTCAAAGGCAGCGGGTTCTATATCACCGATCATCGCAGCGACAAATACAAGGAAGCAGCGAGAAAGGATTCGGCGGCAGCGAAACCGTCCGGCGGCGAAGTCAAGTCCGCTGCCGCGGCGGACAATAAACCTGCTGCGAAAGCCGAGAATAAACCCGCCAAGCCCGCCGCCACCAAGACCTGATCGCGGGCCGGCGGGTGCCGGCAGCGCATGAAAACGATTGCCGCCATCGTGTTGGTTTGTGCTCTTCAAGGAGCCGCCGAAGCCCAGCTTGTTCCGGGTGGATTTGGCCCCGCGCAAAGCTCTTCAGGCCAGTTTGTCGTCCGGGCCTCGGAAACCGCCGCCTTGCCTCCGCCGCTCGCGGTGCTGGCGGCGAACACGAACTATATTCTTTTGGAACCGGCAGTGCTGGCGGTTTCGTGCGAGCGCATCAAGCAGAAATTGTGGCTCAAACTGGGCGCGACAGCCCCGTGGCGCGGCAGAATTTATCTAAACCTTCACCCGGCCCGCTCGGCCGACGAATGGGTCACCGTTGTCTCCGAAAACTTTGGGGACGGCTGGCGTTACCGTTTGGAAATGCCCAATCTGCTGGAGCGAAACCGCTTTATGCGGGCCCTGGTGCAGGTGTTGCTTCTGGAAATGTCCAATCGCGGCGCCAACGCCCGGCAGGCGGAAATCCCGGCGTGGCTGGCCGAGGGACTGTCGCGGGAACTGCGTGCCGGGAGCGAAAGAGAACTCCTTCTGACCCCGCCCCTGTGGAACGGGCGCGGACTGGCGATCAGCCCGTTGTTGCTGAGCGATGCGCGCTGGTCGAACCCCCTGGAACGGGCCCAAAAGGAACTGCGCGCCCAGCCGTCGCTCACCTTCGAAGAGTTGAGCTGGCCGGGAGACGGGCAACTGACCGGTGAGGCCGGCGAGATTTACCGCAGCAGTGCGCAGCTTCTGGTGAACCAATTGTTGGGCCTGAAGGACGGCCAGGCTTGCCTCCGCGCCATGCTCGAAGGATTGCCCCGCTATTACAACTGGCAGCTCGCCTTCCTCGCCGCTTTCCACGCTGATTTCCAGACCCCGTTGGACGTGGAAAAATGGTGGGCGCTCCAGACCGTGCAGTTTACGGGACGCGACCTGACGCAGGCGTGGCCTCGGGACGAAAGCTGGAGGAAGCTGGATGAAATCATCCGTTCGCAGGTCGAGGTCCGCACCGGCAACGATGAACTTCCCCTCCACACCGAGGCAAGTTTGCAGACCATTCTTCGCGAATGGGAAGGCGCGCAACAAATCCCCTTGCTCCAGCGCAAGCTGCTTGAACTTGACCTGCTGCGTCCGCGCGCCGCAATCGAGATGGCACCGCTGGTGGATGACTACCGCCGCGCGATCCAGATTTATCTGCAAAAGCGAAATCCAACCGGCACGGTTTCCGACCGTTTGGTGGCAGACACCGTGAATCAACTGGACGCCCTGGACGCACGGCGGGAAGCACTGCGTCCCACAACCCCGGCCGCGGCGACTTCGGCAACCCAGCCCGGTTCCGGCGCGGTTCCACAATAATCATTTCATACAAATAAAAGAGGTCCAGCTGGTTGCGCGGCTTCTGCAGCTCCGTTGAGAGGTGGTGAATCAGTTTGGCGGGGCGAGGCTACTGACGAGCCGCCTTCGCTATGCTTCGGCGCGCCAGGGCCGGCTCGTCGGTAGGGCCCCACCGAAAGTTGCACAAGAAGCACCACTACCTTCCTGGCGGTTTACTTGACAGGTTTCCGATCACAATTATAGTGCGCTAACCAAATCTCATTGATGCAAAGCGATACTTCGAGGGAAAACGGCAAGGAGCCGCCAGGGTGCAGCCCTTTGGACTCCTTAAAGGCGTTCCGCTCCGCCGGGCGCGGTTTTTGGAGTGATGTTTCCGATTCCGATTGGAATGAATGGCAGTGGCAGCTCAAACACCGCATCACCACCCTCGAGCAACTGCAACGGCTGATGCCGACGCTGACGCCGGAGGAGACCGCCGGGACGCAATTGGCCAATCAGAAGCTGGCACTGGCGATCACCCCTTATTTCTTTAACCTGATCGACCCGGCGGATGAAAACTGCCCGATCCGCCGGCAGGTCATCCCGCGCATCGAGGAAACCCGCACGGCGCCCTGGGAAATGTCCGATCCCTGCGGCGAGGATTCGCACTCGCCGGTGCCGGGTTTGGTGCATCGTTACCCGGATCGCGTGTTGTTTCTCGTGACGGACCGCTGCGCCTCGTATTGCCGTTACTGCACCCGTTCGCGGCTTGTCAGCAACGCCAGCGGCTATGATTTCCACCCGCGGTTCGACGATCAGATCGCTTACATCAAAAACCACCCGGCCATCCGCGACGTTCTGCTCAGCGGCGGGGATCCACTGCTGTTCAGCGATGAAAAACTCGAATATCTTCTGAGCCGGTTGCGATCGATTCCGCATGTGGAATTCCTCCGCATCGGCACCCGCATCCCGGTTTTCCTCCCGCAGCGCATCACTTCCGGGTTGGCCGCGATGTTGAAACAATTCCATCCGCTGTTCGTCAGCATTCACTCCAATCACCCGCGGGAACTGACAACGGAAGTTCGCGAGGCCCTGGGCCGCCTGGCCGACGCCGGTATTCCGCTCGGGAACCAGTCCGTGCTGCTGCGCGAGGTCAATGACGATGCCACGATCATGAAAGCGCACTTGCAGAAACTGCTCATGTGCCGGGTCAAACCGTATTATATCTACCAATGCGATCTGATTGCCGGCTCGGCGCACCTGCGAAGCAGCGTCCGCAAAGGGATCGAAATCATGGACCAATTGCGCGGCCACACCACCGGTTATGCCGTGCCAGCCTACGTGATCGACGCGCCGGGCGGCGGCGGCAAAGTGCCGGTCAGCCCGGAATACGTGCTCAGCCGCAACGCCGACCGCATCGTGCTCCGCAATTACGAAGGCAAAATCTTCGAGTATCCCGAAGCCCCCGACGGCATGCCCCTGTTCCAGCCTCCGCGGGAAATCGAGGAGCCCGAGCTGGTCTGAC
>CAZFOA010000149.1:0-9337 GCA_964520205.1 uncultured Verrucomicrobiota bacterium | reverse complement strand
CATCATGAAAAGCTTTGCCATCAACCCGGCGCTAAACGCCGCAGTGGACGCCGCCAAGGCCGCCGGAAAACTCATGCGCCAAAACTTGCGCCGAGTTAAGAAGGTGAACGCCGAAACCTCGCATGACATCAAACTCGAACTCGACGTGCGTTGCCAGAAACTGATCGAGCGGAAACTGCACGCGGCTTTCCCGAAAATTGCGTTGCTGGGTGAGGAGGGCGTCTCCGGCCCGGTTGACGCGGCATTTCGTTGGGTGGTCGATCCGATCGACGGCACCGTGAATTATGCGTCCGGCATCCCGCATGCCTGTGTTTCGATCGCCTTGCAGGTCCAAGGATCGGGGTCCAATGTCCAAGGTCCAAAGTCCAAGGTGCAAAGTCGGAGAAACCGGCGCTCAACCCTCAACCCTGAACCCTCAACAGTTCTAGGCGTTGTTTACGACCCGTTCACCGACGAACTGTGGACGGCGGTTCGGGGGCGGGCGGCGCAGTTGAACGGCAAAGTGATTCACGTCAGCCGGCGCCGCAAACTGGCGGAATGCATTGTGTCCATCGGTTTTGCCAAAAGCCGCGAGAGCCTGGAATGCGCCCTGCCCTATTTCCTTTGGCTGGCGCGGCGGGTCCGGAAAATCCGCATGATGGGATCGGCGGCACTGGCGCTGGCGTATGTGGCCACGGGCCGGTTCGATGCCTACATCGAGCGCGGAATCAACATTTGGGACATCGCCGCCGGCGGTTTGATTCTCGAATGCGCCGGAGGAAAATTCTGGCGCGAGCCAATCCGCGGTCCGCATCGATTCCGGATGATTGCGAGCAACGGTTTGGTGCATTGCCAGTTGCGCATCCCCCACTAAAAGCTTGAAATCGGCCCAAAATTCGGTATCTTTCAGGCTATGTTGTTCCTGCGGACCGCATGCTGTTTGATCGCGGTTTTGTGCTCGTTGAATTCCACCCTTGCCGGCACGCTGGTTCAATTCCGCACCGCTCTTGGCAATATCGAGGTGGAGCTTTACGACAACGACAAGCCGGTGACGGTGCACAACTTCCTGCAGTACCTTCAAAGCGGGCGTTACCAGAATGAGTTCGCGCACAGACTCGTGCCGGGCTTTGTGATTCAAGGCGGCGGATTCACCATAACCAATTACGGAACCACCAACTGGACACAGATCGCAATCCCGACTTATCCGCCGATCACCAATGAATTCGGTGTGGGACAACGTTACAGCAATATTTACGGCACGATTGCGATGGCGAAACTGGGCGGCGATACCAATTCCGCAACGTCCCAATGGTATTTCAACCTCGCCAACAACACCGGTCTCGACGCGCCCGACACCAACAATCTCTTCGTCGTTTTCGGCCATGTCATCGCCGGCACCAACGTGCTGAATCTTTTCAACACATTCCCCTACTGGACTTTTCCCTGGCCCGTGCTGCCCGCCGGCACGACGAACGTCCTTCTGTACCAGTTGTACGGGCCGCCATTTGACACTCTGCCGCTGCTCTATGGCACCATCAATTCCACCATCGATACCAACTTTGTTTTCATGGACATTTCCCTGCTGCAGGTGTCGATTCAGCCGGCGACGGGCGGAGGGCGGCAGATTTCCTGGAACAGCGCGGCGGGGTTGACAAACATCGTCGAATTCACGACGAACCTGCCTCCGGTCTGGAACACGCTTGCGACCACAAACGGCACCGGCGCCAGGATGGCGGTGGTGGATGCCGCGGCAGATCCGAAACGATTCTACCGGGTCCGGGTCACTTACTGACCGGGAATCTGGAGTCGAGCCAGCATTTCAATTTCGCCAGGGCCTTGGCGCGATGGCTCAATCGGTTTTTCACCTCCTCGCCCAGTTCGGCAAAGGTCTGCTCGAAGCCGTCGGGAATGAACAACGGATCGTAACCGAACCCGCCCCGGCCTCGCGGCGCGAAATCGATCCGGCCTTCGCAGGCGCCTTCAAACCGTTCGGTCTGCATCTCGAACTCGTCGGCGGAGCAGACCGGAGAGGCGTTTCGGATCGGCTTCAAGAGAACCGGCGTCAGCGCGATCGCGCACCGAAAGCGCGCGGAGCGCTTCTCCAGCGGAACCCTGGCCAGCACACCCAGAAGTTTGGCATTGTTCTCCGCGTCCGGCGAGTTGCCCGGTTTTCCCGCGTCGCGAGCCGCGAAGCGGGCGGAGTGGACACCGGGTGCGCCGTTCAACGCGTCCACTTCCAGGCCGGAATCGTCGGCAAGCACGAAAGAGCGTGGAGCGTGGAGCGTGGAGCGTGGAATTCCGGCAAGCCACCGGGCCAGTTCCAGCGCTTTTTTTGCTGCATTGCCGGCGAAGGTGTCGGCGTCCTCGACAACCTCCGGTGCGCCGGGAAAATCAACCAAGGTCAAGTAACTCAGGCTCTCGCCAAGAATAGCGCGGATCTCGACGACTTTATGCGCGTTGCGCGTGGCGACAAGCAGATGGATCGAATCGGATGATGCGCTCATTCAAACGCGCGCCATCGTAAGGAAATACCCGGCGGGTTGTCACCCTCCGTTTGTCGGCCTCAAGGCACGAGGCGCACGCGATAAAAGCCGAGGTCGCCGGCGGCGGGGAGGTTCGTCACATTAAAACTGCTGGACAGAGCCATGTTGGTGCTGACGGGAGACCAACTGAAAAGGTCCGGGGAGGTCTCGATGACATTGGTTTGTCCGATCAGCCCGTTGATGGAGAGTTGGAACTGGCTGTTGCCGAAGGCGGAATTGGCAAGCGTGGGCGGCTGGACCGTCCCGTTGACGGTGACAAACCCGACCATGCCGAGCGTGGCATGGAACACGCAAAAATAGGGATAAGTTTTCGGGGCGTATCCGGTGAAATTGACAGTGAACGTGGTGTTATGCGGATTCGTGTTGTTCCAGAGCGAATCGGGATGCTCGACATTGGTAATGACGATTCCGCTCGTCGTGGTATGGGTTACAAACGCGGCAGCGTTGGTCCAGGTGATGGTATCTCCCTGATTGATGGTGAGCGTTGAGGGATTGAAAGCAAGGGCAGTCGGCCCCATAACAACCGTAAAATCATTGGCTTTCGCACCATTGAACGAGGACAGTAAAATACCGGCGAGCAGAAATGACAATTTTGATGTGATGTTTTTCATAGCAGTGCTGGTTTTGTGTAAGATGCCCACGAAGCGAATTTGTTCCCGGCGACCGAATGATTTGAGCGGCGCGCGGCCGAATCAAGGCCAGGGAATGGTGAGGCTGGTGAAGACCGTATTGGCGGTGAAATCATTCACATCGCCGGAAGTCGGCTCGTGATATCGTGAGAAGCCATACGCGACGGTTGCCACAAGGTTTTTGGGAAAGCGCCGCGTGACCCCCACCTGGAAACCCTCGCGTTCGTAATTCACACCCAGGGGCAGGCCGGAGCTCTGATTGTTCTGCCCGTAAACCGAGCGGGAAAAAAGAGCCGTCGCCTTCAAATCCGTTTTCCGGTTCAAAGCGAACGTGGCGCTCGACAACACGCTGTAAACGTGGCCCTGCCAGGGCACCACGCCGGCGGTCCCGTCGAACGCCGTTGTGGTGCGCGTGTCGGAATAGGTAAACAGACTCGACCAATACAACCGGCGAAAGGGCGTGAGCACGGCATTGACGCTGTAAACATGCGCCTGCTCAACACCCCCTTCGATGGAACCGCCGGTGAACCCGGGAATGACAACGGTGGCGCTGTCGAAATCGGTTTTCCTCCATTGAAAACTAAAGGACGTCTTCAACCAGCCGGTTGCGCGATATACCAGCCGCGCTTCAACCTGGTTTTCATCGATGTCACGCCATTGCAGGAAACCCGGATAAGCGCCCAGCACCGTATTGGTGCTCGAATAGCCGGTGTGTTTAAAGCTCTGCTTGAAATTGGCGCCGAGGGAAAGCCGCTGCCAGGGCGACGTGTTGAACCCGACGCGATATTCCTCCGACTCGATGTCCGCGTCCGTGGTGTTGGTGAGCAATTGCGAAGTCAGGGTCGGAGATTCCAGGAATCCTTCCTCGAAGCGCTGGAAGCTTTCCTGCCGCAACCGCGCTTCGGCGAATGCCACCGTCCACGGAATTCCTGTGTAGCGCAGGGAAAAATTCTCCCGGGCACTGGCGACGTCGTATCGGCCGGTCGCATTGGTCATGGCTGAATTGGCCGGGTCCGGACTGGCCGGGGTGCCAAACAGCGACGATTCAAGCCCCGAGCTTTCCTGGTGAGTCCATTCGCCCTGGATTCCGGCTGACAGGAACAGCCCATTCCACGGGCCCATCAGGCTGCCGAAACTGACCACCTGCGATTCCCTTTTCAACGAGACGTCACCGGCCGACCATTGATCCCCGATGACCGGATTCCCGGAGCTGTCCAGGGTGTTCTGGTTGACGGACGCGCTTCCGTCGAGGCGTGAATATAAATAGCCGCTGGAGACCGACAGCCAGTCGGTTAGTTGCTTATTGACGCTGAAGGTGTTCGCGCCCTGGGTGTGGCGCTCCGTTTCCGCAACGCTCGCGATGGTGTCGGGCGCGGAAGCAAAAAGCGGCGAAAGGTCCGGCCACCCGTTCGTGCGGCTCGTTTCCAGGTGGTAAAACTCCACCCGCGCATTGTCCTCCAGCCGCCAACCGCCGATCTCGTGGCTCACATCCAGTTTGAGAATATGCGTGTGTTCATCGATGTGCTTGGCGGCCGGAACGATGTTGTTGGTCGTGGCGCCGGAAGTCCCCGCGGCTCCCCATTGCAGGGTCGCTTCATCACCCTGTTTGAACTGGTATTCGTAGCCGAGGACAATCTGCGGCCGGTTCGGCAATGCCAATCCGAAATCAAACCAGGCGCGCCCATGGTCCAGGAACAAGTCCCGGTTCAGGCTGAATGAATGGGTCGGCAGCGACGGGGCGAACCCCCCCGTGTCGTCATAATACTTCCGCCAACGATCGAATCCGGCGCGCATGAATCCGCCATCCGTTTTCGTCCAGTTGAGTTTCAACTCCAAATCGTCTTCCGGCGCCAGAACCTTCCCTTCGACGGATAATTTAGTATCGGGCGTGTCCTGTCCTTCCAGGATGAAATGTTCCAGTCCGCCGCCCCACCCGGGTTTGATCCCTTCCACTTCGCGGAATTTTGACGTGTCGCCGTGAACGCCCACCCAGCGCAAGCCGGGCGAAACCGAAACGGAGGATTGAGGAAATGGATTCGCCGCAGTCCAGGCCGCGCCCTGGTCGATCCAGGCCCGCAGCAGGCCGACTTGCGCGGACGTGAGTGGCTGGGCTTTTCCCGGCGGCGGCATCGGCGTGTCTGCCACCATCCCGGCCACGTACTGAATCAGGCGGCTGCGCCCGCCGTCGCCGGGAATAATATCGTCCGTGTTGTTGTCGCCGCCTTTGAGCGCCGTCCCGCGGCTGGTGAGGCGAAAATGGCTCTTCGGTTTTTCCAGGCCATGGCAACGCAGACAGGACTGTTCAAAAATCGGGCGGATATCGCGGTCATAATCCACCTGGATTGCGGCGGCGGCGGGGAGTTTGTGGGTGTCCAAATCCGCCGCCGCGGCCACAGCCGTCAGGGCCAGCGGCAGGATTCCGAGGCTCCAGGAAACAATTCGCGTGGCGGGTGATCCGTCAGAAAGCCAGGAGGGACACACGGATTGATGGGAAATCCTGGGTTTCATTCGGGGGTTCACTCGCCACGCATAAATTCAGAATCTCAACCAGGGATCAACGTTTGAACCATGGACTGCGGTGTGGCAGCCCGAAGCCCAGCAGGTCGCCCGGCTGACAAAAGCCGTATGATCAACGCCCCCGAGGTTGATCGTTCCGTTCCCGACCGGATTCTGTGCATGGCAGCGCAGGCAAAGGTTCGAGTCGGCATCGACGAGCATTTTCCGGTTGATGGAGCCGTGCGCGTTGTGGCAGGTGGTGCAGCCTTCGCGCAAGGCTTCATGCTCGTACACCACCGGCCGCGTTTGCTCGCGATGACACCCGGCACAGCTTTCGTTGAGCCGCGCCATCGCCAGTCCGCCGGCCGGTTTAAGAATATCGCCCCCGTGCGGGTCGTGGCATTGCCCACAATTCATGCGGCCTTCAATCACCGGGTGATGCTGCGGCATGTTGAATTCCGCCTGGATTTCGGCGTGGCATTGGAAACACGCGGCGGGATCCCGGCCGGGGTTCACAATGAATTTGCCGCGACCGCCGCCGGCCTGGACATGCAAGCTGCCGGGGCCGTGACAGGATTCGCACCCGCTTTGGCCCGCCGCGGCCGCGCCGTCAAGGTGGATGCGGGCGTGCGGACTCGCGGGGAAGGAACGCACCTGGTTTGCGTGGCAATCCTGACATGCCCGGTTGCCGACGTAATGTGCGCCCGGGATTTCAGGGGGGTCCAGAACGGTTGGCGGAAGGGTGGAACACGAATTCAAGAACAGCGCCGCGCCGGATGCGGCGCTACAAACTGCAGCTGCTACCGCTGTTGGCTTTAATTTCACTGACAATTGCCGCGGCCCAATGCCATGAGAATCAGCGCCGGTCCGGCTTCACGTCCTGGTTCGAAACGATCTGCGGCGCTGCCGGCGTCGATCCGCCGACCGGGCCGCGCGCGGCGGAGTGGTTGGTCGCCGCGCAGGCCTTGATCATCTCGGTGACGATGGGGTCCGAGAGGTCACCGCCAAATGGATAGGTCGCCTGCAGCCCGCCCGCGGCATCGATGACGAGCGTGCGGAAATTGTGGTTGAACAGGCCCGCTTCGCCATTCACCTCCACTCCCGAGAGCCGCGCCAGTTCATTGATCTGCTCCCTGGGCCCGGTCAGAAAACTCCAGCGGGCCGGATCGGAATGAAACCTTTCGCCGTAAGCCTTCAACGCAGGCGGAGTGTCAAACTCTGGATCGAATGAAACCGAAAGGAAATGCCAGTTGGTGGGCGCGCCCGGCAGGGAAGCGAGCTTTTGCGACGCTTCCTGAAAATTCTTTGACAGCCGCGGGCAGTAGTCGGGAATCGGGCAGCGGGTGAAGAAAAATGTAATGGCGAGCGCCTGCCCCCGAAAATCGCGCAAAGAGACGGCTTGTCCGAGTTCGTTGGTGAACTTGAAATCGAGCAGCGGATGTTCCGGTTGAACGGCCGGAACCGGCCTGGCCGGCGGGCTGGCCGGCGCCTTTTCCTCCGGCAACGGGGCGGTTCCGACCCGGACGATCTCGTCGATCCAGCTTTCCGTCTCGGTCACCCGGAGCCGAAACGAGATTTCATCGCCCGGCCGCAGTTCTTTCAGCCGTGATTTCTCCGATGTCTTGAAGCCCATGGTCATGGCCTCCATGTAGCCGGAAACCGCTTCGTGCCGGATGACCACGGTTTCTCCGTCGGCATCGAGTTGCTTCACCACTCCTCTGACGAAGAAGCTCCGCGCAGTGGTTGCCGGCTGGCCTGACGGCGAAAGCGGCCCGGCCAGCGCCGCGCGCGATAGAATCAACCCGCCGAGCACCAGGACGCTTGCGAGCATGTCACGGGGCCGCATCATGGTCAGTCAAGGTTGCAAGGACAAACCTGTCCGCACGTGATATTCACGATGTGTGGATGGGCTGATGCCAGAATCGAATCACCCAGCGGGACACCGGCATCCGCCACTGCTCCGCCCGGGGCTGGTTAAAACCGGCAGACCGGCGGGCGAATGCGATGGGCTGCCTGGCACTGCAACCGGACGGTTCGCGGCAAGAGTGCGGCAACGGCCGGCGAGACCCGGCGCGGCCGTCGAGCCAGACATTCAATTTCGATCCGCGGCGGCCGGCGCCGAGGCGGGTGGGATTTCCATTAAGCATCTCGGTTGAATTTGGCTTTCTCAATTGCGCCTCTCCGGTGGAGGGAACCGCCGCTCCCTCGTTACCTTTGTGATGAACGGGCGGACAAATTGTTCCCCCGCTCGAGAACATTTTCGGCTGGTCTTCCCGGCTCAGCCTTCCGCAAACTGCGGCCGATGAATCGAGAATGAATGGTTGGGGAACATTATATGTGCCGGCAACTCCTACTGTTGATGCCGCTTTATGGCCTCAGGCGTAGATTTTGAAAGCATCGTGGCTCAGTATTACGAGCCGCTCTATCAGTTTGCCTTCAGCCTGACGCGGACGGAAGCCGATGCTTGCGATCTCACCCAGCAGACGTTTTATGTCTGGGCGACCAAAGGGCATCAGTTGCGGGATGTATCGAAAGTGAAGACCTGGTTGTTTACGACGTTGCACCGCGCCTTTCTTGAGGGCCGCCGGAAACAAACGCGCTTTCCCCACTATGAATTGAGCGAAGTTTCACCCGAACTCCCGGCCCTGTCACCCTCCCTGGTCAACCGATTGGATTCAGCGCAAGTGATCGAAGCACTGGCCCGGGTGGACGAGGTCTACCAGGCGCCGGTCGCGCTCTTTTATCTGGAGGATTGTTCGTACAAAGAGATCGCCGACATCCTCGGGATTCCCCTGGGAACCGTCAAATCGCGCATGGCGCGCGGCATCGGCCAACTTCAGAAAATCATCGCCGGCGGCGACGCGGCGAAATCGACGATAGAATGAACCAGCAACAGGCAAAAGAGATTCTGGCAATATACCGCCCGGGAACGGCGGATGCGGCGGACCCCGACTTTGCGGAGGCGCTGCGGTTTTGCGAACACGATCCGGAATTGAAACGCTGGTTCGACGCGCATTGCGACTGCTATGCCGCGCTGCGCGCCCGGTTCAGGCAGGTGCCCGTTCCCGAAGGCCTGAAAGAGCAAATTCTCGCCGAACGAAAAATCCACACAACCCCGGTGTGGCGGCGGCCAGCTGTCCTCGCGGTGGTGGCGGTCATTGCAGTGCTAACCGGGATAATCACGTCCCGATGGCCGACGCCCCGCGAGGCACCCGGTTATGGGATCTACCAGGAACAAATGACCGGCACCGCTCTGCGCGGCTACTCCATGGACATGGAGACGAACGACCCGGCGCAAATCCGGGCTTACCTGGCGCGCAATGGAGCGCCGGCCGACTACGCGCTGACCGCGCCGTTGCGGCAAACCCTGTTGACCGGTTGCGCCATCAAGACCTGGCAAGGGGCGAAGGTCTCAATGATCTGTTTTCGCTCGGGCAAACCGCTGGCGCCGGGCGAGAAGAGTGATCTCTGGCTTTTTGTCATCAACCGCACCTCGGTTTTGGGCGCACCCATCGCCGGTTCGCCGTTCATCACGCCGGTGAATCGGGCCATTACCGCAAGTTGGAGCCTGGGCGACAAAACCTACCTGCTGGTAACCGATGGGGACGCCGACCTCCTCCGGAAATTTCTCTAAGAGCGTTTCAAACAAAACCATAGCCGCTACACAGCATTTCACGCAGGGGAGCGCGG
>CAZFOA010000148.1:0-9464 GCA_964520205.1 uncultured Verrucomicrobiota bacterium | reverse complement strand
CCGCCGAAACCGGCCATCTGGTGCTCAGCACCCTGCATACGATCGATGCCGGCCAAACCATCAACCGCATCCTCGGCATGTTCGAATCGGACGAGCAGGAGCAGATTCGGGCCCGCCTGGCCGACACGCTGCGTTGGGTGGTCAGCCAAAGGCTTGTGCCCAAAGAAGGCGGCGGCCGATTCGCCCTGCTGGAAATCATGGGCTCAAACCTGCGCACACAGGAAACCGTCCGCCTGGGCGAAAGCGAAGGGAAGAGCTTTTATGAAATCATCGATGCCAGCGAGCCGTTCGGTTGGCGCACTTTTGATTTTTCAACCCTTGAAGCTTACGAAGGAGGAACCATCAGCGAGGAAACCGCCCTCCTTTACTGCACCAAACGCGGACCGGTCACCCGGGGCATCGATAACATCAAGAAGTCGCGCGGTGAATGCACCACCTCAATCGCTTCCCTGCGGATGAAGGCGGGTCAGGAAATCGCAAAATCGAGCGCGCCCGCGATGCCGGCCTCGCTCAAACTTAAATAAATTATGGCTGACAGGTTTGAATTTATCAGCACCTCGGACAAACCTGCGCTGCTGGCTTTTTCGACACCGGAATGGCTGGAAGCGGCGCGGACGGCTTTGATCGAACTCGGCTACAAGGTCCATACGGCGGCCACGCACGGCGATTTTCTCGTGCGCTTCAGCCAAATCCAATACCAGGTGGTCATCGTTGAGGAGCTCTTCGCGGCCAACAACATCAATGAAAACCTGACGCTCAAGTCGCTGCAAACCATGCCCATGTCTCAGCGCCGCCATGCGACCATCGTTCTGTTCGGGGACTCGTTCCAAACGTTCACGCCTTTGCAGGCCTTCCAACAAAGCGTGCATGCGGTCATCAACAGCTCCGAGTTGTTCCTGATCAAGCAACTGATCGAGAAGGCCATAGCCGATAACGCCCTGTTTCTTCATAGCTTCCGCGAAACCCAGGCACGGATGCATTCCGTAAACGCACCCGGCTGATTGTGCCGCGACCGTTGCGGAAAAGTCGGAAACGTTTCGTCAGATTTGTCTCATGAGCCGTCTGGATCACGTATTAGTCGAGCGCGGAATGTGCGACAGCCGCGAAATCGCCAAACGCGCCATCATGGCCGGCTCCGTCACCATCAACGGCCAGCCCGCCCGCAAACCGAGCGATTCCATCAAACCGACCGATCTGCTCCGGCTCGCCGCGCCGGAAAAATACGTCAGCCGCGGCGGTCACAAACTGGAGCACGCGCTGAATCAATTTGCGCTGGACGTCGCGGGCCTGACCGTTGTCGATCTGGGCGCCTCGACCGGTGGTTTCACCGACTGCCTTTTGCAGCGCGGCGCCGCCAAAGTGTATGCCGTGGATGTCGGCCAGGGCCAGCTGGCCTGGAAACTGCGGCGCGAAAAGCGCGTGGTGGTCATGGAGAAAACCAACGCCCGCCTGCTGACAGCCGCTCATTTTCCGCAACCGTTCCTCCCCGTGGACCTGGCCGTCATTGATTGCTCCTTCATTTCGCTCCGCAAAATCCTGCCGCCCGCCGTTGCTTTGTTGCGCCCGTCGGGTAAGATCATCGCGTTGATCAAACCGCAGTTCGAAGCCGGCAAAGTCGAGGCCGACAAGGGCAAAGGCGTGATCACCGATCCGGCGGTGCATCAGCGCGTGTTGCGCGAGTTGGAAGAGTTCGTCGCCCAAATCCCCGGCGTGGCCTGGCGCCAGCTCACCGAGTCTCCCTTGCTCGGGCCCGCGGGTAACAAAGAATTTCTGGTGCTGATTGAAAAAACTAGCTGACAAAATCAAGCGCGTGGGTTTGATCGGGAACTTCGAGAAAGCTCCTTGCGCCGAGGCCGTGAGCAAAGCCGCCCGACTGGTGCGCGCCGCGGGCCGGCAGGTCTTCTGCGAC
Organism: uncultured Verrucomicrobiota bacterium; assembly: GCA_964520205.1. Classification (GTDB taxonomy): domain Bacteria; phylum Verrucomicrobiota; class Verrucomicrobiia; order Limisphaerales; family BOG-1460; genus CAZFOA01. The sequence continues at coordinate 7,555 of CAZFOA010000148.1, read as the reverse complement.
TCCGAGACCGCGCGGATTGTTCGCCTGCGGCAGAGCGGGCCGGACGCAGCGGCGTTGGCCCGGGAGGTGGATTTGCTGCTGGTGTTTGGAGGCGACGGCACCATGCTGCGTGTTTCCCGCGAAATCGCCGGGTCGCAAACCCCGATTCTCGGCATTAACATTGGCGGGCTTGGGTTCCTGACCGCCGTGTCATCGGCCAATCTGCCCCGCGCGCTGCAACGCATCTGGAACGGCGAGTTCAAGTTCGAACACCGCACCTTGATCGAAGCGCACGCCTGCTGCAAGGGAAGGCTGATCCAGCAAAGCGCTCTCAATGACCTGGTCATCAGCCGCGGGACCGCCTCGCGACTGATCGAGCTCCATGTGAGCGTGGACGACGAACCCCTGACGCGTTACCGGTGCGACGGCCTGATCGTCAGCTCGCCGACGGGCTCGACCGCGTATTCGCTGGCGGCGGGCGGTGCCGTGGTATTTCCGACTGCCGAGGTCTTCCAGTTGACGCCAGTTTGTCCGCACACGCTTTCCAACCGCTCGCTGATCCTGCCGCTGGCTTCGACCATCTGCGTCAACGTGCTCAATTCGAAGCCGGAAACCATCCTGAGCGCGGACGGCCAGATGGTCACCGAATTGTCGGGCGGCGACCGGATTACGATCCGCCGCAGTCGTCAGTCTGTCCGGCTCATGCACCTGGAAGGCAGCTCGTTTTTTGAAACGCTCCGCGCCAAATTGCACTGGCGCGGCGCCAACCTCTAACTCGCCGTGGCTGATAAACTTCACATTATGGTCCGATTAAAAGATATCGCCGAACGAGCGAGTGTCTCCGTGATGACCGTCTCCAAGGCATTGCGGGATGAGCCTGATGTGTCGGTGGCAACCAAAGCCCGGCTTAAACTGCTCGCCCAGCAAATGGGCTACGTGCCCGATTCCACCGCGCAGGGCCTCCGCACCCGAACCACCAAAATCTTCGGGCTGCTCATTTCGTCCATGACCGATCCGATATTCGCCCGGGTGGTGCTGGCGATCGAGGAACGGGCGCATGAACTCGGCTACGACCTCCTCTTCGTGCATACGCTGAACAATGTCGAGCGCGAAGAAAACTGCATCCGCAGGCTGTTGTCGCGGCGGGTGGACGGACTTTTCGTTTCGCCGGTGTACCGCATTGACCCCGAAGCCCACATTTATCAGGAACTCAAAACGCGCGGAACCCCCACGGTGCTGCTTGGCCCGGCGGCGAAGTTTTGCAGCCAGTTTGTCAGCGTGCAGGTGGATGATTTGAACGCCAGTTACGCCGCCACCCAGCATCTGCTGAAACTGGGTCACAAGCGGATCGCCTTCCTGGCCGGACCGCTCGCCGCACCCTGGTCGCAAGAACGATTCGAGGGTTACCGGCGCGCGTTGCGGGAGGCGGGCCTGGATGTCGACGACCGGCTTGTCTTTCAGGCCGGCAGCACCGTGGAGGACGGCGCGAAGGCCGCCCTGCAAATGCTGAATGAATCCTGTGGCGCAACCGCCGTCCAGGCCGTCAGCGATTTGGTCGCCGTGGGGTGCGCCGACGCCATGCTCAATCAAGGCATCCGGATTCCGGAACAATTGTCCGTCGTCGGTTTCGGCAACATTCTCACCAGCGAATTCTTTCGGGTTCCATTGACCACCGTTCGTCAACCGAAGTTCCGTCTTGGGGCCGCCGCCATGGACACCATGGTTCAACTGCTTCGAAGCCAGCCCGTGGAATCCAGGCGTTTGCCCGCCGAACTGGTCATCCGCGCCAGCACAGCTCCGCCGCGAACATCGTAAGTTTCTCCCCTTCACGGCCTGAGGAGAGGTTTGGTTGGTACTTGATGTGCTTCACCCCGTGTCATGAAGAAGATTCTGACAGCTATCGGCGTCGTCACGATCGCCGTGGCAATTTTGTGGGCCGGCAGGGCCTGGAATAACCTGCAGGTCAATGCCCGCGCTTCCAAATTCAACGACCAGGTCGAAAACCTTTTCACCGCGCTGCAAAAATACAAAGAGCGCGTGGGCTCTTATCCCGCCGGCAGCAACCTGGAAATCGCCAAAGCCCTCAATGGTTCCAACTCCAAGAATGTCATCGTGCTGATCAGCGCCAGAATGGAGCGCAACGACAAGGGTGAATTCATCGATCCCTGGGGAACCCCGCTCCGCATTTACTTTTCCGATAACGGGGTTTTGATCCGGTCCGCCGGGCCTAACCGCCGATTTGATGACAGCACTGTCATAGATTCGGACGATTACATCCGCGCGAATTAATTCCGCACAATCCTTGGGATTCCTCAGCCTGGGCCGGGCTGCCGGATCGGCCGCTTTACATCCGCGGCAAGCGTTCCACTCAGCCAGCACTCCCGACTTGGCAGTCTTTGAATTTATTCAACCGCCGGAGCGGGAGCATTTTCGTTCGGCCCCGGCTTGCTGCTGCCATCGGCCGCTCCGTTCGCGTCCTTTTTTCCATCCTGGCTCTTGTCCAGGAGAAGCTGCGCTCGTTCCTTCAGGAGCGGATCGAACACCCAACTTGAAACCAGACAGGTCCAGTTTTCAAATCCCTGCTCCTGCTGAAATTTTTCCTGCAGTTTTTGTCTTCTGACAGTGAATTCCTTGTCGAGACTGGCTTTGTCCTCCGTTTTCTCGCCCTTGCCCACGATTCGCTCCTGCGGAATCCGCGCCGTCACCGTCAAGTTAACCGGATAGTTGTCATTGGTTTTGACCCCGATTTTGATCGCGTACTCAAATGCATCAAACGTATCTATCGTCATCAGCACCGGCGTGTTGGTTTCAGCCGGGTCCAGCCGGTGGGCAGCCTCAACATCCACGATGGCCGCTGAACCCAGCGGATTGGAAAAGGCGGCGGTCTTTGACAGATCCAGCTGCTCCCCGGGTTTCAGGCCGGCCAATGTCCAGTCTCCCATTTCCGTGTCGCGCGTCAGCTTCCAGGAATTTGTGGCCTGCGGAAAGGCCACGGTCACGGTCCGGGCTTTCTCAATCCGGACGAAATCCTTGTTCAACCAGCTTTCCGGCCTGGGTTCGATGTTCTCCAGCGGATCGGAGATCAACGCGACACTTTCCGAGCCGCTCACTTTCACGAATCGCCCGTCCGGCCAGCCTTCATCCCCTCCTCCCAGCTGCGATGTCCGGTCGGACTTCTTCAAGTGCGGCTTGCCCAGGAGCAGGGTCTTGAGTGTCTTGTCCTGCGGGCCTTTGAATTCAACCACCAGCGCTGAATTCGTCCCCTGCCCCGGCGGGGCCAGTTGAAGTCCCGGCAATTGCAACGGCCCGACCTGCTCACTCTGAACGATCTTCAAATCGCGGACTTTGAGCAGAAACTCGCTGATCTGCGAAAAGTTGGCCGGATAGTCCCTGCGCTCCGATACCCGCCACAGATCATCCTTTTTGACCAGGTTGACCTCGTTGGCGCCGCGCCGGATTGAAATCTGGAGAACATCGTTCACCGGGAAATTGCCAAGCAATTTCGCGCCGGATGCCGCGTTGCCGGTCGTCCAGGAATCACTTTGATTCCGGCGGAGGATCAATCCCAGGCTGCCGAGAACGACCACCAGGACGAGCAGGATTCCGAATTGTTTGCGATTCATGATGCCGGGGCGCGTTGACGTTTGTACAGCGCCAAACCCAGACCGGAAAGGCTTGCGAGGACGGGCATGGCGGCAATGTTCAGCCACTGAATCCGCCGTTGCAACGCCTCGACGTCCCGGCGCAGATCCTTGTTGGCCTGCCGAAGCTCGCGATTGAACTCCGCCTCCTGCGCGCGGAGTTTGTCGATCCCGGTCTGCTGTTCGGGGGAAAGGATATAGCGCTGGTTCTGGCTCTTCTGCTGCTGCAGTTCATTCAGGCGCGCCATCGTTTGATCGCGGCTGTCTTCGAGTTCCTTGATCTTCACCAGCAACCGGGCCTCCGCCGCCGCCTGCATGTTTTTCAGCCGCGTAAATGGCCGGTTGACCACGGCGCGACTTCGCACGCCGATGAGGTGGTCATCCCCGGCCAGCTGTTCAACGGCGTTTTGTGCGAAATTCAAGTTCGCGTTCAATTCCGTCACCAGGGTGCCGAGGATCGTTCGCTGCTTCTGCAACGCGTAACCGTCGTAGATCATGTCCGCATCACCAACCAAGACAACCGTGTTGTCCTGGCTCGCCGCTTTCAGAGACTCTTCCATTTTCTGCGGGGATGCATTGGTTTCCGGCGGCTTGCCCGCTTCCCCCTTTTGCTGCTCCGGCTGACCGTCAGGAAACGCGGTCTTGAATTTGCCGGTCAATCGCACGGCCAGGGCATATTCGGTCCCGGACGGCTTGAAGTCCTTCAGGATACTTTCGCCCGAGTAATTGGCCAGCATGCCATCCACAAGTTGCGAGTCGGTGGTGCTCTTCAGCAGGACGGTCTCCTGGAGTCCCGGCACGGGCGTGCCGGTAAAGGCCCCGGCCGAGAACATCCAGATATTGTCCAGCTCGGCCGTCGTGACGTCATTGCTGTTGATCCCCTCGGGAGTCAGGGCCAGCCAGACCGGCTTTTGCTGCGAGGTATCTCCCTCTTCTCCCAGAACCATCTTGAAATTCAGGTCCGCCACAACTTTGCCCGTATCGAACTGGAGTCCCCACGCCTTGAGCAGTTTTTCCAATGAGGATCCGCCGCCCGGCGTGGCGCCCGTCATCGGGTTCTGCCCCCGGCTGTCCACCAGCGATTGGGCATCCAGGAAGGCAATCAATTTGCCGCCACGCAGGATGAACTGGTCAATCGCATACTGGGCCTTGTCGGATATGTCCCGCGGGTGAATCACCAACAATACCTTGATGTCATTGTCGATCTTGTCCGTGTCCATCTCCACCCGTTTGACGGCGAAATCATGCTTCAACTCGCCGATCAACGTCCACGGCTCCTGAGCCGCCTGGCCCATCTGCGCCATCATCGGATTCGCGGGCGTCCCAAAAACCGGCAGCGGGCTCATCACCCCGATCACCGGCTTCTCCGGAGTCACCACCCGTGCAATCGCGCGCGAAATGTCGTATTCGAGCTGCCGCTCCCGATCCGGTGACAGAAACGGGATCGCCTGCTTGTTGTCCAGGCCCTGGCTCACGGCAAGTCCCAAATAAAACTTTTCACCGCCAGGCAGATCCTGGCCCTCCACGCCGTCCAGACGCGCGGAATCTTCCGCATCGGAATCCGGCTGCGGATCGTACTTTTCAATCAGGATCCGGCCATGAGCCAGTTGCCGGTATTCCGCCAGGAGATCCTCGACCCTTTTGGCGTAGGATTTGAGGAGGACGGACAAGGGTCCCGCCGTTTCACTCTGCGTGCAGTAAAACCGGATTCTAACCGGGGCGCCGAGCTGGCCCAGGATGGCATGCGTGCCGTCCGACAAGGTATAGGCCTTCTCCCGCGTCAAATCCACCCGGTGGGGAACGGTGGCGGTGATCACATTGAATGCCACCAGAATCACCGCCATGACCAGAACCCCAAGGGTCGAATAAAGCGCCGTTTCAAATGGTTTCTTCCGCATGACGAATCCTCTTCAGCCGGCGCGATGTCCTCGCAGGACAACGCTCGTGGTGAACAATGAAAAGATGATGATTGAAAAAAAGAAGAGGATGTCGCGTGAATCGAGGACGCCCTTCTGAAAACCATCGAAGTGTGTCAGCACACTGCAGGACGTCACCAGATCCACCACCCACGGTTTGGCCCAGCCGGACAGGAACTTCACGACCGGCGCCACACCGGCGAGGATCAGCAGCAGACAAAGCATCACCGAGACAATAAAACTGACCACCTGCGTTCGCGTCATGGCCGAGGTGATGCAACTGACCGCCAGATACGCCCCCGCCATGAGCCAGCTGCCCAGGTAAGCGGCGAAGATGACTCCGTTGTCCGGGCTGCCGAGATAATTCACCGTGATCACCACCGGAAAGGTCAGCAACAGCGCCAGGGCGAGAAACAGCCACGAAGCCAGGAACTTCCCCAGGATCGCCTGCCAGGGAGTGATCGGCATGGTCAGCAACAATTCGAGCGTGCCCACCCGGCGTTCTTCGGCCCAAAGCCGCATCCCCACCGCCGGCACCAAAAAGAGATAAAACCAGGGATGCCACAGAAAGAAAGGACGATCGAGCGAAGCCTGGCCGATTTCAAAAAAGCCGCCGAACATGAACGTGAAGACTCCGCACAACAGGAGAAAAATGACAATGAACACATACGCCAGCGGCGAGGAGAAATAGGCGCCAAGCTCGCGTTTGGTGATGGTCCGGATGTTCGCCCAGGCGCTCATGGTTTTCCTTCCCCGATCCGGGCAGTGTCCGGCATCGTAATGCTGCGAAACACCTCGTCCAGACGCCCTTCCTCGGTGTGCAATTCCTCGACGCGCCAGCCTTGGACTGATTCCGTGATGCTGCGCGCCAGCAGGCTGTTGGCGTTCGGCTTCGGAAACACGCGGATGGCGACCCCGGCGGCGTCTTCTTTCAGGACCAGGATCCTGCTCACGGCTGGCAATTGCGACAATCGCTGGTTCACCAGCGTTGCGCTGATGCCCTGCACCTGCAGGGTCACGGCGCCCGCCCATTCCGATTTCTGGCGAAGTTCGCGCGGGGTTCCGTCGGCGACGATTTTGCCGCGGTCAATGATGATGGCCCGTGAACAAACCGCATCCACTTCCTCCAGGATATGAGTGGAGAAAATGATGGCCTTGCGTTCCCCCATGCGGCGAATCAAGCCGCGAACCTCATGCTTCTGGTTCGGGTCCAATCCATCGGTCGGCTCATCCAGGATCAGGACTTCCGGATCGTGCAGAATCGATTGCGCAAAACAGGTGCGATGGCGATAACCCTTCGAAAGTGTTTCAATGCTCTGAAGCAAAACGGATTCAAGAAAGCACATCTCGACCACGCGCTGGACCGCACGTTTTTTCGCGTCACCACGCAATCCGCGGATTTCCGCGGCGAAATTCAGAAACCCCAGGACTGTCATGTCGGTGTACGCCGGCGCGTTCTCCGGCAGATAACCGATCAGGCGCTTGGCCGGGATCGGGTTTTCCACAATGTCAAAACCGCCGACCGAGATCTTTCCGGCCGTCGGCGGCATGAACCCGGTGATCATGCGCATCGTGGTGGACTTGCCCGCGCCGTTCGGCCCGAGAAACCCCAGCACCTCCCCGCGTTCCACGGAAAACGAAATGCCGTCCACCGCCCGCCTGGATCCAAAGACTTTTACAAGATTTTGAACTTTAATCATGTCACAGGTTCCGCTTCCGGCCCGCTTTGCCGCCCCGGCACCGCCCGTCCGGCCAATCGCAAATTTGTTCCGGTTCGCCGGATCAGAGTCGGCGAGCCCTTTCCCCAGTTTCAATCGGGATGTGAATTTGTGGCATGTTTCCACCGGGATTTTCAACATTTTTTTAGCGACAGGTCCGGGTCGAATACTCGAACCCATCTCATAAATGGTAGGTCGCGTCACTCCGTGCGCGCCGCAGTTGGGTTCAGGTTTTGGAATCCTCAACAATTTCAGCGTTCGGAGACGGCGCGCACGGAGTGACGCGCCCTTCCAACACCAT
>CAZFOA010000147.1:0-9492 GCA_964520205.1 uncultured Verrucomicrobiota bacterium | reverse complement strand
TTCGAACGCCCTCCTGTGGTCGGCGAGGGCGCCAACCACAGCACGCGAGGGCGCGTGCGCTCCCCTTTTAACTGCATCATTCCGGCTCAGTGGTTCCGCCCCTGCGGGTGATGCCGGTTATTTCCGAATGACTTTTTCCAGGGCCTCGAACAGCGCGGTGGCATCCGCCAAATGGACGCTTTTTCCATCGCTGCCCACCAGTCCATAGCCCTCTCCGTATGCCGGGCCATTGGCAACACACGCATCGGTGAGACATTCCGAAATCTGTTTTTCGGCCGCCTGGAGGGCGTCGGCTTGTTTGCCGTCCACTTCGTATTTCCAGCCGGTGATTCGGGCTTTGGGAAACCAATCGCGCAGGCCGGCGATGATTTTCGGTGTCGGCACGAGTTCGGCCAGCAAAGTCCCCTGGGGGGTGGGAATCTTTCCGGCCTTCACCAGGCTCAGTTCACCCTGCGTGGAACGCAGCCAGAGTTTGCCGAACATGAAGTCGCTCACGGCGGCGGCATGAAAGACCGCGTTGACGGCAGGGTCCGCCAGCGCCTCCAGCCGGTCATGCAGGTCGGCCGTAGTCGCAAAAGTTTGGGAGTGCTGCGCGCGCCGCGAGCCGGCGTATGTGGACTGCTCCCCAACCAACAGCGTGACCTCGTGGCCGCGTCCCGCGAGAAAGTTGGCCAGTTCGATGCCCAGCCGGCCCGTGGAAAGGTTGGTGAGCCGGCGCACTTGGTCCAGCTTCTCGTAGCTCGGGCCGGCGGTGACGATGCAGTTCATATAGTTAGAGTGTAACAAGCAATCCGATTGCCAAGTCAAATGGATGCGCGCCGGTTGAAAGCTTGCTCCCTCCCTGATTCATGGCAGCTTTAAACCCGTGAGCAGAATCGTCGGTATCGATCTCGGCACCACCAATTCACTGGTCGCCACCGTGGATTCAGGCATCCCTCTGGTCATCGCCGACGCCGAAGGGCGGCGGCTCACCCCCTCGGTCGTCCACTTTCCCGGACCCGGCGCCGAGCCGGTCGTGGGCCACGCCGCCAACCGGGTGCGCGCGATCCACCCGGCATCGACCGTGTACTCCGTCAAACGGTTCATCGGCCGCCGCGGGGCGGACATCGCCGGGGAAGACATGCTGGTGACCTATCCCGTCTCGGGCCGGGACGACGGACCGGTGACGATTCCCATCCACGACCGGCTTTGGACGCCCGAGGAAATCTCCGCCGAGGTATTGAAGAAGCTCAAACGCGACGCGGAAGCCTATTTCGGCGAATCCGTAACACGCGCGGTGATCACCGTGCCCGCCTATTTCAACGACGCGCAGCGCAGCGCGACGAAGACCGCGGGGGAACTGGCCGGTTTGACCGTGGAACGGATTGTGAACGAGCCGACCGCCGCGGCCCTGGCCTATGGCCTGGACAAACTCCGGGAGCATGCCCACATCGCGGTTTATGACCTGGGCGGCGGCACATTCGATCTCTCGATTCTCGAGTTGAACCAGGGCGTTTTCCAGGTGCTCGCCACCCACGGCAACACGCGCCTGGGCGGCGACGACATCGACAAGCGCCTGGTGGATTTTCTCGCCGAAAAAATCCGCGCGGCAGGCGGCCCGAACTATTTGGAACCGGAAATCCAGGATCGGAAACCCGAACTGTTGCCGGCGCTGTCCCGCCTTCGCGAAGCGGCGGAAGCGGCCAAAATCCGGCTTTCCACCGAAACCGAAACGGACATCGCCCTTCCGTTTTTGACTCCGGATTTCAGTTTCCATTGCGCGCTAACCCGGGATGAATTGGAGCGGCTCGTGCGGGACATCGTCGAACGCACGCATCCGCATTGCGTGCGGGCACTGGCCGACGCGAAGCGGGAAGCGAAGGATCTCGACCAGGTCATCCTGGTCGGCGGCCAGACCCGAATGCCGTTGGTGCGCCGCCTCGTGGCGCAATGGTTCGGCTGCTCTGAATTCGAGGAAACGCGCGGCACTATCCGGCTGGGAACCGCACCGCATCAGGCCAAAGGGCCGCAGCTCAATACCTCGCAAAATCCGGATGAAGCCGTGGCGCTCGGCGCCGCCATCCAGGCGGAAATCCTTGCGGGCGGTTTGCGCAACGTCCTGCTGCTGGACGTCACGCCGTTGTCGCTGGGCATCGAAACCTTCGGCGGCCTGATGAACGTCATCATTCCGCGCAACAGCACCATTCCCGTCAAGGCCGGCGAGATGTTCACGACCGCGGCGGACCACCAGCGGAACATGCTGATTCATGTGCTGCAGGGCGAGCGCGAACGCGCCCGGGACAACTGGAGCCTGGGCCGGTTCACGCTCGAATTCGACCCCGCGCCGCGAGGCGTGCCGCGCGTGGGGGTGCAGTTCGAGATCGACGCCAACGGCATCCTCCACGTGCTCGCCCGCGACATCCGCACGGGGCGGCAGAAAATTGTCGAACTGAAATCCGCGGTGGATGTGGACGACAACGCCGTGCGGGAGATGGTCGAGGAATCCGTGGAACACGCGTTCGAGGACCTGGCGGCCCGCCGCTGGGTCGAAGCCAGGTTGAAAGCGGACCAGCTGGTTTCGGCCGCGCGCAAGGGGCTTGCCGATTGCGCCGATGAACTGGGCGTGGAAATCAGGGAACCCGTGGAAGCCGCGCTGAAAAAGGTTGAAGCTGCCCTGGCCGCCGAAAGCCCGGCGACGAAAATGGGTGACACGGCGCTGCTTCAATCCGCCTGCGCGGCGCTGGATGAGGCCACTCTACCCCTGGCGGAACGGTTGATGGACCGGGCGACGGACGCGGTGCTTCGCCGGCGCGGCATGCTCCCGTAGTCGAAAGGAACGGGAGATCAACTCCGCGTCCGGTTGGGATCAGGATTTGGACGCCGCAGATTCCACGGGCAAGGAGATGCGCACGATGCCGGATTGCCCGGACTTCGGCGGCACGATTTCCAGCTTGCCGTGGTGGGTTTCGATGATTTTCCGGCTCACCGTCAGGCCGAGACCCAGGCCCACATGGCGTGTGGTATAGAATGGCGACGCGCCTTTCTGCGCCGACTCCGGAGTAAAACCGGTGCCGTTGTCCTGGACTTCGATCTGCAGATGTTGAAAGCCGTTGCCGTTGGAATCCTCGTGCAGGCGCACACCGATTTTCGGGTCGCTCGGGTTGGCTTGGAGGGCATTCAGCATGACTTCCGTGAGCGCGTATTTGAGGGCCTGTCGATCGCCGGTCACGACAATCGGCTTGTCCTCTTCGCACTTGAGCTGGGCCGACTTGACGGGCTGGTGCTTTCTCGCCTCCTCGTAGGCTTCCTCGATCAATGGAGTCAGCGGGAAGGCCTCGTGGGAGAGAACCGTGTCGCGCGCCAGGAAGCGCATCTGGTTGATCAACCGGGTCACGCGTTTGACCCCGTCGGCCAGCGCGGCGTCGAGCGACGCGCGGAATTCCGGGTCTTTGTATTTATCCGCCAGCAATTGCTGGTGCGTCGAGAGCGGCACCATGGCGTTGCCGACTTCGTGCGCCAGGCGGTCGGCCATGGTCCGGACCAGGCGGAGATTGGCGGCTTCGATTTCCAGGCGGCGCAACTGTTCGCTTTGCGTGAGGTCTTCCACCATCAACAGCGCGGAGGCGGGCTCGGCCGCATGCTCTCTTTGGAACGGGACGATGGTGACGTTGTAAATGGAGTCGGGCGATTTTTCCGGCTCGAACCGGAAGGGCGGGATGGCGGTGCCGGTCTTGAGCACCTGATACACTTTGGTGCCGATGAGCTGGGGCAGGTCGCTGAATTCCAATTCGCCGGTTTGGCGGTTGGACACCGTGAAAAATCGCCGCGCGGTTTTGTTGGCGTGCAAAACCACGAGGTCGCGGTTGATGACGACACAGGCGCTGCTGAGTTCGCGCAGGATCTCCGCCATCATGTCGTTGTTGCCGGACAACTGGTCGTGCAGCCAGATATTCTTGATCGCGAGACCCAATTGTTCCAGCAGGTGGAAAATCAACTCCAACTCCGCGTTGGCGAGCGGTTCGCCGGTGATGTGCCCGTCAAAGACCGCCACACCCACCACGGTTTCCCGGTCGAGAATCGGAACCGCCACCTGGGCTCCCAGCAATTCAAATTCCTTCTGGGTTTCGACATCCTGCCGGGCTTCGGCGCTGGAGCGCCGCAAGATGCGGCCCAGGCGGACAACCTGGCCGCCAACCCCTGTTTCAAATGAAAGCTCGAAGTGTTCGAGCAAGCCCGGGGACAACCCGATCGCGCAGGCCGCCTGCAAACGGCGGTTTTCTTCCGGAGTCAACCGTTCGCCCAGCCAATGGACGGGTTGGCGGACAAAAATCGCGGCGCGATTGATGCCGATCAATTCCCGCAACAGCAGCAGGAAGTGCTTCAACATGGCGCTCGCGTCGAGCGAATGCGTGAGAATCGTGGAAAATCCGCGCAACGCGCCCAGGCTCTGGTAATTCGCCTGCAAACCGGGGGAAATCTGCGCCATCCCCGCCACTTTCGCCGGTTCCTGCGGCTGAAGCAGGGCGGGAACTCCGGGCAGTTCGCCGGGGGTTGACATCGCCCCAAGCCGATCGAGCAGCGCCGTGAGCATCCGAATGCGGACCGGCTTGGTCAAAACATGGGTGGCACCCTGAAGATAGGCTTCCTCTTCCCAATCGGCCTGCTTCGCGCCGGTGTAAATGATGATCGGACATTTCGTCGCGCGGCGCCGCAGCTTTTCCAACAGCCAGACTTCCTGGACGCCGGTCAGTTCCACGTCCACGATGCAGGCATTGGCCAATCCATGCGCCAACAGCGGTTCCGCTTCGTCCGCGGTGACGCGATGAATAACCCGGTATTGCTCGGGATTAAGTCCCGTGCGCAGCGTTTCCGCCAGTTCCGGATGTTGGGCCAGTACCAGAAGTGTTTTCATTTGGCAGGCGGCCCGGCCAGCGACAGAAATAGATGCTGGCGTTTGTGGCTCGGGTACGGCGCTTGGGTGCCGGTTGTCGTCGTGATGTTCTCACGTCTGACAATCCGCGTTCTGCTCCGACTGTCACTATCAACAAAAAGAGACTTTCCTGCTGCCGTCACTACCATTAGATAATCCATACGAATGCGGTTTGGTCAATTCATTCTTGATGGGTACATTAAAAAGTTCGCACTGACGTTGCAATGAGAGGGATTACCGACTTCGGGGTCTGGAGGATTACGTAAGCCTTTTGGGGATTGTCCGGGGCAAACGACGGAACGCGGCGCGATTTACCCCGGATCAATGCTTGACTTTCCCGGCGCTGATCGTGAAACAAATCGAGCATCAGGCTGGTTTCCTGAGACGCCGCGCCGGTTTTAGCTCCGCTTCCCCCGCCAGGCCACCCCGCGTCTTTACGCGGTCAATCAACGGTTGAGATGTTCGTGGCTTGACGTCCTGGCATTGCCATGAGTTCACGTCAATTTATCTTACCGCAAACGCATACCACGCAATCAGGCCGGCGAGGAGCAGCGTGGGCGCGGCGACGAGGCAGATGCGCCAGAGCCGCTGTTGCGCAGCAAGCGTGGCGGTGAGGCCCAAAACTTCCGCGCCGGTGGCAACGCCGTTGGCCAGGTGATATACCGCCGCCACAAGGCCGAGCACGTAAAACTCCGCGATGAGCAGGTTGCCGGGATGCCCGGCAGGCAGCCCCCGCCAGAACTGCCAGAGCGCCCGCGACGCCGAGCTGAAGGCGTCGTGCGGATCAAATCGACCGCCGAACCAGCGGTGCAGCGTGACGACGTGGAAGAGGATGAACACGAGCAGAATCAAGGCGCTGAGACGTTGCAGCCACTGGCGCAGGTTGCTGCCATGATGATGTTTCTCCACGCCGAACGTCAGTTTTTCGCGCCGCAACGTCCGCAAGCCAAACGCAACGTGGACGCTCAGCGGCAGGAAGATCACTCCGATTTCCAGCACCGGCAACGCTGCGCCGAGTCCGTGGATGCGGTTGACCGCCGCCTGAAATTCTGCCGGCCACAGGCCAAGCGCGTTAACGGCGAGATGCAGCACCAAAAATCCGCCGAGCACAAAGCCGGTGAGCGCGAGATAATGACGCGGGCAGGTGCGGCCGCTGCAACCGCATTCGTGCGCGGCCTCCTCGCTGAATTTCAAGGCGAGGATGGCGCGCGGAGCGGGCGGCGTGGGGAGGCGGCCGTGGCCAGCGCAGCCACAGGAACTTTTCCGGCAGCCGGATTGGGGAGAAGTTTCAGCGCACATCGAAAATCAGTCCGCGGTCATTTCATTGCGGCGCGGCGGCCGCAGGTGCGGTTGGCACAAGGCTCGCCGGTGCGTGACTGCGGGGTTGCACCACTGTCGCCCCGAGGTTCACCCCGGACGCAGTCCATTTCCAGTCTCCGCCGCCCGTCCCGCCGCTCAGGGCCAGCATTTCGCCAAGCCGCTTCGGGGTCTGCTTAAGCGGCACGACAAAACTCCTGGCGAATTCCACGGCGTCATCGCCGGTTTCCTGGTCCACCATGACGTTGAAATCCAACGCGAGATTCGTGCTGGTGTCGCGGCAACTGCCGTGAATGCGCTTCAGTCCATAAAGACAGGCGGCCGTGGCATCGCCGCCGGCCATGTCAAACATCACGGTGAAATGGTCGCACTCATAACCGGCCAGCTTGAGCAGCGCGGCGGCCTCCAGCTTCCAGCTCGCGGTTTCGCCGGCGGGCAGCGCCCGGACATGGCGCGCGATGAGGCCATCTGCGCCGGAAAGTTTCAGCGGTGTGACGCGCTCGAAGCGGAGGTTTTCCCCGGCGGCGGTTCTCTTATAAATCAGGAAGCCCATGCGCTTTCTTGAGGTTTCTGACCAACTGCCGAAAAGCGTCCTCCTGGAGCAGGGCTTTGCGATCCGCAGCCAGCCGGCGGACTTCTTCCAATAACAGGGGCAGCATCTCCTGCGGCAGGCTCAGATTCAGCCGCTCCAGTTTCCGGCTCAACAGCCGCGTGCCGGAGTGATGACCCAGGACCAACTGTGACGGAGCGTGGCCGACCTGCTCCGGCGCGAAAGGTTCGTAGGTTTCACGATTCTCCAGCAGACCGCTGCAATGAATCCCCGACTCATGCTGGAAAACCGCCGCGCCGACGACCGGCTTGTCCACACCCAACGACCGGCCTGATGCCCGCGCGACCAGATCGCTAAGCGCGGTGAGTTGACGAGCCTCCACGCCGCAGTCGCGACGCAACGTCAACCGCGCGGCCATGACAACTTCCTCGAGCGAAGCGTTGCCGGCTCTTTCACCCAGGCCGTTGACCGTGACGCTGGCGCAATCCGCGCCGGCGGCGAGCGCAGCGATCGTATTGGCCGTTGCCATGCCAAGGTCGTTATGCCCGTGAAACTCGAGCGCCAGGTTCGGCACCGCAGCGCGCAGGGCGCCCATGAGATCGCACGTCTGCAAAGGGTTTAACAAGCCGACCGTATCGGCGATCCTTAACCGATCCAGTCCGGCGTCCTGCGCCGCCAGGGCGAACTCGACCAAAAAGGCGCGGTCCGCCCGCGAGGCATCCTGCGCGCCGACCGAGAGAAACCGGAATGCATTGCGGAATTCATCGGCCAATTCCGCCAGCATTCGCAGCACCCAATCGCGGTCCTTTTTCCAGGCGCGCAAGTGCAGATCCGATACCGGCAGCGAAAAGTGCGCGCCCGCCACCCGGCACCCGGTCGCGGCCTGGAGATCTCCGCGCCGCGCCCGGCACCAGGTGGTCAGCCGCGCCGCAAGACCCAGATCGGACACCGCGTTGATGTCGTCGATCTCGTTTTGACCCATGGCCGGGATGCCAATTTCAATTTCCGGCACTCCCGCGCGGGCGAGCGCGGCGGCAATGGAGCATTTCTCGGCGCGCGAGAACACCACGCCGGCCGCCTGTTCGCCGTCGCGCAGCGTGGTGTCAATGAGATGGATTCCCATGAATGTGGCCTCCGAGTCCTGGCTCGCCTCAAAGGAACATCGTGGCGCCGGGCAACTCGCGCCCTTCTTCAAGGCTGTCCAGGATCGCCTCGGCGGTTTCGACCGTCGCCTGTTTGTACCATTGGCCTTCCGGGTAAACGACCATGACCGGGCCACTGTCGCAAACGTTCATGCAGCCGGTGCTGGACACCATGACCTCGTCGAGCCCGCGATCCTGGATCTCGTTGGTCATGTGTTGGAGGAGCTGCACGGATTCTTTTTTGTGGCAGACGCCTTGCGCGCCGGTCGGCCGATAACTGCCGCAGACGAATATGTGATGTGTGGGTTTGCTCATGCGTTGGTTGAGGGTTGAGGGTTGAATGCAAAATCATCCGCAGCCGGCGCCCGTGCCCTTGCAGGTCACGCCCGCGCCGCAGCCGGTGAAACGCCGTTTCATCGCGGCGGGAATCGGCTGGCCGGCGAACACGGCGCGCAAGCCCTCGTCAATCAAGCCTTCCATCTCCGTCACGCGCAGACCATGCTGGGTGAGGACTTTCATGGGCGCCGGCCCGGCGGCGTTGACGAGCAGCGCGCGGCAGTCTTTCAGCGTGACGGCCAGTTCGGCCCAGCGCGCATCGCCGCCGCCCTGGGGTGGCGCGGGACGAATCTCCTTCAAACGAAAGTTCCCCGGAACCTCGGCATCCTGCTCGTAAACGATGAACCGTTCCGCTTCGCCAAGATGCTGGTTCACCAGCGCGCCTTCCATCGTGGCCACGGCGACGAAGGGGCGGGCGTCGTTCTCGGCCGGATTCAGGCTGGAATTCGCATAGTGCCGCAAGGCGTCGTGCTGTTCGGTCGTCATGCCTTCGCCGACGTAACCGACGGCATCGGCGCGGCAGCGGGCGCAATGCGTCATCTGCGGCAGCAATTGTCCGCACTGCAAACGCAGGCGCGCGGTGGTCAGCGTGTCCGGCGGCGGCACTTCCTCAAACACCGCGCCTTTCACGGGCACAAGCGGCATGAGGTTCATGATGTCCGCGCCAAGGGCGGAAACTTTGCTGGCGACTTCGGGAATGTGATCGTCGTTCACACCGGGCATGATGATGGTGTTGACTTTCACCGTGATGCCGCGCGCCTTGAGTTTGACCAGGGCCTCGAGCTGCCGCGCGCTCAACGCCGCCGCCGCCTCCGCGCCGCGCAACGGGCGCCGGCCGTCGCGCACCCACGCGTAGATCTCGCCGCCGATCCCGGGATCAATCGCGTTGATCGTCAGCGTGACGTGGCTGACCTGCAGGCCGGCCAGCTCATCCACGTAAGGCACGACATTCAGGCCGTTCGTGGCGACGCACAAAATCATTTTCGGAAATTGTTTCCGCACGAGCCGCAGCGTTTCCATCGTCTCGTCGGGATTCGCAAACGGGTCGCCCGGACCGGCGATGCCCATGACGGAGATTTCCGGGCGCTTTTGCATCACGTCGCCGAGATACGCGAGCGCCTGCCGCGGCGTCAGCACCGTGCTCGTCACGCCGGGACGGCTTTCGTTCATGCAATCGTATTTTCGGTTGCAGAAATTGCACTGGATGTTGCAGCGCGGCGCGACCGGCAGATGCACTC
>CAZFOA010000146.1:0-9588 GCA_964520205.1 uncultured Verrucomicrobiota bacterium | reverse complement strand
GCGCCGGGTTGTTCCACAACATTTTCAGCTTCAAATTTCCCATAGCGCAACGCCAGCGATGGCAGGACCAGGAGGTTCAGCAGCGTCGAGGTCATCAACCCGCCCAGAATGACGACCGCCATCGGACCTTCGATTTCACGGCCCGCTTCACCGCTCCCGATGGCCAGCGGCAGCAGGCCGAGCGCGGTCACCAGCGCGGTCATGAGAATCGGCACCAGCCGCTCCGTCGCCCCGCGCAACGCGGCTTCGAGATCCCAACTCATGCCTTCTTCCCGCACCAGATGTTCGAAGTGCGAAATCATCATGATCGAATTGCGCATCGTAATGCCAAACAGCGTGACGAAACCCACCATCGTGCCCAATGAGAGCGTGGCTTTGCCGGCCCCCAGCCAGCCGCTTAGGAAAATCGCCAGCACGCCGCCCACCAGGGCGAACGGCAGGTTCGCCAGCACCAGCAACAAATTCCGGCTCTGGCGGAAAACCACGGCCAGGAGGAGGACAATCCCCACGCCGGCAATGAGCGAGTGGATCAGCAATTCCCGCTGCGCCTTGGCCTGTTCCTCCGCCGCGCCGCCGAATTCCAGGTAAACGCCGGCGGGCAATTGCACCTGCGCCGCGATTTGTTTCCGGGCATCGGCCACGAACGACGCCACGTCGCGTCCGCTGGGATTGCAGGTGACGGTCTGCCGGCGGCGTGCGCCGTCGTGAAGAATCGAATAGCGGCCCGTGGTCAGATAAACATCCGCCAGCTCGTGCAACGGCAGCCGCACCCCTTGCGCGTTGCTCAACATCAGCGAACCCACCGTCTCCGGATCCTTCCGATCGGCGGGAGGTAAAATCACCGTCACGTCGAACACTTTGTTGCCTTCGTAAGTCTGGGCCATCACGGTTCCTTGGTAAGCTGTCTCGATGGCCTCGAGGATTTCAACCGGACGAAAGCCCAGTTGCGTCACCCGGTCGGGGCGCAGCCGGATGGCCAGGCGCGGCGCGCCCGGCGGCGATTTCACTTGCACGTCCGCGGCGCCGGTAACGGACGACAAAACGCCCGAAATCTCGTTCGCTTTCCGGTCGAGCACGTCCAGGTCG
This sequence comes from uncultured Verrucomicrobiota bacterium, assembly GCA_964520205.1. Classification (GTDB taxonomy): domain Bacteria; phylum Verrucomicrobiota; class Verrucomicrobiia; order Limisphaerales; family BOG-1460; genus CAZFOA01. The sequence goes on along the minus strand of CAZFOA010000146.1, from coordinate 8,502 downwards.
TCGCCAAAAATATTCACCACCACGCCCGCCGTCTCGCCGGAGATCGTTTCACCGATGCGATCGCCCAGAAACGTCAGCACCTCGAATTGGATGCCGGGAAATGCCGCGAGGATGTCGCGGATTTCGTCCTGCACCCGGGCTTCGTCCCGGCCGGAAACCGGTTTCAGCTCCACATGAAATTCGGAGCGATGCGGCCCCCAGGTGTCCTCGCCCATCTCCGCCCGGCCCACCTGCTGTTCCACGGTCCGGATGTTTTGATTCTTGAGAAGCTTCTCCGAGATGAGGCCGCCCAGGCGGAGCATTTCTTCCAGCGACGTTCCCGGCGCCATCGAAACTTGCACGACAAAATGGCCTTCCCGGAAATCCGGCATGAACTCGCCGCCGAAAAACGGCAGCGTTGCCGCCGCGACAATAAACAGGATCAGCGCCGTTCCAAAAATCGCCCACGGCGCCCGGCTGACGCGTTCGAGCGCGCCCCGGTGAAAGGTTTTCAGCGTGGCAACATAACCCGGCTCGGTGTGCGGCTTGATCCGGGAGAGAACCAAAAAGCACAACACCGGTGTGACCGTGAGCGCCACGACGAGCGACGCCAGGTTGGCGAGAATGAAGGCAACGCCGAGCGGCGCGAAGAAATGCCCCTGCAATCCGGTCATGGTCAATACCGGCAAGAACACCAGCGCCACGACAAACGTGGCATGTACCACCGCGCTCCGCACCTCCAGCGTGGCGTCCAACACGACGGGAAACAGCGGGCGCGGCGCGGCGAGCGCGAGATTCCCCCGCATCCGGCGGAGGATGTTTTCCACGGTGATGATGGCGTCGTCCACCACCACGCCGATGACTGCCGCCAGGCCGCCGAGCGTCATCGTGTTGAGCGTGACGCCGAAATGATCGAGCACGATGACCGCCGCAAGCAGGGACAACGGTATGGCGGTAAACGCGATGAAAGCCGTCCGCAAATCGAGCAGGAACAGGAACAATACGACCGCCACCAGCGCCGCGCCCAGCAACAAAGAGGATTTCATGTTGTGAATCGCCGTTTCGATGAACGTCGCCGGGCGGTGCAGGCCGGGGACGTATTCGATGCCCTCGCTTTCGAAAACGGGCTTGAGATCGTCCAACGCTTTTTCCACCTCCCGGGTTACTTCCAGCGTGTTGGCGCGGTATTGGCTGGCGGTGGTCACCAGGATGCCCGGCCGACCCAGGATCAGCGCGCCGCCCACCGGCGGCTCGGGCGCTTCGACCACGTCCGCCACATCCTTCAGCCGCACATTCCGCCCTTCGTGCTGCGTGACGACGATATCCCCGAGTTGCCGCGGGGTGAGCGACTGCCCTTCCGTTTGCAGCACGACACGTTGCGCAGCGGTTTCGATAAAACCCCCGCCCCGGACGCCGGTGGACGCGCCCGCGGCGGCCAGGATGTCGTGCAGGGACAGGTTGAAAGCATTCAGCCGCTCCGGCTTCACCTGGATTTGAATCTGCCGCACCTCGCCGCCAAAAACTTTCACGCCCGCCACGCCTTGCACGGCCAGCAACCTGGGTTTCAGCACCCAGTCGGCGAACGTGCGCAGTTGCATCGGCGACAGCTTGTCCGACAACAGGCCCAACTTGAGCAGGTCCATCGTGGACGACGTCAGCGGCGACATCGTCGGCGCCTTCACGCCGACCGGCAATTGGCCGGAAAGCTGCCCCAGATTCTCCGCCAGCATCTGGCGCGCGACGTAAATGTCCGTGCCTTCCTTGAACACGGCATCCACGACCGACAGTCCCTGAATGGATTCGGAGCGGATGGATTCCAGGTTGCCGGCGCCGTTCAGGACGCTTTCGATGGGACGCGTCACCAGCGCTTCCACCTGCTCCGGCGCGAGACCCGGCGCTTCGGCCTGAACGGTGACCTGCGGCTGGACGAACTCGGGAAACACATCCAGCTTGGCGTTGTTGGCGACGAACAGCCCGTAGCCGACGAGCACGCACGCCAGCACCACCACGATGCCGCGGTTGCGAAGGGAAAGTTCGACGATCCGCTTCAGCATGGCCTTAGTCCCTGCCCCCGCTCATAAACCCGCTATGGTTGAGCTCTTCGGAAAAAACCGTCTGCGCGCCGGCCACCACAACCACGTCTCCCGCCGCGACGCCGCCGGAAACAAACCAGCCGCTTTCCATCGGGTATTGGAGCGAAATCTGCCGGCGGACAAAATTCGTGCCGTCCGATTCCAGGTAAATCCAGGCCTCACCTTCGTGGCGGATCACCGCCGGGCGCGGAACCACAAAGCCGGCCAGCGGTTCGCCGGAAACCTGCAGATAGCCGGTCACCGCCGCGCCGGGCGCGAGTTTCACCGGGTTCGACTGGACGAGAAAAATATATCCCTGGCTTTGCGTTTGCGGATCCACCAAGGGCGCCATACCCAGAAACCCGGCCTCGATCGCCTCGTCTGAAAGCGTCACCAGCCGCGCTTTGACCGGCGGCGATTTCGGCGATTCGCCCGCCGGCAAATCAATCCGGACCAATGCGGTTTCCAGGGAGCCAAGCGACTGAATGAACGCCGGCAAATCCTGGCGTTCAGCAGTTGCGCCGCCCCAGCCGGCCACCAGCTTCAAGCGGCTGGACTCGAATTGAGCCTGGTCGCGGGCAGCGGCGGCGGCGGCGGCTTCCAGCGCGCGCTCCGACGCGTTGTTCTGCGCGGCCAAAGCCCGCAACCGCTTGAGTTCGGCCTGCGACGCTTCGTTGGCTGCCCGGGCGGCGGTGAAATCGCCGGCTGCCGCGGCGAGCGCCGCCGGATCCAATACGCGGCCATAACCCTTCACTTCGGGGTTGATTTGCGTGGAGACGATGGCTTCCACTTTCAACCCCATCTGTTCTTGCGACGCTTTGTCGAGTGTGACCACGATTTCGCCATTGGACCCGTGTCTGACCCGCGACGCCGGCCCGGCACTGTTTTCAGCGCTCTTATCAGCGGCGGGCGCTTCTTCTTTCCTGCCACAACCCACAATGGCGGAAGCGACGAGCGCCGACAGAATCACGCGTGGAAACAGATTGAATTTTTTCATAGCGGTTCGGGAAATGCGCGGTTTCATCGGTTCGTTTGCTTTGTCGCCGCGGCGTCCGATCGCGCGTTCGTCTCTTGATGCCTGATCGCGGCGGTCAGATCGCCGGAAATCGGCCGTTGCACGGCGTCTTCCAACGCGCCGAACGCTTGTTGCAGTTTGACCTGGCCCTCAAGCTCCACGACAGCCGCCGTGTTCGCCTCCAGCCGCGCGTTGAGCAAATCGAGTTGATCCACCGCGCCGGCCTGTAATTGCGCTTCGACGCCGGCCTGTTGCGTCTCTTGTGCCGTCCGGAGCGACTGCAGCTCCGCCAGGCTTTTCCGGCCGGCGTGATAGACCGCAACCGCGCGATCGATTTCGCCGATGACTTTCGCCTGCAACGCCAGGAATCGCGCCGCGGCGGCGGCTCGGCGCGCTGCGGCTTCGGCGATGGGGCCTGCGTTGTGATTCAGCACCGGCAGCTCCAGCGTCAGACCGAGGCTCCATTCATTGTCACTGGCGCTCCCGGCGTTCCACGCGTAACCCGGACCCAGGTGCAGGTCCGGATACTGTTTGGCGATCTCAAGCTGCAGCGCGGACTGGCTCGCGGCATATTCGGCCAGCGCGCCGAGAATGTCCGCGCGGCTCCGCAACGCCGTCCTCCGCGCCTCCGCTGAAGTCAGGGGGTCGGCGTCCGGATTTTGTGACAGCTCGAAGCTCAAAGAAACCGCATCCAACGCCGCGGCGGGAACGCCCATCGCGCCGGCCACGTCCACGCGCGCCGCGGCCAGCCGGCTTTGGGCATCGGCAAGATCGGCGCTGGTCCGGGCCAACGCCACTTGCACGGCCGTCAGTTCGGGAGCGGAAACCGCGCCGGCCTGCCACTGGCTGCGCAGCCGGTCCATGATTTCCTTTTGCCAGGCAACCTGCTGCTGCAACAAACCGGTCCGGCGTTGCGCGCCCACGAAGTCAACCAGGCTGGATCGCAATTCGCTGCGCACCCGCCAGGCGGTCGTGGCGATGTTGAGCCGGGCCGATTCCGACAAATGATTCGCCTGCTCGATCCTCCGGCGGCGTTTGCCGGCCGTCTCGACCGGCACATCGAAGGTCACCGGCACAATCCATGGACTCGGCGCTCCGGGAATGCCCGAATCATAACCCGGCGTCACGGTCACGGATGGATTCGGCCGGCCGCCGGCGGTTTGAGCGCCGCCCTGGGCGACCTGCCAATCGGCCCGCGCCACTTCAAGACTCGGATTGTAATAAAATGCCGCGAGCATGAGCGTTTCGAAATCCCACCGGGCAGCCGGCCAGTTCGTCAGTTCGCGATGGAGATTAATTTCGAGAAATGCCTTGAGGGAGGCATTCGTGAGGGAACGATTGTCCAGGTCCGCCGCGGTTTGGTCGGGTGAAATAGGCAGCGGATGAAACCGGGCGCAGCCGGCCAGCAAAACACTCCCGAGAATCAGAATCCGGCTTTTCATGCAGCTTTGTTTCCCTGCGCCAGCGGCAGGCGGACGGTGACGGTGGTCCGTTTCGACGGCACCGACTCGATCTGGATGGTGCCGTTATGCGCGGAAACGATCCACTGCGCAATGCTCAATCCCAGGCCGCAGCCTTCCACGTCGCTGCTGTGCGCGGTGTCGCCCCGGAAAAAGCGGTCGAAAACGCGGGGCAAAGTTTCCGGCGGAATGCCGGGACCGGTATTGTCGATCACAATCTCGGCCGCCTGGTCCGTTTGGCGGAGGCTCATGATGATTGAGCCTTGCGGCTGATTATATTTGACGGCGTTGTCCACGAGGTTCAGCAGCAATTGGCGGAGGCGATGCGGATCGCCGCACACCGACGCGGCCTCGCAGGCCGTCAACTCGGCGCGAATTCCGGAAGGCAGCGCGAGGATCTGGGTGTCGGCAAAGGCATCGCGCACCAATTCATCGAGGGCCAGCGGCGCGTGTTCGAGCCGAATGAGGCCCGCGTCGGCTTTGGCCAGCAGGGTCAGGCCTTCGACAATGCGGGTCAGCCGGCGCAGTTCCTCAAGCTGGCTGGCGCCGTGTTCGCGCTGGGCGGGCGGCAGCGATTCGTCGCGCAACACCGTTTCGGTTTCCCCGCACAGGATGGTGAGCGGCGTTTTCAGTTCGTGCGACGCGTGCAGCGTGAATTCGCGGACGCGGATGAAGGAGTCGTTGAGCCGCGCGGTCATGCGGTTGAGGACTTCCGCGAGCCGGTCCAATTCGTCGCCGTTGCGCGTGCGGGGAAGCTGGCCGCCAAGATTGCGCTCGTTGATGCGTTCGGCGGCCTGGGTGAGCGCGGCCACGGGCGCCAGCGCGCGCCGGGTCAGCCACCAGCCGCCCGCCAGCCCCAGCGCCACCGCCGGCAGCCCCACTTCCAGAACCAGTTCACCCGCCTCGCCCAACGCATGCCGTTCCGAGCCCGCCCGGTGGCTGTGGCGCATTTGTTCGTAGATTTCCCGAAAAGCGCCGCCGCTGATCAACAGGAGCGAGACCGTCAAAACCACCGCATACCAGAGCGTCAACCGCCTGCGGATGGTCATGCCGGCTCCTTCAACACGTAGCCCACGCCGCGCACGGTGTGAAGCAGTTTGGGTTCGAAATCCGCGTCAATTTTTTCCCGGAGCCGCCGGATGTAAACATCCACCAGGTTCGTGCCGGGATCAAAATCGTAGTCCCACACCTTTTCCAGGATCATCATCCGCCCGCACAGGCGGCCCGCCGAGCGCATCAGAAATTCCAGCAGCCGGTATTCGCGGGCGGTCAACTCGATGTCCACCCCGCCTCGCTCGGCGCGGCGGGTCAGGGTGTCCAGCGTCAGGTTCACCACGCGCAACAACGGCGATTTGTTCTCGCCGCTGCGCCGGGTCAATGCCCGCACCCGCGCCACCAGTTCGGCCAGTGCAAAGGGCTTCGACAAATAATCGTCCGCACCCGTGTTCAAGCCTTCGACCCGTTCATTGACCTCGCCCCGCGCGGAGAGCAGCAGCACGGGAGTCAAATTCCGGCGCTGGCGCAATTGCTGCAACACGCTCAAGCCGTCGCGGCCCGGCAACATGATGTCGAGCACGATGGCGTCGAAGGGAGTGCTTGCCGCCGCCGCGAGGGCCTCGGCGCCGTCGTGGCAGACATCCACCGCGAAGCTCTCGGACTGGAGCGCTTTGCGGATAAACGAAGCGGTCTTTTTTTCGTCTTCAACAACTAGCACGCGCATGAATTCAAGATCGTTAAATCGTTGCCTCGTTACAACGTTGAATCGGGGCACAAGCAGGCCGATTCAATCGTGCAACCAGCGCAGGCAGCACCCAAGCGGCGGGCCTGGGGAAGAAATCTCCTGCGGATGTGGGTTGGATTCAGGCGCCGGCGCACTATTTGCCGGCGGACTCCATTCCGTATACGAGAATTTTAAAGCTGCCGGGAACCATCCGCCCGCGGCGCTGCCCTTCCGCCGGCGCATCGAACTTGGCCGCCGCCAGATAAATCCTGTGGGTCGACGGATCGATCGTCATGGTCCGGGAACCGCGCTGGGTCTCCAGCGTCTGCACCACCGTGAGCTTGTCCGGCGCGTCCTCATGCGCAATGGTCACCGTGCCATTCCCGCAGGAAGCAAATGCCAGCTCTGTCCCGGGATCAAATGCGTTCGCGTCCACCCCGTCGCCGATGGGCACCGACGCGACCACTTTGCCGCTGGTATTGTCCAGCATCACCATCAGCTTGTTGCCGCATCCCAGGAAAAGCCGGTGGTGCGCAACGTCGATCGCCATGCCGGAAGCCTCTTCGCCCGGCGCGATGGGCCAGCGATTCACCACTTCATGCGTCTTGGTGTCGATGGCGACGACTTCGCTCTTGTCCTCCAGGTTGTCGTAAACGCGTCCAGCCTTCGAGTCGGCTTGCGCAAATTCCGGCTTGCCGCCCAGCGGCACCGTCGCCACCACTTTGCCTGACTTCGCATCAATCACCGTCGCCGACTGGCCGCGTCCGTTGAACATATAGGCTTCCTGCTGACCCGGCTCGTAAAGCATTCCGTCCGGATTCTGGCCGGTTTCGACTTTCGACAGCGTTTGGAGCGTTTTGAGGTCAACGATGGCCGCCTTGTTTTCGCGGCCGCAACTGACGAAGCCGCGTCCGAGTTCAGGAGCCGGCGCCAGGCCGTGTACGCCGGGAGTGTTGGTGATCTCACCCACAACCGAGTCGCCGGCGGTGTCAATCACGACCACCCGTGTGCCATGACTCACATAAAGCCGATGTGCGGCCGGGTCAACGGACAGGTAATCCCAGCCGCCGTCCGTGCCGACGGGGATTTCCTTGAGGAAATGGTAAGGGCCTTCCGCCCGGCAAACGGCAACGGTGGCGAGGCCGCAGGCGACCAGGCTGAGAACGGACAAAATGTTTCTGCTCATGGGTATTGTTTGAGTTTGGTTGGTTGTGTTCTACCGGATCATTTCCGCTCCCTCCAGCAGACACATCGGAGATAAACGCTGCATGAACGGCACATGACAGTTTTGTCATTTTGCCGGCGGGACAAAAAACGGCGGTGTTTTGCCAAGGGGCGTGTGGCCCCGGCGCGCCGGCGGTGGCACATGGAGTACGGACAAGTTTTCCTTTGCCCTTTGGCCGGGAATGACGCAGATTCCGCGAGCGCGCGGAAGAAACCAGAATTGCGACCGATGATGATTGCCTTACTAACCGGGCTGATTGCGGGGATCCTCCATGTGTGGTCCGGACCGGACCATCTGGCGGCGATCGCGCCGCTGGCCGTGCGCCGCCCCGAGCGCGCCTGGATCCCCGGCATTCGCTGGGGCTTCGGCCATTCCGCGGGGGTGGCGGTGGTGGGGCTGCTTTCGCTGTGGCTGCGGGATTTGCTGCCGGTGAATTTCCTTTCGAGCTGGGGCGAACGCCTGGTGGGCGTGATGTTGCTCGGCATCGGCCTCTGGGGCCTGCGCAAAGCCTTCAAGAATCAATTGCATGCGCACGAGCATGAGCACGACGGCGACCGGCACGTCCACGTCCACGTTCACGCCCACAAAATCGAACACGAGCAGAGGCAGGCACATCAACACACCCACGCCGCTTTCGGCATCGGCATCCTGCACGGCCTGGCCGGCAGCTCCCATTTTCTCGGCGTGCTGCCCATCCTGGCATTTCCGACCACAACTCAGGCCATCGCCTACCTGGCCGCCTTCGGCGCGGGCACCATTTTGTCCATGGGCATCTTCGCCTGGTTCATGGGCTTGCTGGCCTCCCGCTGCGTCAACGGCAGCGCCGGCGCCTACCGCGGCTTGATGAGCTGCTGTTCCCTCGCCGCCATGGCCGTCGGCTGCTTCTGGCTGCTGACCAGCTTCCGCTGATCCCACCCCGGCGACCGGCATCCTCCAAGTCCCAGTCTTCCCTTCGGATTTAAGCTTGCCAAGCGCTCGCGGCGGCTGGCATTTTCCGACATGGCAGCAATCAAAGAGCCTGAAAGTTTCGA
>CAZFOA010000145.1:0-9653 GCA_964520205.1 uncultured Verrucomicrobiota bacterium | reverse complement strand
ACCCGGACATGGACAAGGAAATCAAGAACGGCGCGCAACTCATCGTCCGCGAATCGCAAGTCGCCCAGTTTGTGTATCTCGGCCAGTTCGGCGACACCTTCGGGCCGGGCAAACACACGCTGACCACAGACAACATCCCCATTCTCTCGACGCTGAAAGGCTGGAAATACGGCCTGCATTCGCCGTTCAAGGCCGATGTTTATTACGTCAACACGCGCCTCTTCACCGGCAACAAATGGGGCACGGCCAACCCCATCATGATGCGCGACCCGGACCTCGGCGTGGTGCGCGTGCGCGCCTATGGCACGTTCGATTTCCACGTCGTGGATCCGAAGTTGTTCCTCAAGGAAGTTGCCGGCACCGACGACCATTTCCGGCTCGACGAATTCTCCGACACCATGCGTTCGCGCATCGTAAGCGTGTTCAGCGAGGCGGTGGCGTCGGCGAAGGTGCCGGTGTTCGACCTGGCCTCGCGCTACCAGGAACTGGGCGAAGCGCTCCGGCCGCTCATCAACCCGGCAGTCACCAGCAAATACGGCCTGGAAATTCCCAGTTTCATCGTCGAGAACGTCTCGGTCCCGCCCGAAGTCGAGCAGTCGATCGACAAACGTTCGAGCATGTCGGCGATTGGCAATCTCAACGATTACGTGAAATTCCAGATGGCGGAATCCATGACCAAGGGCGAAGGCGGCGGCATGGCCAACTCGGCGGCACAACTCGGGGCCGGTCTGGCGATGGGCCAGCAGATGATGGCTGCGATGAATGCAGGGCAGGGGACTCCGCCCGCCGCGCCGGCAGGCGCCGTGCCGCCGGTGCTGTCCGGCACACCGGAACTGCTCGGCCCCGCCGACGTGGCCAAAGTGCTCGGCGTGACCGAAGCCGACGTGCTGGCCACGCTCGAAAAAGGCGAGCTCAAAGGCAAAAAAATCGGCTCGACATGGCGCGTGACCAAAGCGGCGTTGGATGAGTTTTTGAAGGCGTAGGATGGCGGTGTACCCAATGCGTGAAAACGCTTCTCGTAGTCGCTTTGTTAAGCACAGTCTTGTTCTCTGGCTGCAGTTCAATGGATTGGACTCGTTTGCTTGGTGCTCGAACCGCCAATTGGACTAAATGTGAGATTGAGGATTCAGAAGCTAATCGAGCTGCGGTCAAGGAGATTCTTGCATCGGTTGCAAAGCAGAGCAGTTTGCGCGATGACGTGCACCCTGTTGAGGGGTTTTCATACGTAGTTGTCGCAGCTTACGCTGCCAATTGTCCAGACACACCAAAGCAGACCATTTCGCTCGAAGCCTCTGTCGAACAGAGTAGGCTTACCACCAGCCTGTTTCAGGCGAAGTGGCGTAAGACCAGGACAGCTCGATATACCGAAATACAAGACAGATTGGTGTCCGAATTTAAAAAGCATTTCGGTACGAAAGTCGAATTTCGGATTTATGATGAAGTGATAAAGTGAACACGAACCGTACACGGACGCCGCTTCTTGTATGCAGGGATTTGGTTAGGAAAACGCAGTTGGCGTGATCCCAGCTCAATTAATTCCATGCCTAAATCCACAGCCGAAGAGAAATGTTCCTCTCCCGCCTGCGGCGCCGCAGGCCGGAGGGAAAGGCAGGGGAATGAACGGCAAGGGAATGAATTCAAGGCAACGTTTTTTCTTCATTCCTCTGCCGTTCATTCCCCTGCCTTCATCTTCTCTTCCCTGATTCCATGCCTATTCATTGCCCTGTAACCATTGCCTCCCTAGGCGGTGACGAGTTCGAGCGACTCGACTATCGGGTGATGGGTCACGCCTATGCCAGCCAGAACGAGCTGGGCCGCCTCTGCGACGAGTGCGCCTACCAGGCGGATTTGAAAGCCCGCCTGTTCGCCGAAGATTTCCGCTCCGTTCAGACCGAGGTTCCCGTGACGGTCACGCATCGTGACTTCTCCAAGAAGTACTATCTGGACCTAGTTGCCGACGACGCGCTTTACGAATTGAAGACGGATTCAGCCCTTACAAGCGATCACGACGCGCAGTTGTTCAACTACATGTTCCTGCTGGGGATCCATCGCGCGAAGCTGCTGAACTTTCGGGCGGGAAAAGTGCAAGGCAAAATCATCGCCACCAGCCTGACGCCGGAAGCGCGCCACCTTGTCACGACCGTCGCCGACCACTGGCAGGATTTGACACCTGCTTGTGCCACGCTGCGGCAGACACTGTGCGACTTGATGCGCGATTGGGGCGCGTTTCTCGAAGTTAGTCTGTATCAGGAAGCGTTGATTCACTTTCTCGGTGGCACGAGCAACATCGAACATCGGGTCAGCCTTAGTCGGGGTGGAATTGATTTGGGGACGCAACGCATGTTCGTTCATACGCCTGGTGTCACGTTTCGTCTGACTGCCGTGACGGAAGACCAGCAATACGTCGAATCGCACTTGCGCCGCCTGCTCGCGCTGACCAGTCTCAGAGCAATCCAATGGATCAATCTGAATCACACCCGAATCGAATTGAGGACGATCAATTCACAGGCAGAAATCAAGGCAGGGGAATGATCGGCAGAGGAATGAAAACAAAATATCTACAAATTATTCCCCTGCCGATCATTCCCCTTCCTAAAGTTTTCTTCCGCATTCCCTTGCCGTTCATTCCCCCGACTTGATTCCTGACTATGCCTGAAGCCACAGCTCAAAAGAAATTCTCCTGCCCCGCTTGCGGCGCGGAGGCGCAATGGAACCCTTCCAAGAAAGCGCTCGTCTGCCCGTTCTGCGGCACCACCTCACCCGCCCAGGTCGAACTCTCGGCCACCGGAGGCGAAACCATTGTCGAACACGACCTGGCGGCGGCGTTGCGCGGCATTCCCGACGATCAGCGCGGCTGGCAGGCGAACAAGACCTCGGTGAAATGCCAGAGTTGCCAGGCTATTTCGGTCTTCGACGCCGAACGCGTCGGTCAACGCTGCGATTTCTGCGGCTCGAGCGCGCTGGTGCCTTACGAGGAAATCAAGGAGGCGTTTCGGCCGGAAAGCCTGTTGCCGATGAAGACCAGCGAGAACCAGGTGCGCGATGCGATCCGCCGCTGGTATGGCAGCCGCTGGTTCGCGCCGAACAAACTCAAGCGCGCCGCGCTCACGGACACCGTCAAGGGCCTTTATATTCCATACTGGACCTTCGACGCGCAGGTGCATGCCGACTGGACGGCTGAGAGCGGGTATTACTATTACGAAACGGAGACTTATAGCGACGCCAACGGCCGGACCCAGACGCGGCAGGTGCAGAAGGTGCGTTGGGTGCCGAGCAGCGGCCAGCTCGATCATTTTTTTGATGACGAACTGGTGCCGGCCTCGCGCGGCGTGCAGCCGGAGATGTTGCGGCGCATCGAGCCGTTTCCGACCACGAAGGAACTGGCCCCTTACAACCCGGGCTACCTCTCCGGTTGGGTGGTCGAGCGTTATCAAATCGACCTGGTGGCCGCCGCCAAGGAAGCGCGCGACGACATGGACGACAAGATGGAACATCTCTGCGCCGCCCAGGTGCCCGGAGATACGCACCGGAACCTGCAGTTGAATTCGGATTACTCCGGACAGACCTTCAAACACATTTTGGTGCCAATCTGGCTGTTGACCTACAACTACGGCGCAAGCCATTTCCAGGTCGTCATCAACGGCTACACCGGCACCATCGCAGGCAAGTATCCGAAGAGCTGGATCAAGATCACGCTGGCGGTGCTGGCCGGTCTGGCTGTGGCCGGTGCCATCCTGTTGCTCGGTTCGCACCGATAGACCAGAAAGCCGGACGCGGCTGCCGCTTTGGAAGCCGGGATCGACTCCTGGTGCGCCGTGAATTCGTCCTGCGGAGAGCCGAAACTTTCTGTTGACTAAAATGAAAAAGGATACATAAATCGGTTATTCGCAAGGTGTCATCAGTCATTGGTTAATTCAATGAAACTCGAATGAAACTCGCCAGTCTTCCGCGCAAGTTGGTTCGTGCTTTGCCGTATGTGGGCAAGGAATTGCGCTCCATCGTGTCGGATCGAACTCCTCTTTTCATCGCCAAACCGCGCGTCGTCCACATCTGGCGCAGTGCGCCCTGCAACGGCCGTTGTGTGATGTGCCCGCAGGGCTTCAAGACGGGCGATGAACTCAAGGCAATCTCCCGGTCGGAATTTACCGACGAAATGCTGACGCGCGTGCTGCCGCAGATTGCGGAATTATGCGGCCGCGGCACCATGGTGTCCTACATGGGCGGCGAGCCGACGCTGAGGCCGCATCTTTTGGAATGGGTGCAAACTGCGGGCAGGCTTGGACTCGACTTCCGTTTCACCACGAATGGCTACCGAATGACCCCGCAGTTGGCCGAGCAACTCGTGGCCGCCGGCCTGTTCAATATCGGGGTCTCGATCGAGTCGCTTGATCCTCGCATTAATACCCTGATGCGTCCCTATCCTGACGGCACGGAACTGACGACGCGCGCCATTGATTTAATGTTAAATGAACGGCGGCGGCAGCACGCGCGATTGAGTGTGAATGTCAAGAGCGTCCTCGCGAACGTCAATCTGGATTCATTCGAGGACATTGTAAGACGTTGGGGCAAGGAAGACGGCGTGATGGTGACGCCGCAGACATTCGAAGCGCAGGAGGGGATGGAGCAGGCCAGCCGGGACCTGCTGTTCATTGACGATGTGAAGAAGGTCGAGGAATTTGTGGAGTTGGTCCGGGGGCTGAAGCGCGAAGGATTTAACATTCACATCACAGACCAAGGTTTGGAGGACTTCCTCAAATTCTATCGCCAGGATCAAGAACACAAAGCGACAATGCACGACAAAGTTCTGGAGATGGATCCCAGCGTTCCGCCGTGCAATATCGGCACCGACAACCTTTGGATTCACGAAGGCATGGTGCGGCTCTGCCCTTATTTCCCGGCCGTTGGGGATTTGACCAAGGGAGAATCCACGTTGAAGGAGATTTGGGAGAGCGAGAGCTGCAAGCGAGCACGAGAACAAACCCGCTCGTGCCGCCGTCTTTGTAACATCTCCTGCCTGCGGCGCACATCCTTCTGGCACAAAGCGCAAACGTTCCTGCGCATCGCCTGACCGGCTGGCGAAGCTGGCGTCCGGGCCCGCATTCGGAATCCGCGACGCCTGTGGAGTACTCATCCGCGATACAACAGACTACCAATCTTCGCTACGACGGCGAGGCGGTTCACGGTCCCCAGGCGCGATTTCAGAATTGCAATGGCGCCCACGGAGCGGAGTTTTGAACGCTGAGAATTCGGCAGGCTGTTGTGATGGCTCCGGCTCGAATCCTCAAGGCTTCTTCAAAAAGCCGCTTTGATCCAGCCATTCGGCAAACCGTTCCGGCCAGCGATCCGCTGGCGTGTGGTTTTGGGGGCGCAGGCCAAACCCATGTCCCGTGCCCGAGTAAACGTGAAGTTCGGCCGGAACACCGGCCTTCTTGAGCGCGAGATACAATTTCGGCAATCCCTCGGATATGTTCGTTTGGTCGTTGTAGCCGCAGGCGAGAAATGCCGGCGGCGTCGTTTCCTTGGAAAAAGTCATGTCCTTGGGCGGGGCCGGATAGAGCAGCGCTTGAAAGTCCGGCTTGCAACTGATGCGATCCAGCGGATCAACGGCGTTGGCGATGCCGGTGTCGTATCGGGTGGCGGCCAGCGCGGCCAGTTGTCCGCCCGCGGAAAAGCCCATGACACCGATATGGCGCGGGTCGAGGCCCCATTCCTGGGCGCGGCTGCGCACCAGCCGGATGGCGCGTTGGGCATCCGCCAACGAATGGACTTCGATCTTGTAGGTCGAGTTGGTTTCCCGCGCGAGCCGGTACTTGAGGGCGAAACCCGCAATGCCATGTTCCGCCAGCCATTTCCCAACGTTGTCCCCTTCGATGTCCCAGGCCAGAAAGGCATGGGCGCCGCCGGGACAAATGATCACCGCGGCGCCGGTGGCCTTGTCTTTCGGGGGCAGGTAAGCCGTGATGGAAGGTTTGTGGATGCTCCAAATCTTGACGTAATCATGACCCGGCCCGGGCGGTTCAATTTTCTCCGGGGCGGTCTTGCCCTCGGAACCCGGAGCGCCATCCGGCCAGAGCAGAACGACCTCGGGCTGTTGGGCGGACGTGATTGATGCGGGCAACAGCAAGGCGCCGAGCAGAATGATTCGCAGCGTGAATGAGTTTTTCATGGCGGAATAATTTTGATCGCGGTGTTTGGTGCGCTCCCATCCTATGCAGGGAGACGGGTCTCTGCAAACCGGTTTTAGCCGGTTGTTTGGCCCGATCAGACCGGTATTGAAAACGGCCGCAGATTCTTTCATCCTCGGTCCATGTCCAAGCCAGACCCGCGCATTGACGCCTACATCGCCAAGGCCGCTGTTTTTGCGCAGCCGATTCTCACCCGCATCCGCAAGCTCGTCCATGCCGCGTGCCCGGACGTGGAGGAAACGATCAAATGGAATTCGCCATTTTTTGAGCATAAAGGAATTTTGATTGCCATGCCGGCCTTCAAACGCCATTGCGCGCTCATTTTTTGGAAGGGCAGATTGTTCTTGAGCAAGGACCGGAAGACAAAGCTTCGTCGCCTCACTTCAACGTCCGATTTGCCCGGCGACAAAATCCTGGCCGGCTACATCCGGAAAGCCGTCGATCTCAACGAAGCCGCCATCAAAACTCCGCGTCCCAAGCCAAAGGCGAAAAAGGCGGTCGCGGTACCGGATTATTTTCTGGCTGCACTCAGGAAAAACAAAAAGGCGGTGGCCACGTTCGAGAATTTCAGTCCCAGCCACAAACGGGAATACGTCGGGTGGATTGTTGAAGCCAAACGCGAAGAGACGCGTGTCAAACGAATCAAGGCTGCCATCAAACAGATGACCGAAGGAAAATCGCGGAACTGGAAATATCAGCAGAAACAGCGCGGAAAAGGATAAGATGAAGATTGCCAGAATGATTTGTGGCGGCGTGTTGTTTTGCGTGACGTTGAATTTGCCGGCCCAGTCCACAACGAACCACCCGATACGCCCTACGCCGCCCACCCGCGATCCGAACGCGCCGGGATATGTCACAGCCAGGGAGTTGCCCGATGGCACCAATCCACCGGCGAATGTCGACGGGAATTTCATCATTGGTCCGACTCACAATCGCGCCCCGGAAATGGCTGTGCAGACCAACATGCCGCAGGGGACGGTGTATGACCTCACGATGAATTCGGCGGACAGCAATATTTATCCCGGCATCGCGCGCGAGCCGGGAACTTTCGGCACCGTGGATCCCGCCGACCCCGCCAAACTCGTGGTGACGACCAGCCGCCCGGCTCCTTACACGCGCCGGGTATCAGTTTATGTTCCCAAACAATACGTCCCCGGCACGGTCGCACCTTTCATGATCGGGGCGGACGGACCCGACCGCCTGTTGTTCACCGCACTGGACAATCTGATCGCCGGGCAGCGGGTGCCGGTGATGATTGCCATCTCCATTGGCAACGGCGGCGGTGACGCCCAGGGCAGCGAGCGCGGCCTGGAATACGACACCATGTCGGGAAAATATGCGGAGTTCGTCGAGCAGGAAGTGCTGCCGCTCGTGGAAAAACAATGCCAGGTGAAACTGACCCGGGATCCCGACGGCCGGGCGACGATGGGCGGCAGTTCCGGCGGCTCGTGCGCCCTGATCATGGCGTGGTATCATCCTGACCTTTACCACCGCGTCCTGACGTATTCGGGCACCTATGTGAACCAGCAATGGCCGCCGAACGCCGGGACCCCGCACGGCGCCTGGGAATTTCATGAACACCTTATCCCGAACAACCCGGCCAAGCCGCTGCGCATCTGGATGGAAGTCGGCGACCGGGACCTTTTGAATCCGAATGTCATGCGCGACAATATGCACGACTGGGTCGTCGCCAATGAGAACATGGCCCATGTGCTCGCGGCCAAGGGCTATCATTACCAGTTTGTCTTTGCCCACAACGCCGGGCACGTGGACGGCCGAGTGAAACAACAAACCCTGGCTGAAGCCCTGGAATGGCTGTGGCGGGATTATCGGCCGATGACGAAGTAGCGCGGGAAGAACCGGTGACAGTGGGAATGAGTTGGGCGCGGACAGGAGCGCGGCGTTCACGCCGCTTCACCATCCGCATAAACAGAAAGCTCAAAATATTTTCATACAATCGGGCGTTGAAGCGGCATAAATGCCGCGCTCCTTGCGATGGGATCGTCGAAACCAATTGGCCATGCGCTGCCGAAGAATCTCGGCCTGCTCGAACTCATCCGCGCCAAGCACGAACGGAATTGGAAACCATCCCTCGAGGAATTGGAGATAGGATTTCGCGGCTGGCATCAACGCGGTTATTTGCCGCACTTCGACGCGCCGGGCGTCACGCAGTTCGTCACGTTTCAACTTCACGATTCCTTTCCTGTCACACGTCGCGCGGAGTTTGAAGCCATTCTGAAAGAGCCTGAGGATTCCGAGAAGCACCGCAGGGTTGAGGCATGGCTGGATTGCGGTCACGGCGAGTGTTGGCTTCGACGGCGGGATGTGGCTGAACTCGGCGAGAAGGTTTTGCTCGAAGCCGATGGGAGTGATTACCGGATGCAAGCTTGGGTTATCATGCCAAATCACGTTCATCTGGTCGTGGATGTTTGGGACGTGCCGCTGGTGAAACTGATCAATGGTTGGAAAGGCAAATCATCCAGACTGGCGAATATGCTTCTGCAGCGTAGTGGGAAGTATTGGCTGGAAGATTATTATGACACGGTCGTTCGCGACGAAGCTCATTTGAAGCGAGCTATCCTTTACACGGAACAGAACCCCGTGAAAGCGTTGCTGGCAAAAGCCGCGCCCGAATGGCCGTGGAGCAGCGCCCGTCGTCGCGACGAATACGATCGCCTGCCCTGGCAGCGCGGCGCATAGGCGCACGGCATTCACGCCGCTTCAACGCGTGAAGTTCGGAAGACTCTCCAAGTGCCAGACGCGCTGCGTGGACGAACGGTGAAGCGCCGTGAAGGGCGCGCTCCGTCTGCGGGCGCAACCTTCAGGTCGCTTCAACGTGCGGATGGCCGAAGGCGTTGGAAAATGTCTGCGCGTGCTGCAGGACGCGAAGCGAAGCGCCATAAATACCGCGCGCCAGGACAGGAGCGCGACCTTCAGGTCGCTTCAACGGACGGATTGGCGATGCCGTTGGAAAGATCACACGCGTGCTGTCATGTGTGTGGTGAAGCGGCGTGAACGCCGCGCTCCTGGCGCGAGCGCCAGTCCCAGCGGGGCGACATCAACTGCCGGATGGCATCGAAGACAACTTTGAACTGCCGGTCATTTTTCTTCTCCATCGCCTCCACTCGGCCGCGAAGCGGACTCTCCCACCTCAGGTGTAACCCATGCGGTGAGGAGCTGCCGTGACGCGCCCTACCTGATTAATTCTTTGCCGTTGCCAGTTCCTCCTCAAAATCCACGATTTCTTTTATCTGAACCAGGAACCAGCGGTCGATTTTGGTGAGGTTAAAAATCTCCTCGATGGTGAAGCCGGCGCGGAGGGCGTGGCGGATGAAGAAGATGCGTTCGGCGTTGGGCACGCTCAATTTGCGGCTGATGACGTCGCGCGGGAGGATGTCGCGGTCGCCATAAACTTCCGTGCCGATGCGCCAGGGTTTGCCGTCGCCGCCCAGGCCGCTGCGGCCAATC
>CAZFOA010000144.1:0-9849 GCA_964520205.1 uncultured Verrucomicrobiota bacterium | reverse complement strand
CCCGCATGGCGCTGCCGGTCATCATGGCCACGGGAGCGTTGCCCACGGCGGAATTCATCCAATATCCCTGGCTCCAACCCGCCGCCACACTGCTCAAGCCCTATACCATTGAGGAACTGGTGGGAACCGTGCGAGAAGTCCTGCGCGCGACCGTCGATGCCCGCGAAATTATCGTGACGCCGCCGCCCTGGCTAAACCAGCCACCCGCCGTTGGTTTACGGCTGTGAGGTTCCCGTTTCCCTGTCCAGGCTGAGGTTGACTATCGATTCCCTCGACACGTTTCGCCGGTTTCTTCTGCGCCGGCATTGTCTCAACCTGCGGTTCAAAGCTGGCTTCATGAAATTCCTGGTAGGGAAACACCCCATATTACCCTTCCGCTCTCCGGCATATACTCACAGGATCAATCATAAAACATTCATCCAAATTGAAGGCAATCTATGTCCCTGATCTCTCTTGTCATTACTTTGATCGTCATCGGTGTGTTGCTCTGGCTGGTCAACACCTACATTCCGATGGACGGAAAGATTAAAAAGATTCTTAATGTCGTCGTGGTGGTTTGCGTCGTCATGTGGCTGTTGTTTGCGTTCGGCGTTCTCGATCATTCAAGCCAGATCCGCGTCCCGCGGGTCGAGTAGCAAACCATGCAGGCAATCCACCAGCTACGCCCTGGGACAACGCGCGGTCCGGGTGTGGTAGCGGCGCCCGTCGCTTCAGGTCCGCGGTTGAATTGGTTTTCCGGATTGAAACATCGATGAGCTTATGCGAGCCAATACCAAGGCATGAAGCCAAAACAGCCCGCGCTGGTTTTGCTCGCGATTTCGTGCCCGGAACCGGTCCGCCGGTTCGGCCGAAAGCGGAGCTGGACGGGTTGCTGGACGGGTGGAGCCAAACAGGAATGCCGTTTCCGCGAGGGAGTTCGGTGGTGGATTTCTTCCGCGCCCACGCGCAACGGCAGCCGGACGCTTTGGCGTTATCGGACGGCGTTCGCGACCTGGACTTTGGCAGGCTGGATCAATTGACCAACCGCATGGCCAACCGGCTGCTGCGCGACGGATTGGAGCCGGAAAACATCGTCGCGCTGCCGATGGAGCGTTCGTGCGGCTACGTCATCGCCGCCTTGGGAGTGCTCAAAGCCGGCGGTGCTTATCTGCCGATTGATGATCACACGCCCGACGAGCGGTTGCTGATGCTTTTGAAAGACAGCGGCGCAAAATTTGCCGTGACCGCGCTGGAACGGGTCGAGAGGATCGAGGGCTGGAATGGAAAGGGGTTTGGCCTGGACGAAGACGGTCAGGTGCTGGAGGGTGAATCCGCAGAATCGCCCAAGGTCCCTTCCGATCCTGACCGCTGCGCGTATGTGATTTACACCTCCGGATCCACTGGCCAGCCGAAGGGCGTCGAGGTCGAGCATCATTCCCTGACCAATCTGGTGTGCTTTAATCACCGATGGCTGGGCATGACAGCTGCGGATCGCACGCCGCTCATCGCCAACGTGGCCTTTGACGCTTCGGTGGCGGACTTGTGGCCCGGCTTGTGCGCCGGCGGCGCCATCCTCATTCCGCCGAAGTCGCTGATCACGGATCTCGACGGCCTGATTCATTGGCTGGCGGTCGAAGGAATCACTGGCGCGTTCATTCCCACGGCCCTGGTGGAACTGATGCTGGCACGACCTTGGCCCGCACAGATGGCGTTGCGATACCTCGGCACGGGCGGCGATACGCTGCATGTCCGGCCGCCGGCCGGACTGCCCTTTCAATTGATCAATCAATACGGCCCGACCGAAAACACGGTGGACAGCACCTGGGCGGTGGTTGAACCGGCGGGAGGTTCATCCCGCCCCTCCATTGGCCGGCCGATCGGCAATGTGGCGGCGTATGTGCTGAACGAGCTCGGCGAGCGCGTGGCCCCAGGCGAGGAGGGGGAATTGTATCTGGGCGGTGAGCAAGTGGCACGCGGCTACTTGAACCGGCCCGAGTTGACGCAAAAACATTTCCTGCCGGACCCCTTTGCGCAGCGGCCCGGGACGAAGATGTACCGCACGGGCGACTGGGTCCGCCGGCTGGAGGACGGGGAACTGCATTTCATCGGACGCCGCGACCGCCAGGTGCAAATCCGCGGGCAGCGCGTGGAACTGGGTGAGATTGAGCACGTGCTGCGCCGTCACCCGTCCGTCCTCCAGACTTGCTGCGAGCCGGTCCTGGACGGGGAGGCGGTGGTGGGGCTGGTGGCTCACGTGGCAGCCAATCAGTCTCAATTGAAACTCGGCGACATCCTCCGCGACTACATGGCCGGGTGCCTGCCCGCCCACATGGTGCCAATGGGGTTCATCCTTCACGAACGCCTGCCGCTCACCGAGCGTGGCAAGGTGGATCGGGCGGCATTGCGCGCCGCCACGCCGGCAAAAGTGACGCAATTCGAGGCGAGCCTTCCCGATGGCAGTCCGCAACGCGCCATTGCGCGCCTGTGGTTTCAACTGCTGCCCCAGGCCGCCCAGGCGGAAATTCACGCGAGCTTTGACGCGTTGGGCGGCGATTCATTGCATGCGATCAATCTGCTGCTGGGCGTGGAGAAGATCAGCGGACGCCGGATATTGCTGTCGGATTTCATGGTGGACCCGACGCTGCCGGGTTTGTTGCGGTTGGTCGAGAACCCTCAACCGGAGAAGGGGCAGCGATTGATCGCATTCCAATCGGCGGGGCACCGGCCACCCGTGTTCTGCCTCTACGGCATTACTGGGGACGTTTATCACTTTCTGGAACTGTCCAAGGCGCTCGGGCCGGACCAATCCGTTTTCGGCATACGCTCTCAGGCGCTGGACGACTTGAACAAGCTGCCGCAATCTCTGGAGGAAGCTGGGGCGAGAGCCTTGCACTCGATTCGTGAGTGGCACCCGGACTGTGTGCCGGCCCTCGTGGGTTACTCCTGGGGTGGCATGCTGGCGTTTGAAGTCGCGCGGCAATGGTTGCGCGGCGGGGGTTCCGCCCCGTTCGTTGCAATGATCAGCGCCGCCGCGCCGCGACGCCGAACCACGCCTGCTTACCGCGTGTGGCATTTCTTCCGCTGGCTCCCCGCCTGGTTCATGCTGAAAGCCAACGAGGGCCGGCAGCGCAGCCGCACCGAGATGTTTCGGCGGTTCCTGCGTTTCCTGGTCAAGGACCCGGCTGAAATCGAACCCGCCGTTCCCGACGAGAAATGGGCCGCTTCACCCATTGCCCAGCACCTCATCACCCTCGAAACTCCTTATCAGCCGGCGCTGGAAAAGCCTTTCGACGTTCATCTCTTCTGTGAAAGCCGCTCGCGCGGTCCCCTCTCCGCGCATCCGCTGGACCCATCGTTCACCGACCACCAACCGGATTCCGGCTGGAGTCACTGGACGGGACGGCCCGCGCAAGTTCACTGGGTGGATACGGATCATGAGGCGATTCTGCGCGCCCCGGCCGTGAACGATCTGGCGGCCAGGTTGCGCACGCTCATGGACCAACATTACGCCGCACAAACTGGGGTGAACACCCCATAGTTGAAGCGCCGTCTCCGGGTTTATACTCTCTGTATGAACCAACAAAGTTTTTCCCGAGACCATCACCCAAAACCGGCCGGCGCATCACGGCCAACTGCGGCCGCCGACCCAAATCAAAGCGGAAATGATTTTGTGCCATCACCGGACGAAGTGGCTCGAAGGGCCTACTTCAGTTATGTGAACCAGGGTTCGCTCCCCGGGCACGATGTGCAGCACTGGCTGGAGGCCGAGGCGCAATTGCTCGCGGAACGCCAGCTTACCCGGGTTCACGGTTTTCATAACCGGACATAAAATACTTTTCCCGGACCACAAAACAAAAACACCACTTCCACCCTGCAAACCAAACCACAAAAAAAATGATGGACACCTCCGTCATCGTCCAAGGCCTGCTCAAACAAGCCTCGCTCGCCAAGAAATAAGGAAATACATGAAAACAAAACTCACCCTGCTCGCCATCAGCAGTTCACTGATATTGGGCATGCCGGCATTGCTGGCGCAAAACACGGGCACCAATGCCCTCAACCAAAGCCAAACCGTGAAATACCAGGCAGCGCTGGAAAATGACCGGTCTTTAGGCGAACGATCTCTCCTTCCAGCCGGTCTCAAAGAGAAGCTGAAGCTCACCGCCGAGCAGAGAGCCGAGTTGAAGCCGATCGAGGACGACTTCGCCAACACGACCCAACTATACCAGAAAGCCAACCAACCCCGCATTGATGCCGCTCACGAGGCGAGTCGGCAAGCGCGCGAATCGAAGGACACGGCACAAATTCAGGCAGCGCGCAAACAGTTGCAACAGGTCTGGGCAGGTCTCCAACCGGACAGAGCGGCAGCCGTCAAGCAAATCATGCCCCTCCTGACCCCGGATCAACTCAAGGTCTTGGAAGATGCGAAGAACCAATGGCACGAGAATCATGCTGATGAAGCGAATGATCCGTCTTCAAATTAGATCATAACCGCAACAAATTCACAGTGACCGCATGGATCCTGGAAGTCGGCTTACAAATGGTTTGCCCCGAAAGGACGAGCGAGTCGCCATAATTGCCTGAAAACTCTTCAAATCGGGGCTCCTGTAACGCGGCCCTCCGATTCATGAAATGAGTTCCAATCTGGGAGGCTGGCATCCTGATGCGGATCATTTTTTACACAGGAAAGGACTGGACGTCTCAAACCTGGGCACAGGCGCAAAGTAGTGAGACAATGCCAGCATTGATTGGCTGATGGACAGGGCCGGGGATCGCCTGTGCTCCCCCGAGGAGGCTGTTTTCGATGCCTCCAGCCGGCGCCAAGTTCTTACCGTATCGCCACGGCATCGTGAGCATCCAGCTTGTTACATCCGGCCGAATCGCCGTGTAACAGGCTGTGCCAGTGCAATTAAACGCTTCCCATTCCTTCGGCTCAAAACCCCGTTCCACCCGTCGCGTCCAGGTGGAAAGGCCACCGGGAATTCCCCGGGACGATTTCCAGGAGAAATCCGTTCGCCTGGCACGGACCCTGGCTTTTTGAAAGCTGATGGAGGTCGCAGGAATGATGACTATGAAAAAGAATCTACTTGCGAGAGTCGCGGCTCCGGTGAACGCAAATCCCATCAAGGCGCAGGCCCCGTCCGATCCACCGCCCACCCGACTGCGGAACCCGATGATCCGTCTGGTCTTTGGCCACGGTCCACTCCGCAGACGGTCGGCGATCACCAAGACGTTGCTGGCTATCCTGTCGGCATGCAATATGACGCTGTCAGCCAGCGCCCAGAACGATGTCTATGCGGTCGAGTTTGGGCAGTCCGACAACCGTTTTGGCACCATGAACCTGCTGACTGGCCGCTTTTCGCAGATCGCTTCCCTGGGTGGAGCCATGATCAACGATATTGCCTACTCCCCGGTGAACGGAGCGTTGTATGGGATCAACAATGCCACCGACCTGGTGACATTCGACGAAACCAACGGCACGATGACGGTCGTTGCCACGATGAGCGTGTCCGGCATCCAATCCATCGCCTTCCGACCCGGCGACGGAGCGCTGTTTGGAGCGACTCAAAGCGCGCTTTACACCATCGATCCTGTGACCGGTCAAGCGACCCTGGTCGGGGCTTTCGGCGGAGCCTATAACCTCGGCAGCAGCGGACAGAACATTCGATTCGCGCAGGACGGGAATCTTTATGTGAGCAACACCAGCGCGAACACCGACATTTACCGCGTAAGCCAGACGGACGGCAGCGCAGTGTGGGTGGGTGAAGTGAACGGCTTTCCGAACCTGATCCTCGAGAATGGCGGTCAATATCTGTATGGGGTGAGCATTGCCGTGGGAGCTCCTGGCGGCACCCAGCCCGAATTGCTGTCATTCGACCTCAGCAGCTTTGTCGATGGCGGGACCAATGCCGACGGCAGCGTGCATCAGATCACTTTCACCATGGTCGGCGCCGGCCCGCACTTCCCGGACAACTTCAACTTCTCGGGCACCGTCCCCAGCCAGGCCCCGACATTTACTCCTTTCAGCGCCGTTTCACTCAGCCCGATCCAGCCGGATGGGAGCCTGCAGGTGGCGGTGTCCGGCATCGTTGGCCAGACTTACGTGATTCAGGCCTCGACCAACCTCGTCCAGTGGACCGCATACAGCACGAACGTGACGGACTCCACCGGACTGATCACGGTTGTGGTTCCCAACGCAAAGAGCAGCCCGAGGTGCTTCTTCCGGTCCACGGCACCGCAGCCTTGATCAACTGATTGCAGACGGCGCGAGCCGATTCATCAGTCCAAAAACAAACCCTCCGGCTCTGCCGGAGGGTTTTCGTTTCGTTTGAATTAAAGCCGCTTTTCGTCGGCATCAATGAAATCCACGAAACACTGGATGTCGTCACGATGTGACAAACCCGACTGTTGTTTGCGCATCTTTAATCGCTCCTGCATGGCCGGGTCGTCTTTCGGCGGATAATTCAACATGCGCTCGCGCTGCTGGGCTTTGACCGAATCCGGTTTCTTCACATGCTTCAACACCCAGTCGCACACTTCGCCGTCGGTGATGCTGCCGCGCACAACTTCGATGAATTCCGGTGCGCTCACACCGGCCAGCTCGAGCCAGAGTTGATCGAAACCTTTGCCGAAATTTGCCTGGTAATCCGGGTGCAGCTTACCGGCCAGATGCAGGCGCACTTTGTCGATGTACCGCGGCAGGTGCATCCAGCCGCACATCGTTTCACGCGGGCTGCGGGGATAGAGGATGTCGCTCATGCGGAAAGAATTGGCGCCGGAAACGAGTCTGTCAATCTTCTTGGTTGAGAGCGATAAAGGATGAAATGCCCGTTGCCCGGTCGCAATGGCAAAATGGCCGGCAAACCGGGAGGCAACGCGGCGCCAGCAGCCCGGATCAGATGTCGATCGCACCGGGAGGAGACGGTTGCGGCGGCGGCGCCGGACCGGTTCGTTGTTGCTTCCGCCGCAACGCGACCACGGCCGCGGTGCAACCGGTCCAGGTCGGCAACATGTCCATCACCGGAAAGAATTCGATGACAAAAGTGGGAAGAAAAAGCGGATGAAAGCCGATCAGGAACGTGAGCAGGGACATGGTGAGAACGTCAACCGCCTGATCAAAGCCAGCCCAGCCCGGCGCGCTCGCGATCCATTGCAGCCCGTCGGCGCTGATGGCGATGAACATGGCCAGCACGATGCGCCTTCGCGTCAGCGGCTTTCGAAGCACAGTTGTCATGGCGCTCGGTTCCGCGAAGGGATCGTGAGTCCGGAGCAGAAATTCCATTTCGCCTTCCGGGCCATCACCTTCCCGCCCGCCGATTCCCAAAACCGATTAACCCCCCGCTCGGCGGATGGCAAGCCTCAAGGCACGGTGGTGTGACTGGAACAACCGGTCTCCTGCAGAACCCCTTCGGCTTCGCGCTGAATGCGGAGGCGTTCGGCGTGAGACTCCTGAAACACATGTTCGAGCCGTTCATCGCTCAACTGGGTCAGAAGCGCCGCATCGTCTTTCAAGGTCCCGTGTTCGACCGCGCGCGACATCACCTCCGCATTCGTCGCTCCCCGCCGGTTTCCCAGGAAGGGCTTGATGATGAGATAAATCACATCCCGCGCGGGCATGTAACGGAAGAAACGACGCAACAGCCGGAAGGTCTGGATGGGATAGCGCCACAGCTTGCGAATGAACAACCGGCGCAGCCCCGCTCGCCGCACGTCGTTGATCACCTCGCCCGGAAGACAGGTCGGGTCAATCGCCGAACATTTGAAATACTTGTACCAATCGGCGGCTTCATTGATCAATCCGCGTTTGACATATTCCTGCCAGAGCGGTGTGCCGCGATAAACGCAAAGCCGGTTGAACCCGAACGTGTCCAGCGGAAGCCGCGCCGCAAATTTGAAGGTGGATTTCATGTCCTCCACCGTTTCATCCGGAAGGCCAACCACAAAAAATCCGTGAACGATCTCAATCCCCGATCGCTTCGCGTTTTTGACCGCGGTCTCGACCTCCGCCAGCGTTTGTTCCTTTCGCAACCGGTCGAGCATCTTCTGGCTCCCGCTCTCGAGCCCGAACATCAGCGTGCGGCACCGCGCTTTGGCCATGGCGGGAAAAAGGTGTTGCGCCACCGAGTCCACCCGGCCTTCACAACCCCACTGAATCGTGTTGCCCTGATCATTGAGGCCCTGGCAGATCGCTTCGATTCGTTTTGGCTGCAGCAGGAAATGGTCGTCCACAAAGTAAACCGAACCGTACCCCATTTCCTGCAGATGCTTGAATTCCGCAAGAACGTGCTGCGGACTGCGCGAACGCCACTTGCCTTCGTTGAAAATCGGGATGTCGCAAAAGACGCAGGTCCACGGACAGCCGCGCGACGTTTGCATGGTCGTGAACCGCTCCAGGGACAGCACCGCCGGCACGTCCAGCGGCATGGATTCGACGAAGTCCAGCGGCAAACTCTCGCGGTCCGGGAACGGCCATTGATCCAGATTGCGGTCCATGATCCGATTCGGATTGTTCACGACCTGCCCGTCCTTGGCCCAGCTCACACCCGGCACGGCGGATGGATCGTCCCGATACTCCAGCAGGTCCAGGATCAGTTGTTCACCGTCCCCGCGGCAGACATAGTCCACTTCCGGACATTGCAACTTCACCAGGGGGGCGTTGAGGCTGGCAAAGACGCCCCCAAACGCCAGCTTCGTTTTCGGCACGGCGGCGCGGATATGGCGCGCCAGAATTTTGGCGTACGGATAACTTGTCGTGCTCAGAAAACTCAGCCCCACGAGCGCCGGCTGCTTCCGTTTGATTTCCTCGATGATGACGTCGTTGGGCGTTTCCGGATTGGCCTGATCAAACATCACGCATTCGTGGCCCGCCCTTTTCAGCACGGACGAGAGCGACATGATGCCGATGGGAGGAAAACCCATCACCCGGATTCTGCCGTTCTTGGCGCGGGTCTTGGACGGCAGGGCGTAAAACTGCGGATCTCGGACATGAATCAGAAAAACCATCATAGGGGTGACTTCAATTGCTTCGGCTTTGATTTCTTTCCGTAACCGTGACTCCTTCGCACGCAGGACTCGCGGCGAAGAACGATCGCCTCGCACTTCTCGTGTGTCGGGCTGCGCGGCTGACTGCCAGATTGTCCTGGGTGCTCATGGAGATGCCTCTTTTAGTGGAAGAATTGCCTCCTGTCAAAATATTTAATTTTGGTTATTATCCGCAAACGCAAGCCATGCCGTTTGATTCCAGGTTGAGTTTTTGCCGTCTTGAGGTAACTGTAAGCATGCTCACAATCACGGACGCCCTTGTTGCCGAACACCGCGTTTTTGCCGATTTATTCGACGAAATTGAAAGCTTGCTCTGCAATGTCAAAACGCGGGCGGAAGTCGCGTTGCTGACCTCTTTGGTGGAACGATTGTTGCAGCGTCACGCGGAAGCGGAAAAGGACCTCGCTTATGCAGCCCTGGATCACGCGTTGAAACACCGGGGCCCGGTCAACCGCTTGCACCAGGATCACGAGGAAATCGACGAGAGTTTCCGGCGCGCGCAAATCGCGCCCGATTTCGCGGAGGCCCGCCGGCTGCTCAAAACGGCAATCGCCGCGTCCCGCAAACATTTCAAACGCGAGGAGCGCAGTGTTTTTCCGCTCCTCGAAGAAACGCTCCGGCCCGACACCCAGGCGGCCTTGGGCGCCGCCCATATCCAGCCGCGCGCCGTTCCAGCGCGCTGACCTTTCAAGACTCTTTGGAGACAGTGGCACGCGAACGCAGGTGCTCGGCAACGCGCACTCGCCCAGCAGTGAGTGTCCGCGACAGCCAGCTAGAGTCGGCAAAACCCTTGCGCCTTTGCGTCTTTGCGTCTTTGCGTTAAAAGTC
>CAZFOA010000143.1:4567-9896 GCA_964520205.1 uncultured Verrucomicrobiota bacterium | reverse complement strand
AGAAAATTTGTTCCCTAGAGCGGTTACAACTTTTATGTAGCGCAGACATTCTTGTCTGCGGGTTTGCGGGACATTCTTGTCCCGTGTTTCATCAGCACGAAAGAGGCGACTGGAAAGTCGCCTGAACCCGCAGGCTGGAAAGCCTGCGCTACGTAATAACTGGAAATGCTCCAGGGGACAACAATTCAGGACAACGAAAGCCGGGGCTCCCAGCGCCTGGAAAAAATTCAGAGCAGTTTGATCTGCGCCCGTTCTTTGGCGAGGGTTTCGCTCAGGCTGGCCACGCGGCCGTTGCGGCGTTCGATGATATGCTTGTCCATGCAGGGGTCGAAGGCCACGGGATAATTGCCGTCGTAACAAGCCATGCAAAAGGCGTCCTTCGGCAACCCGGTGGCTTTGACCATTCCGGCCTGGGAAAGATAATGCAGCGAGTCGGCGTTCAAATATTTGCGGATTTCCTCCAGCGAATAATTCGCCGCCATCAGTTTGCTGCGGTCGGGAAAATCAATGCCGTAAACACACGGATTCATGTGGGGCGGACAACTTACCAGCACATGGACTTCCTTGGCGCCGGCCTGCTTGAGATTGTTCACCCGCGTCTTAGAGGTCGTGCCTCGCACGATGGAATCATCGACCACAATCACGCGCTTCCCTTTCACCAGATCGGTGATGAGATTGAGCTTCACGCGCACATCGAAGTCGCGGATCAACTGGGACGGTTGAAGAAAACTGCGGCCCACATAGTGGTTGCGAACGAAGGCCATCTCGAAGGGGATCCGGGATTCCTGCGAATACCCCAGCGCGGCGCAGTTGCCGCTGTCCGGCACGGGCACCACCACGTCGGCCTGGATCGGGTATTCACGCGCCAGTTGGCGTCCCATCTCGACGCGCACGTTATAGACGTTGCGGCCGGCGATAATGCTGTCCGGGCGGGCGAAATAGACGTATTCGAAAATGCAAAACGCGCGGCGCCGCTGTTCCGGAAAGGCCTGGATGCTCGTCAGCCCGTCCTGGTTGATGATGACGATTTCGCCCGGCTCGACATCGCGGACAAATTTGGCATGGATCAGATCCAGCGCGCAGGTTTCGCTCGCCAGCACCCAGCCCTGGTCCAGTCTGCCGATGCTCAACGGCCGGAACCCGTGCGGATCGCGCACGCCGATCAATTCCTTTTCCGTCATGATGGCGAGCGAGTAGGCGCCCTCGATCTGGCGCACGGTGTGGACGATGTGATTGCCGCCGCCGTTGAAGTGCGGTTGAGCGAGCAGGTACAAAATCACTTCGCTGTCCACCGTGGTCTGAAACATGATGCCCTTGGCTTCAAGTTCGTCACGCAACTGTGCGGCGTTGGTCAAGTTGCCATTGTGCGCGACCGCAATTTGTCCGCGCATGCAATTCCCGGTGAGCGGTTGGGCGTTGCGCAAAGCCGACGATCCGGTGGTCGAGTAGCGGGTGTGGCCCAGGGCCATGTTGCCGACCAGTCCGTGCAGGATTTCGCCGTTGAACACCTGCGGAACCAGCCCCATGCCTTTATGTTCGCGAAATTGTTTGCCGTCGGACGTGACGATGCCGGCGCTTTCCTGCCCGCGATGTTGGAGGGCGTACAGGCCGTAGTAGGTCAGCTCCGCGGCGTTCGGATGCCCGAAAACACCGAAGACACCGCAATAATGTTTGGGGTAGTTGTCCATCAACTGCTCATCGCCCGCGCGATGGAATTCCACCAGAGATCATGCAACTCGCGCACATCGCCCGTCAAGGTGCTCTCAGCGGTCTTGATTTGCAATGACGATCCGCCCACCGTGCCAAGGCGCGCCGCCGGGACGCCCAGAATCTTCGCTTGCGCCAGCACTTTGTCGGCGTTCAAGGCCGAGACGGAAATCACCACGCGGCCCTGCGTTTCACCGAACAACAGGGCATCGAGACGATGGGGCGCGGCTGCTGACGAGCCGTGACTGCCGCCGGTGCCTGGTTCTTCGGCTCGCGGGGACGCCCGCTCCACCGAAGAAAGATCCACCTCCGCCCCGATCAACTGCGGTGTTCCCCGGGCAACCAGCCGCGAAATGCAGCT
Organism: uncultured Verrucomicrobiota bacterium; assembly: GCA_964520205.1. Taxonomy (GTDB): domain Bacteria; phylum Verrucomicrobiota; class Verrucomicrobiia; order Limisphaerales; family BOG-1460; genus CAZFOA01. The sequence continues at coordinate 7,828 of CAZFOA010000143.1, read as the reverse complement.
TTCGGCCACCGCCACCGCCAGGCCGCCTTCGCTGCAGTCGTGCGCGCTTTTGACCGCGCCGGAATGAATCAACGCGCGCAACGCCAGGTGAAGGTCCTTCTCCTTCTCCAGATCGCACCGCGGCGGCGTGCCGGTCTTCCGGCCGTGAATCACCTGCAAAAATGCGCTGCCCCCGAGACCGCCCAACGCGTCTTCCGCATCCACCGGCGCTCCCAGCAGAATAATCGCGTCGCCTTCGTCCTTGAACCATTGCGTCGTGATGTGCTCCGGCTTTTCAATGAGGCCGACCATCGCGATCGTCGGCGTGGGATCAATGGGGCCGGCGGGGCTTTGGTTGTAGAGCGAGCAATTGCCGCCGGTAACCGGTGTGTTGAACGCCCGGCACGCGTCGGCCAGCCCGCGCACGGATTCCTTGAGTTGCCAGAACAGTTCCGGTTTGTGCGGATTGCCGAAATTCAAATTGTCCGTCACCCCCAGCGGCGCCGCGCCCGCACACGCCAGGTTTCGCGCCGCTTCCGCCACCGCGATCTTCCCGCCTTCATACGGATCGAGGTAAACGTATCCGCCGTTGCCATCCACCGACAGCGCGATGAATTTGTCCGATTTGAAATTTGAAATTTCAGATTTCAAATCGCCGGAGGCGTTCGGCAGTGAATCCGCCTTGATCCGGATCACCGCCGCGTCGGATCCGGGACAAACCGCCGAGCCGTCGCGCACCATGTGATCGTATTGCCGGTAAACCCAGTTCTTGGACGCAATCGTCGGCCAGGCGAGCAGTTTCTTGAGATCGGCCAGGGGATTTTGCGTGTCGGCGATCCCCTCCAGCCGGAAGGCGCGGACTGCCTTCAAATATTCCGGCTCCTGCGCTTCGCGGTGGTAAACCGGCGATTCATCGGCGATTTTCTTCGCCGGAATATCGGCGACGACCGCGCCGTGGTTCTTCACCACCATGCGGCCCGTGTCGGTGACGAAGCCGATTTCCGCCCACGGCAAATCCCATTTGTCGAAAATGCGCTTCACTTCCTCCTCGCGGCCATCGTGGACGATGATCAGCATCCGCTCCTGCGATTCGCTCAACAGGATTTCGTAAGGCGTCATGTTCGGCGCGCGTTGCGGAACTTTGCTCAGTTCAATCTCGATGCCCGTGCCGGCGCGCGCGGCCGTCTCGCACGTCGAACAGGTCAGTCCCGCCGCGCCCATGTCCTGGATGCCCGCGACTGCGCCGGTGGCAAGCAACTCCAGGCACGCTTCGCAGACGAGCTTCTCCATGAACGGATCGCCGACCTGCACCGCGCCGCGCTGCTGCTCAGCGGACTCCTCGGTCAAATCCTGCGACGCGAACGCCGCGCCGGCAAGACCGTCGCGGCCGGTGGCGGGACCGACGTAGAACACCGGGTTGCCGATGCCTTTGGCCGCGCCGCGCGCGATCTGGTCGTGCCGCAGCACGCCGAGGCAAAACGCGTTCACCAGCGGATTGCCCTCGTAGCTTTTGTCAAAATAGACCTCGCCGGCGAGGGTCGGGATGCCGAAGCAATTGCCGTAATGCGCAATGCCGCTGACGACACCCGCGAACAGGCGGCGGTTGTTTGCAATTTCAGATTTGAGATTTGCAATTTCAGATCCGCTGCCGTTTGTGATCGGCCCGAAACGCAGGGAATTGACCGAACAGATGGGCCGTGCGCCCATGGTGAAGATGTCGCGGACAATGCCGCCCACGCCGGTGGCCGCGCCCTGAAACGGCTCGACCGCGCTCGGATGATTGTGCGATTCGATCTTGAACGCGATGGCCAGGCCGTCGCCGATGTCAATGATCCCGGCGTTTTCCTCGCCGGCGCCGACGAGAATTTTCGGCGATTTCGTGGGGAACGTTTTCAGGAGCGGCCGGGTGTTTTTGTACGAGCAATGCTCGCTCCACATCACCGAGAAAATGCCCAGCTCGGTGTAACTCGGTTCGCGGCCAAGGACGTCTTTGACGCGGGCGAATTCCTCCGGCGTGAGGTTATGCTTGGCAACCAGTTCGGGTGTGATGGCGGGTTCGGTCATCGGCAATGCACAGGGTTCAGATTATGCGGCCTTCGCCATCGATTTGCTTTCCCAGGCGGCAATTAAGCTCTCGAAAATCAACCGCCCATCGTCGCTGCCGAGCAGCGGTTCGCAGGCGCGTTCGGGGTGCGGCATCAGGCCGGCAACGTTGCGGCGCTCGTTGCACACCCCGGCGATGTTATCCAATGAACCGTTGGGATTGGCGGCGTCCGTGATTTCGCCCTGCGCGTTCACATAACGCCAAAGGACCTGGTGGTTCGCCCGGAGCTTCGCGAGTGTCGATTCGTCGGCGAAGTAACACCCTTCGCCGTGCGCGATGGGAATGCGAAGCAATCTGTCCGCCGGAATGCGGCGGGTGAATGCGGAGTCCGCCGTGGCCGTTTTCAGATAAATGTGCTCGCAATGAAAATGGAGGTCGCGGTTGCGCACCAGGGCGCCGGGCAGCAACCCCGCTTCGGTCAGCACTTGAAAGCCGTTGCAGATGCCCAGGACGAGGCCGCCGTTGTCGGCGAACTGTTTCACCGCCTGCATGACGGGGCTGAAGCGCGCGATCGCGCCGCAGCGGAGGTAGTCGCCGTAGCTGAATCCCCCCGGCACGATCACGGCATCCGCGGCGCCCAGCGAGGTTTCCTTGTGCCAGACGTATCGGGCGGAATGGCCGAGCAACCGCACCGCATGGATGGCGTCCTGGTCGCAGTTTGAAGCGGGGAACTGTAGAACGGCGAAATTCATTTGATTTACGATTTACGATTTACGCGTCGAACCGGCGATGGCTCGTGGATCGCATATCGCAAATGCCTTTGTTCATTCAATTTCCAGTTTGTAGTCTTCGATGATCGGATTGCTCAAAAACTTGTGGGCGGCGTCGTTCAACGCCTTGCGGGCGGCTTCCTTGTCCGTGCCGGGCGACAGGTCGATTTCGATGTATTTTCCGACATGGACGCCGGTGACGCCGGAATAGCCCATTTGTTCGAGGGCACTCTGCACGGTTTTGCCTTGCGGATCGAGCACGGCTTTCTTTGGCGTCACAATAATTTTGGCTTTCATCTTCAAAATCGAAACGATTCCCCGGCATCGGGCTGGAGTCATGGTGCGGAACGGATGGCAAAATGTGAAGTCCGAAAGTGCGAGGACAGCGCAGAGCCGCGAGGCTCGCTTTTTGAGCATTGTGAGCGAAACGCGGGCGGCCCGGTCGTAGCGCAGCTTTTCAAGCTGCTG
>CAZFOA010000143.1:0-4467 GCA_964520205.1 uncultured Verrucomicrobiota bacterium | reverse complement strand
GGTTTCGAACCTGCCGCGGATTACGGATTCGGCGTCATGTCTTCCATGAGCGCCAAGGCGGTCGCCTCGGTGATCTCACGAACGCCGAAGTCTCCCAGCGCCGCCGGCGGCACGCGGTTCATCACGTCCGAGGAGGATGCCTGAGCCAGGATTTTGGAGTCTTTCAGACTAATGGCCGTGGCCTGGATATCGGGAACGGTGAGGGTCTGGCTGGCCGAAATGGTCGGCACCGTGATGGTTTTTGAGGAGATCAACACTTCAATCACCGCGTCGGCGATTTTGCCCAAAGCTTCCCGATCTTTCCGTGCCTGGGGCGTGTCGGTGGTGCCGATGAAATCAGCGATGGGTTTGTCGGCGATCAATTCAGCAGCCACCTTCTGGTCGGTCAGGGTGGCGCCGGCGGAGCGGAGCGGACGGCCAAACAGCCGTTCCACGTCGCGGACCGTCTGTTTGTCGGCCAGGGTTGGCTGGGCTTTGCCATCGGAGCGGTATTCATTGTTCTCGACGCTCTTGACGCTCGCAACGGCGTTCGTGCTGTCCGGGGAATTCCGCGCGCCTTCGATGCGTTCGGCGCGATGGATGAGTTTCATGCCGGATTGTTCGTCCACCAGCTCGCGGTTGACGTAAATGAGGAACCGCGGGCTGCCGAGCCCGGGGTATGCGGCTTTGAAGCGGATGATGATTGCCTGGGCCTGCTCCGGCGTGACCAGCAGCGGCCGTCCGGCCAGGGGTTTCTGGTCGTAAACATAAACCGGCGCCGGTTGGCCCCGCAGCGTCGAGAGCGGCGGGGGCGGCGGTTCGACGACATAATCCTTCGGCGGCGGCGGGTTGGTGTCGGGAGGTGGGAACACCAAAGTGCCTTTCTGCGCGTGCGCGGCGGGAAGGACGGCCAGGACGGCGAAGATACTTGCCAGTTTAAACATTTTCATAAATTCAGTTACAGGGATTGGACGCGGACCCGGGCGAAATCTTCAACGTGCCTCGCGCACGCGGATGGTGTAACGCGCGGGTTTGTCGTTCATCGAGACGAAGGTCACGTCTTCCTGGGCATTTTCATCAAGAAACACATTTTGGAACGGTGTCGCCTCGATCACGAAGCCCTGGGCGTCTTTGAATTCGCAATTGGCCTGCACTTGGATGCGGCGGTTTTCGCGGTTGCGCAAATGCGCGGCCACCTGCAGCCGGTTGTCCGGAAGGCGCGTCTCCTGGATGCCGGGGCAGGTGACGGAGTCCTGCGCGCCCGGGCTGAGCAACACCAGCGCGGTGCGGCTTTCCAGATCATTGATGCTGACGTTCTCGGGCAGGTAAGCGCCCTCGTCGGTTTTGCAGCCGGTGAATGCCAGGGCAAAACTGGACAGGGCAATCAAGACAAACAGGTTCTTTTTCATATCGTCTGTGGGGTTAAGGATTGATCGCTGACGAAAACGACTTTGTCCTTTCCGTCGGGTGGAATGTTGAGGGTGACGGTCTTGGTGAAGCGGGGAATGACATTGCCGGCGGCGTCACGGAATTCAACCCGGGCCGTGTGCTGCCCCGGCGTCAACGCCATGGCGGTGAAGCTTAGATAGCGCGGAAGGTTGTTCCAGGCGCGAATGTCCGCCTCGGGCCGGGTGGAGGCGGATACAATTTTGCTGATCAGACCGGCAGCGATCAAGCCCAAGCCCACCTCCTGCGAGGTGCGGTTGTTTTGGCTGGCGGCAATCACTCCGCCCAGGATCGCCGCCGTGCCGGCGACATCGGTCGAGGTCTTGAACACCGCCTTGTTTCCCAAAATGTGGTCCATCACCCGGCCGCCGCGGGTGGTGGCCTGAAAAAAAAGATCGTCATAAGGGGCGACGTCCAGATTCTGCGCGTCCACCTGGATCTCCGCCGACTGAACCGGCGGTGAGAGGACGCCGAAACGCAATTCGTCGCGGTATTGGCCGGAGGCGTATTTATACGGGCCGGGATCGAATTCGAGGAAGAACAGCACGTTCGCCTTGGGATCGGGGGCCGGCGGCTTGGCCAGGCGCGCCTCGGCTGCCGCGCGTTTGAACGCGTCCGAACCGTCGCCGCCGAGCTTCAGCGAAGCCAGGCCGTCCAGGTAATCAAGCAAAACATAATCGGCGGCATACTCTTTGTTTTCAGCGTCGGCGTCCTGAATGGCGGCGCTGCGGAAACAGGCCCGGGCGTTGTCCGGCTCGCCATCCATCCAGTAAAGAATGCCGCGGTAGTAATAAGCCATCACGCGCTCATACGGTTCGCCGATAAAGGTTTTGGCCGATTCCGGATGAAAATAACTCCGGGCCAGCTTCGCGCTGTGGTCGGTCGAAACGCCCCCGGCTGCCAGCAGCGCGTCGTCGAGCAAGCGTTTCGAATACAGATAGTCTCCGCCGCACATCGCCGCGGCGGCGGTCCGATATTCCCAAAGCACCTTGTCCCGCGGCGGGCCGTTGGTGATCATCATCGGCCCGTCCACGCGGATGTCGCCGGTCAACTGAATCACCCTCGTGTGAGTGATGCAGCCGTACAATGCCATCGCCGCCGCCAGCAAAAGAGATGAGGCGAGCGGTTTCATCCGACGCCGGGAATTGCGCCCGCACCCGGCGCCGCGGTACAACCGGCGACCGGGGCGGGGAAAGTCAGCCGCCCGATTTGCCGAAAAAATTCATTGTGTTTCATTCGCCAGACTTTTCGGAGCCTTCTGAAAAGCCGTCCTCCAGACTGCCACGAAGTTGTAATTCCGCGAGTCTCGAATTACCGGTACACCGCGTCCACGAGCCCCTGCTTCTTGATTTCCGCCGAATCTTCCCAGACGATGTCGCTGGTGCGCGCATCGATCAGTTGAAAGCTGTAGAGCACGTAATCGCTCGTCCCGGCGCCGGTTTGCGTGGTCATTCCATCCAGCTTGCCCGTCAGGAAGAAGTCCGCGCCCTTGAACTCCACCACGTTCGGATCGGAGCTCGAGGTGACCTGGCCGGATTGCTTCAATTGCCGCTCGTGTTCCAGGGCCGCCATGCGTTCGCGCGCCAGGAAAATCACCTTGCCCGCAGCCTTGCCGTTCAGTTGGGCGCGGATGCGACTCAGGAAGATGTCCTTGTTGATCGGGAAACGCGTATTGTTGATGACGGGATCGAGCACGATGCGCGGCTGGCCTTGGGCGTTGGTGATCTGCGGAATTCCCAGAATACTGCGCGCCATCTTCTCGGTCACCGCGACGAGGTCCTGCGACTCGATCCCCGTGCCGGCGACGAATCCCTGCTCATCCGGACGCATTTGCGTGACCGGAACGCCCGAGGGATTTTTCACGCCGGAAGAAGCGCAGCCGGCCGCCAGTCCGGCAGCGGCGAGGATTGCGAAAATGGAACGGTATTTCAATAGGTTCATAGATCAGGATGATTTCAAATGGTTGCGCAGCGTCAAGCCGACTATTGTTTTAAATTCGCCAAGTCCCGCGGCGGGGTGAAAAGGGCTGCTCATTCCCGCCCGCAGGCGTCAACGTCCGAATAATCCGTTGGCACTGCTCATCGGGCTGACCGGTTTGTAAACCGACGGGCTGATCGGCGCCGCCGGCGCCGGTGGCGCGCCTGGCCCCGGAGCTGCCGCCGGCCCGGTCCGAATCGCAACCGGCGCCGGAGTGTTCCGGGCGTAAGTCCGCTGCGCCCCGTAATTGGCCAGACTGCCAAGGATCAGTCCCGCTCCCGCCCCGATGCCCGCACCTTCCCACCCTTGATGATGAACGCTGTTCCCGATGAGGCCGCCGGCCAGCGCGCCAAGCAGCGTGCCGCTCACAGCGTAGTTCGGCTGCGCGTAATCGTAATCGTAACCCGGAGCATACGAATAAGCCGTGTAACCGGGGTAATACGGATAAGGAGAGGAATAATAGGAATATCCCGGCCAGTAGCCATAATAGCCCGGGTAAGCGCCAAAGGAGAATGAAACGGACGGACCATAGCCCCATCCGTGATGCCCATAACCATGATACCCATAGCCATACCCAGAACCACCATGATGCCCATAATAGTGGCCCTGCGCCTGTGCGCTCAGGCATCCAGCCAGCAGCAACCCAGCGAAAATAAGTTTCTTCATAATCAACCAGTCAGTTAGACGCATCAAACGCGCCTTTATTCGCCCAAGTAGAGATTACCACCGAAACCAGTTTGAGTAAACCACTTGCAGTCGGCAACTTGGATTGGCCCGCGGCGCGCCGGCCTTGCAGCCCGATTTCGGCTTCGTCCAGACCTGTCGCCAACGCGACAAAGTATTGATTCGCTCAGCGCGAACCGGTTCAATCCTCACCATGATGGCAAAACGTGTCATTCCATGCCTCGATGTCCACGCAGGCCAGGTCACGCGCGGCGTCCAGTTCGGCAAGGCCGAGGCTGGCGAATTGCGCAACGTGGGCGATCCCGTAGAACTGGCCATCCGCTACAACGAGCAGGGCGCGGACGAAATGGTGTTCTTCGACATCACCGCCACGGCGCACGG
>CAZFOA010000142.1:0-10093 GCA_964520205.1 uncultured Verrucomicrobiota bacterium | reverse complement strand
CAGTCTGCCGTATCGCCGACTGGCAGTCGGCGGCACAGCAGGTTGCCAACCTGCGCTACGAGGGTGGGCGGTTCATGGCGCATGTGCAGTTCCAAATGAAACAGGAAACTCCCGACCCGCCGATGAGCGAGGACGATCGCATCACCCGAGATGGAAACCAGACGCGGCGTTGCCGGCGAGTCGCGACCGCTTGCGTTCCAATGGCGGTTGGCCGCCTGAAAATAAAAAGCGGGATCTGGCCATCACCAGGCCAAATCCCGCATTTGTTCCAAAAGCAAATCCGCTTCCATCGACCAACCTCTACGCCCGAGGCGCGGGGTCGATCGAGATCCGGCAGCAGATTAGACGATCCACCGGCGCCGCAGATAGAGCATGAGGCCAAGGCCGCCGCCCAGGATTGCCCCGAGGCCCGGCTCCGGCACCGCGGTGCCGCTGATCGTGACATTGTCGAAACGCCAATTGCCGGACGAATTGTTGTAGGCGGTTCCATTTCCGTTCACGTCATCAATGCCGGTCGAAGCATTCACCAGACGGATCCCGAAGGTCGGATTATTGTTCGCGCCGGAGATGCCGCTCAGGTCGGCTGTGATGCCATTGATCCAGGCAGCTGCCGTGAACTGAATGTAGCTGCCCATCACGGTATTGACGCTGCTGCTGTTGTTTTTGATTGTGGCCGACGAGCCCGCGTAGGCGATCACCGCGTTGTTCCAGCTGCTGCCGTCAAGGGTGTATTCGAGCTGGAGGTTGGCCTCAGCCTGCGCCGTCGTGTTGACGTCGAAATAGACATGGATGTTGTCGTATCCGGCCGTGCTGGAATCGAACTCGGCGCCCTGGGTGCCAATCGGAGCCATCGACGACCAGCCATTGCCACCATTCGGAGCGCTGCCTGCCCCACGAATGCGCCAGGCGTCGGGGCCGCCCATCGAGCTTCCGGCTGACGACAGGACATCCGGATTGCTGATGCTGTTGGTGTTGTTGTAGGAATTGCTCATGCCCAGTGCGGAAGCCGTGCCGACACCGACGGAAGGCGCCGGGCTGGCATTTGCCCCGACCGAAAGATTGTCAAAAGTCCAGTCGGTGAGGGTGGTTTGCGCATTGCCTTGCGTCACCGCCACCAGGGACCAGCAGCCCAAGGTCAGGAGGATTGTTCTCTTCATAAGTATCATAGTTGTATTTGTATTGGTTAGTTTGATTGTGGGGTCAATTGGAACCCGGAGGTATTGCGTTTTGTGGAGAAAATGTGTCATTGGTGTGGCGTTGTGATCGGGTTGGCACGTCTTCAAAGTTAGATGATCCCACACCCAAGGACGGCCGAAGCGCGATCCAAGGCCAAAGCAAGGACCACGCCCGCCAACACCAAAACCTGAACTGGTGTCAGCCTTCGGCAACAGCCCCGCAACCGCCCGCTCATACCTGGCCTCATCCTGATACAAATAGATACATCAATCAGACCGGCTAATCAATTAAAATCACCCAGGCAACCGCGATTCGTGTCGCCGATCACGAAAGGGGGATTCCATCGAATTCACGCCCCCGCCATCACCGCCGCGAAGCGAAGTCCGCGCGTGCTGACCCGCAGTTCGGGAAAACCGAATTGCTCCATGACGGCTTCGTATATGACCACACCGGTCAGGATGACGTCGGCGCGGTTTTTCGGCAGGCCGGTGATTTGCCGGCGCTGTGACAAGGGCAAACCCCAAAGCCGGTTGCGGTGCCAGCGCACGCGCTCCAAACTCAGCCGCGTCGCTTCAATGCGCTTGCGATCGTAAGTTTCAAGGCCGGCTTCCATGCGCGCGAGAATGCTCGTCGTGCCGCCCGTGCCGACGAGTTGCAGCCGGTCGCTCCCCGATCCCGTCTTCAGTTCCCGCTGCATCGCCGGCTCCAGTTGCGGTCGGACCTCCGTGGCGAGAAAGTTGCGAACCCATTCCTGGCAGGCCGCGAGTTCTTCCGGTTCGGGTGGATCCCGGTGCGGCATCGCTTCCATCAGCCGCACCGTGCCGAGCGGAAAACTGGCGCGGTAATGGTTGTGCTCGCCGCGGCCGAGAATCAATTCCGTGCTGCCGCCCCCGACGTCCAGCAGCAGGAGCGGCCGAGCCGCCAGCTCCCGGTCCGTGGCGACGCCCTGAAACACCCACTCGGCTTCCTGGTCGCCGGAGATGATCTCCACCTTGAGATCGGAGGCGCGCTCGATTGCGGATACCAGGTCGCCGGAATTGACCGCATCGCGCGCGGCGCTGGTGGCGATGACTCGGATCGACTCCGCTTTCCATTCGCGCGCGGTCGCCGCGAATTTCGCGACCGCGGCGGCGGTTTGAGCGACCGGGCCGGACTGGAGCCGGCGGTTTTGATAAAAGCCGCTGCCCAAGCGAGTTTGTGCGCTCTCTTCCCAGACGGGTTGCACTTCCCGGCCCGCGACGTCGGCCACCAACAACTTGACGGAGTTGGTGCCCACATCCACAACCGCGCGACGGGCTGGTGCCATAGGGTGATTAGAACAACCCCCGCTTCACCGCCAAGCAAAAAACGATTTGCGACCGGATTGTTGCCGTAATGTCACACAACGAACCATTTCGTTATGGCGGGAATGCGAGTTTCGGTGGATGATCCATGGAAACCACCGCATTTGCGAAAACTGGCATTGCAGGAATGAAACTTTACATTCTCCGGCATGGTGACGCGGTCGAGCATGGCGACCCGCGGTTCAAAGAAACCGACCGGCCGCTGACCCCCAAGGGCATTCAACGCACCAAACTCCTGGCGCACGCGCTGCGCCAGATGGAAGCCTCCTTCGACGTTGTCCTTTCCAGCCCGCTCACGCGCGCCCGGGAAACGGCGGAAATCGTCGTGCGGGGGTTGCGCCGGGAGAAGCGACTGGAACTGACCGATCATCTGGCGCTCTCCGGCAGCATGGCCAGCCTTGTGGACCAGGTGAACGCGATTCATCCGCGCCCGAAAAGCGTGCTGCTGGTCGGGCACGAGCCTTACTTGAGCGGATTCATTTCGCTGCTCTGTACCGGGGGGCCGGCCCTGTCGCTGGCGCTCAAAAAGGGCGCGTTGTGCCGCCTGGAAGTGGAAGTGTTGAGTTGCGCCAAATGCGGCACGCTCGAATGGCTGCTGCAACCCCGCCTGCTCGGCTTCAAACCGCCAAAACGCAAGACGGAAAACTGACAGCCTGATGCCGCGTGGTTTCGCCACCACCCGCCCCGTCCCGGTCTTCGGCGACTGTGGCGAATGATGTCCGCCCGCAACCCGGCGGCGAATTCGCTGTTTTTCAATGCTGACGGCGCACGAAATGACCCGCCCCGCCTTTATAGGCTTTACCGTCCGCATCAAGACTGGCACAAAGCCCGCAGTCCGGATGCGCGCCATTCACCTTTTGCTCTTGCTGCTGGCGCCGGTTGCCCCGTTCTGCCTGCAACCGGCAGTTCATGCTGCCAATTCATCCACCTCAACGGCGCCGGCCATCGACTCGAATTCCACCCGCCCTCAGCCGCCGATGCTTTGGCCCGGCAAACAGCCGGATGGCTCGGTGCTCCTGCCGAACCAATGGTCGTTGCGACCCGCCGGAAAACAGATCGAGCTCGGCAATTTTCCCGTGAACCTCGCCGTGCATCCGGGCGGACGTTTCGCGGCGGCGCTCCACGCCGGATACGGCCAGCATGAAGTGGTGATCGTTGATCTCGTCAAAGGAAAAGTCGTCTCCCGGACGCCGCTCCATGAATCGTTTTACGGACTGGAATTCTCCGCGGACGGCAAACAGCTCTTTTGCAGCGGCGCCGGCGACGAAGTCGTCCACGTTTTCAAATTCCGCGCCGGAAAACTCACAGGCCACCGCGAAATCGAGCTGCGCAACCGCACCCTGACCGGAGTTCCCTGCGGACTGGCCATCGACCACCAGGCCCGGCGCCTGTTTGTGGCCAATGTCTGGGGCCAGGGCGTCACCCGGATCGAACTGGCTGCAGAAACTGAAATCACGGACATCGTGCTGGAGTCAAATGCCCCGCCAATTTCCCCGGAGCCGGCCGGCTTATCGTCCAATGCCGACGTTCAGGCCGCGGACAAACGAGCCGCGGCCGCGCTGCTCCAACCCCGGGCGGAAGACCCGTTTCCTTTTGCCTGCCGCCTGGATGAAAAACACGGCCGCCTTTACGTAAGCCTCTGGGCGCAGGCGGCGGTGGCCGTGGTGGATTTGAAATCGAATCGGGTCATCGCGCGCTGGCCAACGGAGGAGCATCCGTGCGAAATGGCCCTGACGCGCGCCGGCAAATACCTGTTCGTCGCCAATGCCAACCGCAATACCATCAGTGTTCTCGACACCGAAAACGGCAAGCTTCTCGAAACGGCCTGGGCTGCGTTCTTTCCGCAGTCGCCACCCGGCGCAACACCCAACAGCCTGGCGCTCTCGCCGGATGAGCGGACCCTTTTCGTCGCGAATGCCAATGTCAATGCCGTCGCCGTTTTCGACGTGAGCACGCCCGGCCGCAGCCGGTCGCTCGGCTTTATTCCCGTCGGTTGGTATCCCACCTCTGTGCGCGTCACGCCGGACGGAAAGCGCCTCCTGGTCGCCAATGGGAAAGGCATCACCTCCCGCGCAAATCCGCGCGGACCACAGCCCGGTGTCAAACCCGAATCCGGAGTCACGGCGCAGTACATCGGAGGTCTGTTCAAGGGCGCATTGAGCGTGATCGAATTGGCGCACGGAAATGAATTTGTTGATCAAATGGCCGCCTGGACGGCTCAGGCGTACCGGTGTGTTCCCCTCACACCGGATGCCGGTGTGGCGACGCCGCGACCCGCCGGGAATCCCGTTCCCGCCCGGCCCGGTGACCCGAGCCCGATCCAATATTGTATTTACGTCATAAAAGAGAACCGGACCTACGACCAGGTGCTTGGCGACGTGCCCGAAGGCAACGGCGATCCCAGGTTGTGCCTCTTCCCGGAACGGGTGACACCCAATCATCACAAGCTGGCGCGTGAGTTTGTGCTGCTGGACAATTTTTATGCCGAAGCCGAGGTCAGCGCCAGCGGCCACGAATGGAGCATGGGCGCCTACGCGAGCGATTTCGTCGAAAAAACGTGGCCGCTGAATTATGGGCATCCTGCCGATGGCAAGTTTCCGTATCCGGGCGAGGGCACTTTTCCCATTGCCGCGCCTGCCGGGGGTTATCTTTGGGATCGTGCCAGGGAAGCGGGGCTCAGTTACCGCAGCTATGGCGAGTTTATCAACAACGGAGAAACCACGAATGATCCCGCCTGGACCCGGGCCAGGAATCTGCAAGGGCACTTCGACGCGTGGTACCGGAGCTTTGATCTGGGCTACAGCGATCTCCGGCGGGCCGACCGGTTCATCGCCGAATTGAATCGATTTGAAACCAATGGCGATATGCCACGGCTGCAAATCGTCCGCCTGCCCAACGACCACACCCACGGCGCCACCAAAGGATTCCTCACGCCCACGGCTTTCGTCGCGGAAAATGATCTGGCGCTCGGCCGCGTCGTGGAAGCGGTCAGCCACTCGAAATTCTGGCCGCAGACGGCGATTTTTGTCCTCGAGGACGATGCGCAAAACGGTCCGGACCACGTGGACGCGCATCGCACGGTGGCGTTGGTCATCAGTCCTTACACTAAGCGCGGGTCGGTGGATTCAACCTTGTATTCGACCAGCAGCCTGTTGCGCACGATGGAGTTGATTCTGGGTTTGAAACCGATGTCGCAGTTCGATGCCGCCGCGGCGCCCCTGTTCGCCTCATTTCAACCGAATCCCGATTTGCGCCCATATGAGGCCGCGCCGGCCGGCGTGGATTTAAACGAAAAAAACCGGGCAGCGGCCTGGGGCGGGGAGATCAGGATGAATTTCACCAAAGAAGACGCCGTCGACGATCTGCTGCTCAACGAGGTCATCTGGCGGTCGGTTCGCGGTGCGGCTGCCCCGATGCCGGCGCCCGTCCGCGCCGCGTTCGTGCGCGCAGGATCGAAAGAAGATTCCGATTGAACCGGAGCCACCGACGCATCGACGGCGCGCTCGCAGACTGGAGTTCGGCGCCGCTTTCCCGTGTTTTGCCTGGAGGGATTACCCTACTGAGGCAGGGGTAGTGGTACATTTTACAACTTTCGGTGGGGCGAGCGTCCTCGCGAGCCGGCCCTGGCGCGCCGAAGCGTAGCGAAGGCGGCTCGTCAGTAGCCTCGCCCCACCAAAACGTACCACCGCAGCATGAGCAAGCTCGACCTTCGGCGGATTTCCGCTAACTTTTCGCCGGCATTCCTCGAATGAATGATGCTGAAAGCCATGTTGATCCCGACGACAAGCGGGATTTGACCGCCGGAACCGGTTCGTACGCTGTTTTGCGGAACCGGGATTTCCTGCTTTATCTCATCGGACGCTTTGTGGCGGTCGTGGGCCAGCAAATGTTCACCATGGCCGTGGGTTGGGAAATCTATGAGCGCACGGGCTCGGCGTTCAGCCTGGGCCTGGTCGGCCTGACCCAGATCGTGCCGATGTTTTTGCTGACACTTCCCGCAGGGCACCTGGCGGACAACTACAAGCGCAAACGCACGATTGTGTTGACGACGCTGGTGATCGCGGTCGCCAACCTCGGGATGGCGCTGATCTCGACGCAGGCCGCGCCGGTGCTTTGGATTTACGTCTGTCTGTTCGTGACCGGCGCCGCCCGGACATTTCTAGCGGCTGCCACCGCGTCCTTCCTGCCGCAATTGGTGGCGCGCAAAGACTTTTCCCGCGCCGTCACCTGGAACACCGGCACGTTTCAGCTGGCTTCCATCGTCGGACCCGCTGCCGCGGGTGCGCTGATCGCTCTCACCCACCGGCAGGCGGCGCCGGTTTACGCCCTCAACGCCCTGGCCGCGCTGGTTTTTTGCGTCATGCTCAGTCTGGTGCGAACCGATCACACCGTCATCAACAGGGAGAAAATGTCCCTGAAAACACTGCTGACGGGATTCAGCTTCGTGTTCGCAAACCGGATCATTCTGGGGGTTATCTCCCTCGACATGTTTGCGGTGCTGCTGGGTGGCGCGACGGCTTTGCTGCCGATCTATGCCCGGGATATACTGTCGGTTGGACCGCGGGGCCTGGGAATGCTTCAAGCCGCATTGCCGCTGGGCGCGGTGGTGGGCGCGTTTATCCAGGCGCATCGGCCGCCCCTGCAAAAAGCCGGCCGCTCGCTGCTGTGGGCCGTGACCGCTTTCGGAGCCGCCACCATCGTCTTTGGATTTTCGAAATGGTTCGGGCTTTCGTTTCTCATGCTTCTGCTTTGCGGCATGGTCGACAGCGTGAGCGTGGTGGTGAGGCACACCCTGGTTCAGATGCTCACGCCGGATGACAAACGCGGACGCGTTTCCGCCGTGAATAATTTGTTCATCAATACGTCAAACGAACTCGGCGAATTCGAATCCGGCATCGTCGCGCATGGATTCGGGCCCGCCATCGGCAACGCCATCCAGACCGGCGCGGTGATTTCCGTGGTTTCCGGCGGCATCGGAACGATTCTCGTGGTGCTGATTGTGGCATGGCTTTGGCCGGAGATCCGGAAGTACGGACGCCTGGATGTTTGAAACGCGGGGCGGAACGAAGCTGCCCATGAACCGCGTAGCGCAGCTTTCCAAACCTGCGGGCTCTGGCGACTTTCCAGTCGCCGGTTCGTTCGCGGTCCGAAACACGGGACAGGAATGTCCCGTGAACCCGCAGACAGGAATGTCTGCGCTACATCGTGGTTCATGGCGCAATGCTCCGCCCCGCGACACTTGACAGTCTATCCTCCACGTACAACCCTCAAACCTCGCAATGATCGCGCGCGTCACACTGGAACTCGCACTCCGCAAGGAGTTCGATTATCTGATTCCGCCCGGGTTGGCCGGGCAGGTCGGTGTGGGCAGCCGGGTGCAAGTTCCCTTCGGCGCGCGCCGGGTGCTCGGCTGCGTTACCGCGCTGGTCGAAGCGTCGGAGCACCCGAAGCTGAGAGCCATCATTAAGATCGTCGGCACGCAGACGCTGGTGACGCCGAGCGTCTTGAAGTTGGCGCGGTGGATGGGCGAGTATTATTGTTGCGCGCCGGAAATTGCGCTGAAGAGCGTGCTGCCGGAGGCGGTGCGCAAGGAGCAAGCCGGCTGGCGCGAGCGTTTGTACGTGCGGGTCCAGCCATTCACGGGTGAGCTGCCCCGGTTGGCCCGGCGCCAGCGCGAAGTCTGGAATCTTATTGAAGAACGGCGCGAAATGCCGCTCCAGGAATTGCTCGAACTGGCGGAAACGACGGCGGCAACCCTCCGGCGGCTGGAAGACAAGGGGCTGGTAACCATCGCTCCGCAGATTTCGGAGCGTGACCCCTACGCGCGGGAGCAGATCCTGCCAACCCGGCCGCTGCAAGTGAACCCGGCTCAAGCCCGGGCGCTGGAAGCGATCCGGCGTCGAATGCCGGAGGCCGGAGGTCAGAGGTCAGAAATCGAACCGCCTTCCACGGGTCTCCGTCCTGCGTCGTCCGTCTTTCTTCTGCACGGAGTCACGGGCAGTGGGAAGACGGAAGTGTACCTGCAGGCGATTGCGCACGCGCTGGGGCAGGGCAAAGGCGCGATCGTGCTCGTGCCTGAAATTTCACTCACTCCCCAGACCGTCGAGCGTTTCAAGGCGCGCTTCACCTCCGGCGCGCAGCAAACGCTGGTGGCGGTTTTGCACAGCCATTTGTCCGCAGGCGAACGGCACGACGAGTGGCACAAAATCCGGCAGGGCCGCGCGCGAATCGTAATTGGGGCGCGTTCGGCGGTCTTCGCGCCGGTGGACCCGCTCGGCCTGATCATCGTGGATGAAGAGCACGAGCACACTTACAAACAGGAGGAGGCGCCGCGCTATCATGCGCGCGACGTCGCCATCATGCGCGGCCAGATGGAGGGAGCCCCCGTCGTCCTGGGCTCGGCAACGCCGTCGCTCGAAAGCTACTACAACTGTCGCAAGGGCAAATACACCCTGCTCGAACTCCCGGAACGGGTGGACGATCAAAAAATGCCGCACGTCCGGATCGTGGACCTGCGGCGGGCCATGCGTCCCGGCCAGGCGACCCCGATTTTTTCGCCGCAGCTCAAGGAAGCCATTGCGCAGCGGCTCGAACGCGGGGAGCAGACCATCTTGTTTCTGAACCGGCGCGGCTACTCGAGCTCGCTGCAATGCCCCCTGTGCGGTTTCGTCGCCGCCTGCCCCAATTGCAGCGTGTCGCTCACATACCATCGCCACGAACAAAAACTGGCCTGTCACATCTGCGGCCACAGCGAAGCCGTGCCAGCGGTTTGCCCCAACAAAAAATGCCGGAACCCGCGGATCCGTTACGCCGGCCTGGGCACACAAAAAGTCGAAGCCACGCTGGCAAAACTTTTTCCCGACGCGCGGGTGGTGCGAATGGATTCCGACGCGTTGAAGCGGAAAGAGGATTACCGCCGCATTCTGGGGGATTTCCGGACGGGAAAAATCGACGTTTTGGTCGGCACGCAAATGATCGCCAAGGGACTCCATTTTCCGAACGTCACTCTCGTCGGGATCATCCATGCCGATCTCGCGCTGCACCAGCCGGATTTCCGGGCCGGCGAACGCACCTTTCAACTGCTGACCCAGGTGGCCGGGCGGGCGGGCCGCGGCGACATCGAGGGCGAAGTGGTGGTGCAGGCATTCACGCCGTTCCATCCGGCGATTCAGTTCGCGCGGCGGCACGACTTCGTCGGCTTTTTTGAGCAGGAAATCGAGTTCCGCGAGCAACTGAAATACCCCCCGTTCGCCCGGATCGCTCTGCTGACTTTGAAAGGGCGCAACGAGGAAAAAGTGAAATTCTCCGCGGAATATCTGAAGCGTGAGCTGGAAAAGAACCTGACGGAATTCAAGGATCTGATCCTGGCCGGTCCCGCGCCCGCGCCGTTGTTGCGCGCGGAAACCTACTATCGCTACCAGATCATGTTGCGCACCCAGCGCATGAGCGCGCTGAGCCGGCGGCTGGCGCAAATCAGCCTGTCACTGACACTGCCGGAGGATGTCACACTGTCGGTGGATATTGATCCGGTGGATATGGCGTGAGGTCCTGCTCGGCGCCGGTTCCGGCGGTTT
>CAZFOA010000141.1:0-10174 GCA_964520205.1 uncultured Verrucomicrobiota bacterium | reverse complement strand
CTCCGGCCCCGCGCGTCAACCGGGTCACGGACAACTGGGTCGTCCGAAGGGCGGCACCGCAAAAACCGGTGTCTCCATCACACCATCCGTGTGCGTCCGGTACCATTGACGACTGCCCCGATGGGCCACGCTTTGTGCCCGCGTGCCCGTATGAATTTCAATATTTCGCCGGCCTTTTCCGCCGCCACAATGGTTGTCATGCCGATGCCCATGTTGAAAACCTGGTAAAGCTCGGCATCCGGCACGCCGCCTTTCTCCCGGATCAACCGGAAAATCGGCAGGAGGTCCCAGGTGCCTTTGCGAATGACCCCATCGCAGTTTCCCGGTAGGACCCGCGGGAGATTGTCGATAAAACCGCCTCCGGTGATGTGGGCGAATGCCTTGATGATTTGCGGTTGGCGATTTGCGGTTGGAGATTTATTGAAGCGCTTCAGCAGCGCCTGCACCAGCGGACCGTAGCTGACGTGGACCTGGAGCAATTCGGCGCCGATCGGATTCCGTAATCCCGGCACCGAGCTCTGCGGTTTCAACTTCATCCGCTCAAAAAATATTTTCCGGGCCAGCGAATAACCGTTCGTGTGCAACCCGCTCGAAGCGATGCCGATCACCGTGTCGCCGGGCTTCACGTTTTTCCGGCCGTTGAGCATCCGTGATTTTTCGACAACGCCGACGATGGTGCCGCTGACGTCGTATTCACCGGCTTGGTACAAGCCCGGCATTTGCGCCGTCTCACCGCCGATGAGCGCGCAATGATTTTCGGCGCACGCCCGGGCAAAGCCTTTGATGATCTCGGTGAACACGTGCGGTTCGAGCCGGCCCGTGCCGAGGTAATCGAGAAAGAACAGGGGCTCGGCGCCAAGCACGGCGATGTCGTTCACGCAATGGTTCACGAGGTCGGCGCCGATGGTATCATGTCGGTTCATCGCAAAAGCGATTTTCAGTTTCGTGCCCACGCCGTCCACGCTCGAAACCAGAACCGGCTCGCGATATTTTTTCACGTCCAGGGCGAACAAGCCGCCGAACCCGCCCACCTGGCCCAGGACTTCGCGCCGATGCGTGGCGGCGAGCAGTCGCGGCAGGGTTGCTTTGACCCGGTTGCCCAGATCGATGTCCACACCCGCGCGGGCGTAAGCCTTTTGTTTCATGCGGGGTAGATTAAACAGTCAGGCCGGTTTGGAGTTCAAGCTTTAGCTGCGCCCTTCCCGCACCCGGGCCGATTTGCTCGTTGCTTTTTTCAATTCAGTGTGGCACGGATTGACAGAGAATCCTTATGCGCTGGCGCACCCTGTTTTTTGCCTCTCTGGCCGTTAATCTCGCCCTGGGCGCCGCCTGGCTGGTCCGCTCGGTCCGTCATCCGGCGACGCGGGGCACGGCCGAACTCGAAGCGGGCGGGTCCGGCGTGATGAAGACCAACGTGGTCGTCCGCCGGCAGTTTTTTTCGTGGGGCGAGGTCGAGTCCGCCGATTACCCCACTTACATCGCCAACTTGCGCAACATCGGATGCCCGGATCAAACCATTCGGGATATTATTATTGCGGACGTAAACCTGCTGTTTGCGCGGCGACAGGCCGCCGAGGTGACCTCTCCGGAACAGCAATGGTGGCGGAGTTATCCCGATGTGGCGGTGGTCAGGGCGGCGGCTGAAAAGGTGCGTGCGCTGAACGAGGAGCGGCGCGCGTTGCTGACGCGATTGCTTGGTCCGAAATGGGAGTCGGGTGACCTGGCCAGCCTGCCGCGTCCGTCGCATCCGGGCGTTGCGCTTGACGGCCCGGTGTTGGGCACAATGCCCACCGAGGCCAAACAAGCGGTCCAGGACATCAGCTCCCGAGCACAAGACCGTCTGCAGGCTTACCTGGAGGCACAACGACTGCAGGGGAAGAACCCCGATCCGGCCGAACTTGCAAAATTGCGCCAGCAAACGCGGGATGATCTGGCGCGGGTGTTGACCCCGCCGCAGGTCGAGGAGTATCTGTTGCGTTACTCGCAAGACGCGAACAATCTGCGCACCGAACTCGGCCGGCTCAAGTATTTTGATGCGACCCCCGACGAATTCCGCGCCCTTTTCCGCGCGACAGATTCCATCGACCAGCAACTCGAAGCCCTCGCTGGCAGCAACGATCCCAATAGCGTCGCGCAGCGCAACTCCCTTTTGCAGCAACGCGAAAGCGCCCGCAAACTCGCCCTCGGCGCCGGCCGGTATCAGGAATTCCAACAATTGCAGGATCCCTTGTACCGCGATGCGTTCGCCCAGGCGCAGCAGGCGGGCGACCCCGACGCGGTGGAAACCCTCTACCAGATCAATCTTGCGACCGCGCAGCAGCAGGCGGCGATCCGCGCGAACACCAATTTCACCGCGGAACAAAAGGCCATCGAATTGAAGCGGGCCGAGTTGGAGCAACTCCAAGCCAACGCGCTCGCGAAGGGCCAGGAACTGCCGCCGGAACCGGCAGCCGCGCCGCCGGCCCCGCCGCCGCCTCCGGCTCTCGTCCCGCCGACACATTCCTACGTTCTGGGCGCGGGCGAAAGCCCCTCCAGCGTCGCCATGCGGTACGGCCTTTCCCTGGGCGCCCTGAAGACCGCAAATCCCGGTCTTGATCTGAGCAAACTGAAGCCGGGGGATCCCATCCTCATTCCGGGCCCCGGGTTGACGCCGTCGTCAGCCGATCAGCCGCCGCCATAGCCGGGAGAAAAGCGGCTGGAGCAAATCGCGGTTGCGGCGCGCTGGTTTCTGCGGCAAGTTCAATGCGAATTCTATGAGCCAGATTGCAGAACCCCGTACGACGCGCCCCGCCCAGGCGCTGAACCAACTCGATCAACTGAAGCAGTTCACCAAGGTCGTCGCCGACACCGGCGACTTTGCCACGCTTAAAGAATACGCCCCCCAGGATGCCACGACGAATCCATCCTTGATCCTCAAAGCGGCGCAGATGCCCGCCTACAAACACCTGGTCGAAAAAGCCATCGCCGACACACGCCAGTCCGGCGCGACGGGCCGGGCGCTGCTCGACGGAATCAACGATGGCTTGTTGGTTCTGTTTGGCCTGGAGATTCTGAAGATCGTGCCGGGCCGGGTTTCGACGGAAACCGACGCGAATCTTTCATTCGATTCGCCAGGTTTGGTGAACAAAGCGCGCCGCTTCATTTCCCTTTACGAAAAAAACGGTATCGCCCGCGAACGGATTCTGATCAAGATCGCCTCGACTTGGGAAGGCATTCGCGCCGCCGAGGTTCTGCAGCGGGAGGGCATCCGCTGCAACCTGACCCTGCTGTTTTCGCTTCCCCAAGCGGTCGCTTGCGCGGAAGCCAGGGTCCAATTGATCTCGCCCTTCGTCGGCAGAATCCTGGATTGGTTCAAAGCCAAGACCGGAAGGGATTTCGCTCCGGTCGAAGACCCCGGCGTGACGTCGGTGAAAGAAATTTACGACTACTACAAAAAATTCGGCCACGCGACCGAGGTGATGGGCGCGAGCTTCAGGAACAAGGGCGAGATTCTTGAACTGGCCGGTTGTGATCTGCTGACCATCAGCCCCCCGTTGCTCGGTGAATTGAAAAACAGCAGCGAACCGGTCGAACGCAAACTCAACCCGGCTGCGGCCAAAGAGAGCAAAATCGAACGGCTCGAACTCGACGAGAAAAAATTCCGCTGGTTGCTCAATGAAAATGCAATGGCAACCGAGAAAACCGCCGAAGGAATCCGGCTCTTCAATGCCGACGCCGCGAAGCTCGCGCAGTTTGTCGCCGCGCGTTTGTAACTCACGGATTACCCAATCCCCCCATGGACGCGGACGAGCGGGATATCTGCAATTACCTGAAGTCATGGCCCGGCGAGTTCGTATTGGGACGCGATGTGGCCCGGCGCGCTGCTGGCAAGTGGAGATTCCGGCAAGAGCCCGAGTGGGCGGCTCCCGTGCTGGTGCGGCTGGTGGAAAAAGGCATTCTGGAGGCGGATTCGACCGGCCATTACCGCCTTCGGGCCTCGGAACAAAAGAGCCAACCCAAGAAATGGATGTCGCCGCACCTCAAAACGATTCTGGAGAAGAGCGGCAAGGATTTCGGCGGCGCCTTGGATCTCGATGGCTCGAAGGATCCCGGCAAATAGGACGGACGTTTGCGCCGGGCCGCCACGTGCCCGTTTCCGCTCCGGCCCGGTCTTGAGATCGCGATGGCCGAATGGGATGATGTCCGCAGCGTCTTGGGCTGGAGAAGACCGGCGAATCACTCCCTGAAGTCCAGGGCGTGGCGCTCAACGCCCGTTCGCGGCCCAAACGGTCGCGTCGTGGCCGGCCAAAGTGACTTTGGAATGGGTTCAATCTAGGCTTGTCTGCAAGCTGCGGCACCGCGAACATCATCGGCGCCCTTTGACAGGAATGGAACATGGAAGCAAAAACACAACCTGTTGGTTTGCCGGGCTGGTTGCGCATCGTGTTGATCGGCCGGAATCCCAGGCGCACGTTGGTGCGGATCGCGGTCCTGGTCGCGGTTGTTTTCTTGACGCGCGCCTATGTGCTGCTTCCCATACGGGTGAAGGGGCCCAGCATGCTTCCGACCTATCAAGAGGGAGGCGTCAATTTCGTCAATCGCCTGGCCTATCACCGGTCGGAACCCAAACGCGGTGACGTCGTGGCGATTCGCTTGGCGGGGGAACACATGATGTTCATGAAGCGCATCATCGGTCTTCCGGGCGAGACGGTGCAGTTTCACGACGGACATGTCTTGATTAACGGCCAAATTTTGGATGAACCCTATCTGGCGCGGCCCTGCGACTGGGAAGGTCCACCCAAAACACTCGCCCCCGGCTGGTATTATGTCGTCGGCGACAATCGGTCCATGCCTGAAATGCTTCATGAAGAAGGCATGACCCCCCGATATCGCATCGTCGGCAAAATTCTCTTATGCAAAAATCTTTTCGCCTCATCGCCGCCCTGACCGTGATCGGGATGGGAATTTGGGGCGCGCGAATGCTGTTTCCCAGTCCCGAACAGGCCATCCGCTCCCGTTTGCTCAATCTGGCTCGAACCCTTTCTTTCGAGCGAAAAGACGGGATCCTCTCCCGGGGTTTGAAAGCCCAAAATTTCCTCGAGTGTTTCACCCTGGATGTGGTGGTCAGCCTGGATTCCCGCGCCTATGGAGCGCGAACACTGACCGGACGCGACGAACTGCAGCAAGCCTTGTTGGTTGCGCTCAATCATGAGGCGGCCGGCGGATTGAAAGTCGAGTTCCTCGATATTAACGTGACGCTGGGTCCGGACAAACAAACTGCGGTCGCCGACCTGACCGCCAAAGCAACCGTCACGGGCGAGCGCGATTTTCTGGTGCAGGAATTCAATTTCATGCTGAAGAAGGCCGATGGCCAGTGGCTGATTTACCGCGTTGAAACCGTAAAGACGCTTTCACGGCGTGAAGTCATTCGCCGGATCCCGGTTTGAATGATTATGAGCCGGAAAGCCATCCACCACTTGTGCCGCGCGGACCAGACTTTGGCGCGGCTGATCAAAAAGGTTGGACCGTGCGCGCTAAAGGTTGGAAGGCGCCGAACACCCTTCGAGGCTCTCGTGCGGGCCGTCGTCCATCAGCAACTCAACGGCACCGCGGCGAAAACGATCCTGTCGCGGGTCCTGTCTCTCTATCCTGCGGGACATTTCCCGTCCCCGGAAGAGATGCTGGCCACGCCGGAGGAACAACTGCGCGGCGCGGGGCTTTCCCGCGCCAAGACCGCCGCCGTCAAAGATCTCGCCGCAAAAACCATCGCGGGTGTCGTGCCCGGGGGACGGGCCATCGCCCGGCTGGACGATGCGAAAATTATGGAACGGCTCACCTGCGTGCGCGGCATTGGCCCCTGGACCGTCGAAATGTTGCTGATCTTCACGCTGGGCCGGCCGGACGTTTTGCCGGCCACCGATTATGGAGTGCGCAAGGGGTTCGCCCTGACGTACGGCCGGCGCGATCTGCCGGCGCCGAAGGAACTGCTGGACTACGGTGAAAGGTGGCGTCCGCATCGCTCCATCGCCGCGTGGTACCTCTGGCGCTCGCTGGAGTTGCCTCCCTAGATCACAAGCTGTTTGGCGACTCAATATGGACGGCGAATTGGAAACCTTGAAGAAGTCCTTGGGACTCGAGCGATACCATCGCCACATTTTCCTCTGTGCCGATTCATCCGAACCCAGGTGCGCGTCGAAGGAGAAAGGGTTGGAGTCCTGGGAATACTTGAAACGCCGGCTGAAGGAATTGCGGCTCGCGGGGCCGGAGCCTCTGGTCTATCGCAGCAAAGTCAATTGCCTCCGGGTCTGCGTCCACGGACCGGTTGCCGTCGTCTATCCCGAGGGTGCCTGGTACCATTCCTGCACGCCTCAGGTTTTGGAGCGGATCATCCAGGAACATTTGGTTGGAGGCCATATCGTCGAAGAATTTGCTTTTGCAAGAAACCCGCTGCATCCGTGATTTGTTGTCCGTAGTTATCCCGAATTGTGCGCGATTTTCCTTAAATCGGACGGGGGTTTCCAAGGAGGCAAAAAAGGTTCTCGACTTTGCCCCTCGGATTGAGTATTGGAATTGTTGAGAAGACCGAGAAGGAGAAGTTATGGCCAGACTGTTAATCAAGACGCCTGGGATTGAAAGCCAGTCGATCGAACTTAAGTTGGGATCAAACCGTCTCGGACGCAGTCCGGATGTCGATTTCCCCATTGGGCATCCGACCGTTTCGAGCTTGCACTGCGAACTGGTGCTGAAGGACGAGGGCGTGGTTATCCGCGACCTTGAGTCCACGAACGGCACGTTTGTGGATGGACGACCGGTCCGGGAGGCCAAACTGTCTGCCGGCCAGATGGTCCGGCTTGGCGACGTGGAGCTGTTCGTCGAAACAACGGATGTCAAAATCGCCATTCCCAAGTTTATCTACACGGATCTTCCTGCTCCACCGGTCGTTTTGAATGATGGCTCCCTGGTATGCCCGCGTCATCCTCAAGCGCGTGTCACGCACCAATGCACGCAATGCAAGGAAGTTATGTGCGAAGCTTGCGTCCATCAATTGCAGCGCAAGGGAAGCAAAACCATATTGTTCTTGTGCCCAGCCTGCAGCGCTCCGGTACAGTTGATAGGCGCCCCCCTGAAACCCAGGAAAAAGTCGTTGCTCGCGCGCGTTGGAGAAACCGTCAAACTTAAATTTACCCGGAGCATTCACCTGCAAAACGACGGACGTTAGTGGCTGTCAACCGTGTCTAATTATTGGTCTGACCGACGGCTCCGGGTGTAATCAGACAACGGGCAAAAGCATCCCGAATTGCAGTCCTCCCGCCCGGCATCCAAAATCCCGAAGAATTTGGAGCGCGCGGACGTCGCATCACTTCCCTAAAAGCTCGATCACCATTTGGCATGAGCGTTGCTGCTCAAAGGCTTGGGAAAAAGACCTGAGAGCAGCTCCCAATTGAAGGTTTGGATCGCGGAGCAGTGTCCGGCGACGGACACGGAGAAGTGCATGAACACTGTAAAAACTATTCTTTTCGTCGAAAACGACCCAGTGGCGCTGGAGATGTACCGGAATCGCCTCCAACGCGAAGGGTTTCATATCGAGTCGGCGCAGGACGGACTGGAGGCCCTTAAAGTTCTATCGCAAATTACGCCTGATCTGGTCGTGCTCGACATGATGCTGCCCAAGCTCAGCGGTGCGGACGTGCTTAAGTTCATGCGCGCGGATCCCCGCCTCAAATTGCTTCCGGTCATCGTATTCTCCAACGCTCCAATGATGGAGACGCCTCAGGAAGCCGCCCTGGCCGGCCCCACCAAACGGCTGCTCAAAGCCGATTGCACCTTTCCCATGCTGCTCCAAAGCATCCAGGAGTTGCTCGCCTCAGCTGCCATTGACTATTCCAGGTCGGAATCCAATACCGGAGGAAACGAAGCCGCCTCGCTGCCGCACGGCAACGGTCAAACGATCTCGATCGCACCCGTATCCGCTGAGACCGCCAGGGGCCGCACGGAGTTTCTGACCGGGGCGTTGGCGGAAATCCCGAAGATTCGCGAGCATTGCTTTGCGTACATCAAAGCGCCGGCTTCCCCGGCCAGCCTGCAGCATCTCCCCAACCTGTATCAACGCGTGCACTTCCTGAGCACCAACGCCGGCAAAGCCGGTTGCTCCCGCGTCGCACTCCTCACGAATGCGTTCGACACGTTGCTTTCCGAAATCATGGTTAAGCCTACCTGGGTGACACCTTCGGTGCTGCAGACCATCGCTCAAGCGGTGGATTGCCTGGGATCTTTATTGAAAAGCAACGCGGCTGACCTCGCCCAGCCCATGCCTCAAGCCAAAGTGCTCGCGGTGGATGACGACGCAGTTTGTAATCACGTGATCGTCAATACGCTGAAGCGGGCCAACTTCGACGCCAAGAGTGTGGACGACCCTCTCGTCGCCCTGCAGATTCTCCAAACCAACCATTTCGACCTGGTATTGTTGGACATCAATATGCCGGACTTGACCGGCTTCGAGGTTTGCGAAAAGTTGCGCCGGTTTCCTCATTGTAAAAATACGCCGGTCATCTTCATAACCGGCCACAATAACTTTGATAACCGCAAGCAAAGCGTGCTCAGCGGCGGCCATGACTTTATCACCAAACCGGTATCCCCTTCCGAACTGGCGCTGAAAGCCACCATCCACCTGCTTAAGGCGCGAGTGCAACGCGCTGCTTCCCAACCGGGAGCCGAGACGGACACCGCCAATGCTTCAAAGAATGCGCCTCGCCCTTTGGTTTTGATCCAACCCCGCCAGATGGCTGGTGCCGAACCAAGACACGCGGCGCCCGCCTCTGCGTTCTTGCCCATGACGGAGTCGCGCAGCGGCGAAACCCAAAGCGCACTTTCCCCAGCCGCCGCAGCTCCAGTCAATGAATCGGCCCCAATCTCTCCCTTGGATGATCCGCGTCAACCCGCCGCCCCATCGATTCAAATCCATCAACATTCAGGCGGTCAAAGGAAGTACGTTGTTCTGGCCGAGGCGCTTTTCCCCACAACCGAGTCGAGCAATGCCAGCATGGAAACCGCCCCGCCATCGGATGCGGCCGCGGCCCCCGTTGAGTTCCATCCGGAGGCTTCTCCGGAAACAGGGATGCAACCGGCTCCGACGGGTCCACTCGGCCAAGTTGAGACCCACGAGATCAGCATCGCGTTGTCGCCGGGAATCTTTTTGCCCGAAAGTGAATCAGCCAATACCGGCATGGAAAACGCACTTCCCGCGGAGAGGATCTCGCCGGCGGTTGAGTTTAACCCTTACAATTCCCCTGAGGCCACCCTTAAGGAAAAAGAAGCCCGCTGCACGCAATTGGAATCGGAGCTGGCCGGGTTGCATCAGGCGCACGATGAATTTCAGGGCAAGCTTGCATCGGAACAGCAGGCGGCCGCGAAGTCGCAACAGGAAGTCAACGAACTTCAAGAACGCCTGCGCCAGAGCGCGGCGGAATTGGAACAAGCCAAAGCCGGCCTGGAGCAGCATTCCAGCGAGCGAGCGCGATTGGAATCCGAATTGCGCGAGCAACTCCACGCGGTAAAGACCTCAGGTGGACAGACCGAAGCGGCGCTCAAGGAAAAGGAAGCGCGTTGCACCCAATTGGAATCGGAACTGGCAGGATTGCGGCAGGCGCGCGATGAATTTCAGGGCAAGCTTGCATCGGAACAGCAGGCGGCCGCGAAGTCGCAACAGCAAGTCAACGAACTTCAAGAACGATTGCGCCAGGGCGCGGCGGAATTGGAACGAGCCAAAGCCGGCCTGGAACAGCATTCCGGCGAGCGGGCGCGATTGGAATCCGAGTTGCGGGAGCAACTGGAAACCGCGAAAGCGGCCGTCGCGCAAAGTGAAGCAGCCCTCAAAGAAAAACAGACAACGTGGATTCAGTTGGAAGACGAATTGTGCGAGCGCCTGAACGCCGCCGAGACAGCATCCGGACAGACGGCGACGTTTCTCAAGGAAAAGGAAGCGTGGTGCACCCAATTGGAATCGGAACTGGCAGGATTGCATCAGGCGCACAATGAATTTCAGGGCAAGCTTGCATCGGAACAGCAGGCGGCCGCGAAGTCGCAACAGCAAGTCAACGAACTTCAAGAACGATTGCGCCAGAGCACGGCGGAATTGGAACGAGCCAAGGCCGGCCTGGAACAGCATTCCGGCGAACGAGCACGATTGGAATCCGAA
>CAZFOA010000140.1:0-10218 GCA_964520205.1 uncultured Verrucomicrobiota bacterium | reverse complement strand
CGGCCGTCAAACATAGCCTTGCCGATGGTAGTAGTCCTATAGGTTCTGCGAGAGTAGGTAGCCGCCAGCCTTTCAAAAAAACCGGAGATCATTTCTCCGGTTTTTTTATTTGTACCAATCGACGGGATGCGTTTGACCAGGGAGGTGAACTGGCGCAACAAATATTGAAGTTCGATGCGTCGGCTGCCACTCACGCCACTCTGGCCAAAGCCGCAGATCGGGCCGGCAACGCCGAATTGGCCCAATATGTGAAGCAGAAGTGAAGGGTGGCGGGTTGTTGGGCTGCAATTTGAATGCGAATCGCGAAGGTTGAATTCGTGCCAATCCGTGAGATCGGCGGCTACTTCGCGGGTGGCAGGCGCAGGGTCGTGTCGAGCGGCGCAATATCGGCCATTTCTCTGCCGTCAGTCTCGGCGCGCAGCTTCTGGATTTTCTCGCCCGCGGGCCGCACCATGCGCTCGTAACTTCCCACCGCCTCGTTGAAAGCCAGGTTCGCGCGTTCCAGTCCGCTGCGGATGTTGTCGAAGTGATCCGTGAATTTGCAGACGCGATTAAACAACTCCTGCGCGGCTTCGGCGATCGCGGCCGCGTTTTCCGACTGCGCCTGTTGCCGCCAACTCACCGAGACCGAGCGCAGCAACGCGATGAGCGAGGCCGGCGTGGCCAGTAAAATCCGTCTTTCGGCCGCCCAGACGATCAGATCCTGGTCTCCCTCCAATGCCGCGCTGAAAAGGGATTCGGCCGGAAGGAACAGGACCACATAATCCAGCGCGTTCGGAAATTGTCGCGGATAATCACGGTCCGCCAGCGCCTTGATCGTCGTTTTCAATTTTGCCGCATGCGCCGCAAGATCCTCGGCGCGCTTCGCCGGATCCGCGGACCCCAGCGCGTTGAGGAATTCAAAATCCGGAACCTTGGCATCGACAATGATGACCCGTTCGCCGGGCAGATGGACGACCAGGTCCGGTTTGCCTTCATTGACCTGGGATTGCTCGGTGAAATCGCAATGCACGCTCATCCCCGCCGCTTCCACCACGCGCCGGAGGGTTTCTTCGCCCCAACGCCCGCGCGCCTGGTTCGATTTCAGCACCATCCGAAACTGCAGGGTCTCATTCGCCAGCGATTGGCTGTGCTGCGAAAGGAGTTCCATCTGCTTCTTGACCTCGCCAAGCGTGGAAGACTGCGCCGCTTCGCTCTGTTGCAACCTCTTTTGATACGATTCCAATTGTTGCTTCAGCGGTTCAACCAGTCCTTTGATCGCCTCCTGGCGTTGCGCGAGGTCGCCGCTGGCCGTTTCCCGGAGCTTCCCGAACGTCTCGCTGGCGAGCCGGAGAAATTCCGGATGCGTTTGCTTGAGCGCGTCGGCGCTCAACGCTTTGAAAGTGTCGCGCAGATCCGCGAGCGCTTTGGCCTGGATTTCTTTGGCCTCCCGGATCGCTCTTTCATGCAAGGCGCGCTGGTCGGCGAGGAGTTTCTCCGCCGCGATGCGATTCGCTTCGGCTCCCGCGCGCGCGGCTCCCATGTGGGTGAGCTGATCGCGCAACTCGGTCAATTCATTGTCCCGCTGCGTCGCCTGCTGCCGCAATTCCTCTTCAAGCCGGTTGTCCACCGCAGGAGGTGGCGGCTGGCGGCGCGCGCCCAGCAGCCAGCCGATCAGGAAGAAAACAACCCCGCCGGTCGCGAAGCCAATCAACAGATATACTGTTCCGCCAGACATAAATATTGTTCCCTTTGCGGGGGCATCCAAACCCGATCCAGGTCGAGTCACCTAAAAAAATCCAGCAGGTCGCGTTCCAGTGCGCCCCGATTTCCGGATGCCGGCTAAGCCATGGCGAAACGGATGTCCGCCGCCTTTCTCAATAATGGGCAACGACTTCGACTTCGACATTCGCCCCTTTCGGCAGGGCCGCCACCTGGATGGTTGACCGGGCCGGAAAGTCGCCTGTGAAGTATTTCGAGTAAACCTCGTTCATCCCCGCAAACTCGGCGAGGTTGGTCAAAAAGACCGTGCTCTTCACGACGTTTGCAAACTTCAGGTGCTGGTCATCCAGGATGGCCTGCACATTCTGCAACACGCGCTCCGTCTGGGTCTTGATATCGCCGGTGACCAGGTTGCCCGTGGCCGGGTCGATGGGGATTTGACCGGCGCAGAACAACAGGTCGCCGACGCGGACGGCGTGATTGTAGGGGCCGACTGCGGCCGGTGATTTCGCGGGTTTGATGATCGTTTTGGTTGCCATAATCTTTGTGATGCAAGGTCTATCGGCTTTGGCTCCGCAGGTCAAGGAATCGGATGGAACGGATGAATTGAACAACGAAGAAACAAGTAACCAAGGCAAAGGTCCTTGGTTCCTTTGTTGTTCAAAAACGCCCGGCCAGAATCGGTTTCAGCTCGGCCACGGTTTTCTTCGGCCAGAGTTTCCGGTCGGTGATGATGGCGTTTTTCAGGGCGGAGTGGCACGGCCACGCCGGCGCATCGGGAATTTGCGGAATGGTTCGGACCACAATCTTCTTGGCGAGATCCGCGTTGCGATGCAGGTATTCGAGAATCATCGCCAGTGTCACGTGCGCTTCGTCCGTCTTCCAGCAATCATAGTCTGTGACCATGGCCATCGTGGCGTAGGCGATCTCGGCTTCGCGGGCGCATTTGGCCTCGCCGAGATTCGTCATGCCGATGACATCGTAGCCGAGTTTATGGTGGGTGAGTGACTCGGCGCGGGTGCTGAAGGCCGGCCCTTCCATGTTCACATAAGTGCCGCCGTCGTGGACGCGGGCTTTGAGGCCGCGGGCGCTTTTCAAAACGATTTGCCGCAGTTCTTCACAGACGGGATCGGCGAATGCGATGTGCGCCACGATTCCACGGCCGAAGAAAGTGTGCTCGGAACTCCGTTTGGTGCGGTCGAGGAATTGGTCCGGCAGCACAATGTCGCAGGGCTTGTATTTGGCCTGAAGCGAACCGACGGCGCTCACGCTGATGATCCAGGCGACGCCGAGTTTCTTCATGGCCCAGAGGTTGGCGCGATGATTGAGTTCGCTGGGCAGGATGCGATGCCCCCGGCCATGGCGGGGCAGAAAGACCACCTCGCGACCGGCGAGCCTGCCCGTGAGAAATGCGTCCGAAGGCGGGCCGAAGGGGGTCTTGACTTTGACCCATTTCTGACGAGTGAAACCTTCGATGTGATAAAGTCCGCTGCCGCCGATGATGCCGATCCGGTGTATTGACATGGCGGATTTCTAACCACGAAACACACGAAACACACGAAAAAAAGCTTTGGCGGTCAGGGAGGCGCCAAGGTTCACGAACCAAGAGACGCGATTTGCCGACAGCAATATTATCCATTCCTCTGCCAATCATTCCCCTGCCCACATTCCGGATTCCCGCTGTGCAGGCAGGGGAATGATTGGCAGAGGAATCTGCCGCGCCGGATTGCGACCGCTCAGGCCGAGAGAAACAAGAAGGCTCCCCAGATGAGGAGCCTCACTTCGTTCTTTTGTCCAACCTGTCCGAATGGCTTGACTTGCCTGGATCAGATTCCCCCGTCCTCCTGCCAGCGGCCCGCCGGATTGTCGTTTCTGACGGCGAGTTGCCACTTTTTGGTCTGTGACATGCGGCACTTCACAAACCAGGCGGAATGTTCGGGCGACCAGGTGGCTTCACCCACCTCGACCACCGGCATCAGTTTATGCGCGTCCCTCCCGGTTTTCTCCGCCAGCTCAACTTGCTTCTTGGTCTCTTCGACGTCGGATTCGGAAGTAAACTTGCGCATTTCGCCCCAGTCCAATTTCGACTGGGCGTCGAAGTAGGCCTGCACCGCTTCCTTGGGCGACAGCCGGGCATAGGCATCGTTGTTGGTGAGGACTTCCGGTTCGGCGGTCCATTTGAGGTCCTGTTCAAGACGCAGTTTGCTGTCATAAATTGCCATCACCACGCATCGTTTCGCCGGGTTGGTGTTGGCCACGAGCACGTTCAATTCCTGCGCCCGCAGTTGGATTTCGTAAGGCACAAACCGGCCGGGATAATCCTTGAGGTCCAACCCGCCGGGGTAATTCTCGCCTGTGAAAGACTCGCCCAGGCTGACGATTTTCAAACCGCCAAGATATTCTTTCGTGCGGTCAGTCATGGGCGTCATGAATTTTTCGGCTTCATCCCAATCCTCGCGAGCACAAGCTTCGAAGAAGGCGCGTGCGGCCTGCTCCGCCGTCATGGAAACGTATTTTTCATTGTCCGGCAGGATTTTGACTTCGTTCGCCCCCGGGCTCGCACCGCCGGTGATGTTCCAACGGTCAGGACGTGCTTCATCATCCCCCGGCCTGACGTAAGGGCTCGGTGTCGAAATCGATGTTTTTCCGTCCGATTGAAGCATTTCCAGTTTGCACGGCACTCTGAAGCCATGCTTGACCCAGTTTGTCTGCGCCACCGCCGGGCCGACCGAAATGATTCTGGCAACGTTGAATGAGCCAAAGCCTGCCTTGACCTGTTCTTCCAACTCGCCGCCGTAGATCAAGCCCGCCTTCTTGTAGTCCTTGTCGATGAGCGCCTGGAAGAACTGGCGAACCGTCTCCGTCGCAGCCTGCTCATCCGTCATGTTCCCTTGGGCCACGCCGATCACCTGGTTGAGCTGGTCGGCCACGCTGACATCCTTTGGTAACTGGTCTTGCAACGAAAACATCTTCTCGTCGATCGGGACGTTGTAATCGGAGAACTCCGTTCTGGACGCCAGAACTTCATTGGTCCCATCGATGCGGTAATACTCGATGCGGGTGATCAAATCCGTTTTCCGGTCCACATAGTAAATCTCCTTTTGGGGCTCGGTTTTATGGATCGCTACGATCACGGCGGCTTTCTGCTCGCCCTGTGGTTCTTGAGTTTGGATGTCAACCTTACCTGCTTTCTGACCTTCCACGAGTTTCTTCATGACCAATTGGGGCTGGCTTTGTTCCAGCAAGCTTTGCATCCAGGGCGCAATCCGTTTGGTCTGGAA
Source organism: uncultured Verrucomicrobiota bacterium (assembly GCA_964520205.1). Taxonomy (GTDB): domain Bacteria; phylum Verrucomicrobiota; class Verrucomicrobiia; order Limisphaerales; family BOG-1460; genus CAZFOA01. The sequence goes on along the minus strand of CAZFOA010000140.1, from coordinate 5,236 downwards.
AATCAGGAAACCATGCTTGCTCTTAAACCAGATTTCCGATTTTTCGGGCGTCCACGTGATGAGTTTTACGCCATCCTCGGTTGCGGGGAGGTAATAGCGGGCCTTTGCCACCTGGCCCTGGTCACTCGATTTAATCCAGAATTCATTCGGTTCCTTTGACTGCGCCTTGAAGGTCTTGACGTGCAGGAAGCGGATCTTGTTGTAAGCCTCGATGACCTGCTCAATCGCGAACGCCCTGGGCGAAACCGCCAGGATGATCGCGATGATCACCACCGCGGCGCCCGCGGCCGCGCCCAACCCAAAACTCCACCGATGTTTCAATAATCTGCTCATAATGGTTTCTCTTTTCGGTTCTTTGCGTTCCAGAACCCGCTGCATCACCGGTTTGACAATCGCCACCTGGGAGGCGGCCTGACCGCGGGCGACCAGGCGTTGTTGCAGGCCGGCGATGGCCTGCTGTTCAGCCCGGCATTCAGCGCAGACTCTCAAGTGAGCCTCGCATTGGATCATGGCCTCGCGGTCCAGCAATCCCTCCGCGCAGGCGACTAAATTGTCCCGGCATTCAGCGCAGTTCATGGTTTTTCGGTTTGGTTGATATGTTCTTCGTCGCTTTCGCGGGCTTTGAGCTCCTGCCGAAGCAGGGCATAAGCTCGCGACAGCGTTTTGGTGACCGTGCCGAGCGGCATCTCGAGTCGTGTGGCCACTTCCAGGCAGGAAAGGCCCTCGTAATACCGCAACAGAATCACCTCACGGTAGGTTTCGGGCAGGACCGCAATGGCTTCTTCCAACGGATACTCCTGCTGGCCGGCGGCGGCCTCTGACATCAGGACTTCGGCGGCTTCCCGATCCTTCTTGCGACGTTCTCCGGAACGAAATTGTTCTTTGGCGACTCGTCCCGCGATGCCCAGCAGCCAGGAGTAAAACGACTCCGGCTTGCGAAGTTTCTTGAGAGAAAAGAACGCCCGAACGAACGATTCCTGCGCGGCCTCCTCGGCCTGCGCCAGGTCTCCAACCCGGACCGCCAGAAAGGAGAACAAGGGCTTTTGATACCGATGTACCAACAACCGGAAGTCTTCCGGGTAGCCGTCCCGGCAGCGCTCGACGTATGCTTTGTCAGTCAGGTTCATGCAGGGTTCCGCTCCAGCGAACTCCTACCGTCATCTAATAGTGACGACGGACGCGGTTTTGCGACAATCGATGTCAAATTCTGCTGGCCGCCGCAGTCTGGTGTCACCGGCAAGGGGCGCTTCCAGCGGCTTACCGGTGGCAGCAAGCGTCGCCGGAAAGGATCGGGCTGAGGTAAGGAATGCCGAGCGACATGCCGCGCAGGATCAGAAGCATGGCCAGCAGGAAAACGGAGACCGGGATTGCCTTGACCAGTTTCAACCGGAGCGGCTGCGGCACCAGTTTTCCGGAAAGACCGATTGCCAGCATCATCGGCACGGTGCCGGCGCCGAACGCGGCCATGTAGATCAGGCTGGACACAATGCCGCCCGTGGCGGTGGCACCCGCTCCGGCCACGTAAACCAGGCCGCAGGGCAGCAGGCCGTTCAGCATGCCCAGCAGGGTCAGAGAAGCCATCGAGCGCCGGCGCAGCAGGGTGGACATCCTGGATTTCAATTGCTGCACGAACCGCGTCACGGGCTGCCACAAGGCCAGTCTGCGCGAAGCAAAAAGTCCGACGAGCAGCGCACCGCCCAGCGCCATCGAGGCCCAGCGTTGAATTCCGGCGAGGAACAGCGTTTTGCCGACCACGCCGAAGAGGAGACCCAGCAGACCATAAGTCATGAGCCGGCCCAGATTGTACGCCAGGCGGCTTGCGGCAAAACCGGTCATGGACGCGCCCGCGCCCGGCAACGCAAGCGCCAGCGGCCCGCACATGCCGGCGCAATGAAGGCTGCCGAACAAACCGAGAATAAATGCGGTCCAGTAGATCATGTCAGCGGCCGGAAATTCCGGCGGCGGGAATCGCCCCGTTGGTGATGCTGCGGTCGAGCAGATATTCCTGACCTTCGACCGTCCAGGCAACCCGCACCCTCCACAAACCCGGTTGAAGGCCGCTGGCGTCGATCGTTTGCATGCCATGGGCGTCCAGCGCCAATGGCAGTTTCTGATCCAGCCCGGCGGCCGAGGGGCGGTACAGTTGAATCCCGCCGGTTAAATTCGCGCGGGTGTTGCCGGCGGGGAGCGAGAGGATGATGCGTTTGCCGGCGGCGTCGTAGGCGGCGGTTGCGCCGGCCCGAGCGGCGCGATCGAGGCTGTCGATTCGGGTCTGGTAGCGTATTTCCTGCTCGTAATAATTGTCGTTGACCAGGTCCACCGGATGCGAGGCAGCCATGACGATCAAACCGACGGTGCCGGAGATGAAGATCACGAGCGCGGCGATGATGCCGAGGGGCCAGAGGTTTCGAGTCGGTTTCATGCGATTAATTCCGGGTGTCATCGCGCGGGCCGATAAACGAGGTGTTGAGCGTTTGCAGCCGGCGGCCTTGCGAGTAAACCCCGACAACGAGCAGGGTCGTGCCGGGTTTCATCACCGCGGGATCCAGTTCGATGAGCACCGAGGTTTCGGCGAGTTTCTGTGGCGGCACCACAATGTTCTGGCCCATCACCTGCAGGTCGCCCGGGACGTTTTCCAATTTCAACTCAACCGGCATTTCGCGCGAAGTCTTGTTGACCACTTTGACCGTGTAGAGATTGCTGAAACGGCCGTCGGGCATTTTCTGGAACAGCGCGCCGGGCGCGCGAAGCAGCGTGGTTTCCGCGTCGGAACGGGTGAACACCAGGACCACCCACAGTCCAATGAGCGCCGTCAGCAAAACCGCGTAACCGGCGAGCCGCGGCGTCAGGCGCAACCGTTCCCCGCGCTCGATGCCGTTGAGCGAGGCATAGCGGATCAGACCGCGGGGACGGCTGATTTTGTCCATGACGTTGTCGCATGCGTCAATGCACGCCGTGCAATGAACGCACTCCATTTGTGTGCCGTTCCGGATGTCAATGCCCGTCGGGCAAACGCGCACGCAGGCAAAACAGTTGACGCAGTCGCCCAGGCCTGCCTGCCCGCGCAGTTCCGCGTTTGGACCGCGCTTCAACGGCCCGCGCTTTTCGCCGCGTTTGTAATCGTAGGCGACGACGATGGTGTTTTCGTCGAGCAACGTGGACTGGAACCGGCCATAGGGGCAGACGAAGGTGCAGGCCTGCTCGCGGAACCGGGCGAAGATGCCGTAGAACACCAGCGTGAACAGGACCATGAACGTCAGTCCTTGGAGGTGGTTCAAGGGATTATCCGTCACGATGCCGAACAGTTGTTCCGTGCCGATGAGGTAGGCCAGGAGTGTGTTGCCGACGACGAACGAAAGCGCGAAGAAAATGGCGTGCTTGGAGGTTTTCTTGCCGATTTTCCCCGCGGTCCAGGGTGCGGCGGCGAGGGCCCGTTGCGCCGGGGCATCGCCTTCGATGAAGTATTCGATCTTGCGAAAGACCATTTCCATCAGGACGGTTTGCGGACAGGTCCAACCGCACCACAACCGTCCGAATGCCGCTGTGAACACAATGATTCCGGTGCAGAAGATCAGCAAAGTCACGGCGGAGATGATCATGTCCTGCGGCCAGAAAATCTGGCCGAGAATGACGAACTTGCGTTCGACCATGTTCAGCAGCAGCAGCGGATTGCCGTGGATGCGGACGAACGGTCCGGCGAACATGATGGCGAGCAGAACCCAGCTCAGATAGGTCCGCACGCGGTAAAACCGCCCGCGCGGCTGACGCGGGAAAAGCCACTGCCGGCGGCCTTCCTGGTCGGCGGTGGAGAGATGATCCCGGAAGTCATTCCAGTCGATCGGCTGCACCGCCGGTTCAACCGCGGCCTTTCGCTCTTCTGTCGGTTGCGTGCTCATGCCGGCGCTGGGCCATCGCCATTATTCAAACTGGCTCGGTCCGGTATTCACCGGCGTTTGATTCTCCGGCGGTTTGGGATTCGGCGGATGCGTGCCGCGCAACGTGTAGATGTAGCTGGCCACAGAATAAACATCCTGCGGCTTCAGGTAATTCTTCCACGTGATCATGCCTTTGGCCGGCACGCCGTTCCAGATGGTGGTGATATTGTCCGGGAACTTGCTGCCGTGAATCCAATAATCGTCGCACAAATTGGGCCCGACAAGGCCGCCGCCGTCAGCCCGATGGCACGGCGCACAGCGGGTGATGAAAATCTGCCGGCCGGAGTCCAGAATCGCCGGTTCTTGAGAAGGAACCAGGGTGGGAATGCTCGCTTCGAATTGCGACATGGCGGCGGTTTTGATCGTTTCGCCTCTTTTCATTTCGTCGGCATATTCGGCGGCCATGAGTTTGCCCAGTCCGAAGACGTGGTAGTAGCACATGTAAACCACCGCAAAAATGATGGTGGCGTAAAACAGCCAGACCCACCAGCGCGGCAGTTTGTTGTCGAATTCCTGAATGCCGTCGTACTCGTGATCCAGCAGCAGGGGATCTTTGGGTTCGTTTCCGTTCATAACAGATCATCGGGTTTGGATTTTTCAGAATCCGGTTGCGGCGCATTTTCGCCGTCCAGCGGCAGTTGACGCATGGAGTGGAGATAAGGGCGCTTCAGGCACGCGGCCCAGATCAGCATGCCGGTGAAGAAGGCGAAGAAGAGGCAGATCGAGATTATTCCGTAAATCCCGACTCCGCCCAGACTGCTGAGAACTTTTTCTTCCATAATCGTATGCGGGTGGATCAGTTCGATGCGGTTTTGATGGGAGCCGCCGGGGCGACCGGCGCCGCCTTGATGTCCGTGCCCAGCCGTTGCAGGTAGGCGATGACGGCGATGATTTCGCGATTGGCGTCGGCGTTGACCATTCCGGTTTTGAGATTTGCCACGACTTTTGCGGCCTGGGCCTGGAGATCCTTTTGCGCGGGACCGTTTTCGAAACCCTCCGGGTAGGGCACACCGACCCGGCGCAACGCCTTGAGGCGCGCCGGGAGCGAGGTCGTTTCCAGGGTTTGCGACAGCAGCCACGGATAATTCGGCATGATGGAACCGGGTGAAGTGGAGCGTGGATTCTCCAGATGATTGTAGTGCCAGGCATCGGGGTATTTGCCCCCGACGCGGTGCAGATCGGGCCCGATGCGTTTCGAGCCCCACAAGAATGGATGGTCGTAAACGAATTCGCCGGCTTTGGAGTATTCGCCGTAGCGCTCGGTTTCGGAGCGGAAGGGCCGGATCATTTGCGAATGGCAG
>CAZFOA010000139.1:0-10275 GCA_964520205.1 uncultured Verrucomicrobiota bacterium | reverse complement strand
TGATGCGCTGGCAAAAGGAATTGCTGCAGACCTGACCCGAGGCGGGCATCCGCTTTGAAGCCGTGACGGCCAAAGGATGTTCCGGTCCTTTTTCCAGCGCACTTTAATTAATACTGTGGCCGCGATTGGAGCACGGGCTTCAGCCCGCTTCAACGTGATTTTGCATGGCGGCATTGAAGTGGCGTCAACGCCGCACTCCGAAAAAACGGCTGCAGAGTTCTTCAATCCGCTCTAGCGCACCACTTCAAAAGCAAACCCCTTCAGATATTCCGTCTCGGGAATCATCGGAATGATCGGATGATCGGGGGATTGCGAGTACGTGGCGACGCGGCGGAGAATGCGTCGGGCGTCGTAAGCGGCGGAAAGGACGGTGTCCTGGAACAGACCGGCGTTCACATGATGCGAGCAGCAGAACGTCGCCAGCGCGCCGCCGGGTTTGAGCAGTTTCAAGGCGCGCAGATGGATTTCCTTGTAGCCCCGCAACGCGTCGGGCACCGAGGCCCGGTTGCGGGTGAACGACGGCGGATCGAGGACAATCAGATCGAACTTGGGAACGAGCTTTTCGTTCGGACCGGTCTTGGTCTGGGCTTTCAACCAGTCAAAGACGTTCGCAGTTTCAAAAGAACAGCGGCCCGTCAGGCCGTTCATTTCAGCGTTGCGTTTCGCGGCGGCGATAGCTTCGGCGCTTTGATCGAGCAGGTGGACGTGTGCCGCGCCGGCGCGGGCGGCGTGCAGGCCGAATCCGCCCAGAAAGCTGAAGCAATCCAATACTTGCGCGCCTTTGGCGAACCCGGCGACCCGCTGATAATTGACCTGTTGGTCGAGATATAAACCGGTTTTATGGCCGGCGAAAAAATCGGTTTCAAACTTCAAGCCGTTCAGGCTGACAGTCAACGAAGCAGCGCCGGCCGCGGGGCCGGCGGCCTGACCTTCAGATGGACTCCCGCTCACGGCCGGCTGCGTTCCGGCATTGGCCAGTTCACCCGCCAAAATGCCATTCGCCTCCGGCAGGCCTTCGAACTTGCGCGAGGCCATGTCGCTGCGCTCGAGAATGGCGCGGGGCGAGAAAATCTTTTGCAGCGCGGAAACGATCATCGCCTTGCGTTGATCCATGCCCAGGGACGAAAGCTGCAGGACGAGCACGTCCTCGTATTTATCCACGACGAGACCGCTGAGAAAATCGCTCTCGGCGTTCACGACGCGAAAGGAAGTCGCACCGGGCAAATGCTTTTGCCGCACCGCCAGGGCGGCTCGAATTCGCTCCTCGAAAAAGAGTTCGTCGATTTCCACGCGTTCCGGCGACAGGATGCGAACATTGATTTTCGATTTGGAATTGTAGAATCCAACTCCCAGGAGCCGCTGGCGATGATCTTTGGCCTGGATCAGATCACCGTCGGCGGCGGGCTGGGTGAGGCGCAGAATCGAGCTGTGGTAAATCCACGGATGACCGGCAACGATCCGGTCGGCTTCACCGGGCCTTAGCAGAACAGTCGGCAACGAGTCCATAGTTTGTGATGAGATGCCTATGCTTGGGCAAAAGTAGCTGGTTGATTGCTTTTTTGCGTTATGACGACCGCTCGGTCAGCTTCAGGGTGCGGCGGCAAACCTGAACGTTTTTGGGCGAATCATGAAAACGACAGCCGGGAGCTTAATCAAACGCGGGAGCAATCACCACTGTTTTTGGCGCAGAGATACAACGACAAAGACGAAAAACGCGCGAACGCCTTGATTCCTTTTGCGGGAGCGCCACGACAATTCAGTCATCACGCGCGACACATTCGGGCAGCCCGATCAGTTCGTTTTGCAGGCCACGCGGCCGTCTGGCAGGATGCGAACGATCACGCCGCGCAAGGATCGGCGCAGCGTTTTAACGCGGTCGCCGTTTCAACGCAAAACCAGGGCCAGCGCGCCCAGCAGTGCCGCGAGCAGCCAGATCAACATGACCGTCCAGGCGGGAGACAGGCCGAATTGCACGAGACGATGCGACAGATGGTTGGTGTCGCCGAGATAAAACGGACGCCCGTTTCGCCAGCGGAAGAGGACGACCCGGACCAGATCGCCGAGCGGGACGGCCAGAATCAGCAGCGGACTGAGCACGGCCAAAATGCGGGGATGTTTGGGCGTATAGAAATGGGGAAGAATGGCCAGGACCGCGAGCAGGTATCCGGTGAGATGGCTGCCGGAATCGCCGAGAAAGACCCGGGCTCGAGGAAAGTTGTAGGGCAGGAAGCCGAGCAGGGCGCCGCAGGCAAGAAACGCGATGAGCGCCACCAGATATTGGCCGGCCAGGGCGGAGATCGTCCCGAAATAAAATGCCCCGATGATTCCGAGTCCGGCGCACAGCCCGTTCATGTTGTCCATGAAATTGAAGGCGTTAGTCACCGTCAGAATCCACAGGATGGTGATGGCGTAACTGAATATCGGATTCGGGACAAACAGCGTGATCCGCGCGCCCGCCCCGGCCACGAGCAGCGCAACCAGCAGTTGACCGGAGAATTTTGTGGCGGGTCGAAGCTCATATTTGTCGTCGAACAACCCCAGCAGCAGCATGCCGGCGGCGCCGACAAGAATGGCGGTCAGTTCCAGGGCCCGCCGGTTCAAGCCATGCACCAGGAGGCGGATGGTATGGGGATCGAGGAACGCAAAATGGCTCAAGAGGAACGAGTGCGGCTCGGACCCGGGCTGGGCTGCTTGTTCCGAGAAAGCAGGATTTCTCCACCAGAGCAGCAGGACCGCCAGGAGCGCCGGTGCCAGCAACGCGGTCGTGATGCCCAATCCTCCGGCCAGGGGAATGGACTCCCGGTGAATCTTGCGGCCGCCGGGATCGTCCACCAGGCCGGCGCGCAGGCACCATTTTCGCCACGCGGGAACGGCCAGCGCGGACGTCGCAAAGGCAACGGCCAGCGCGAGCAAATAGAGAATGGGCGGGAAGATCACAGCGCGGGAAATCGGCGTTCGGCGGCCAATTTCAGATATAGTTTTTCCAGATCATCAATCATTCGTTGCAACCCGAACTGTTCTTTCACCCGTTGCTGTCCGCGCCGGCCGAGGCTTTCGCGCAACTTCGCATCGCCGGCCAACTGAAGCAGGCGGGCCGCCAGTCCGGACCGGTCGCCCGGCTGCAACAGAAAGCCGGTTTCGTTATTGAGGCAAACCTCGCGGGCGCCATCGCAATCGTAAGCCGCAACCGGCCGCGCGGCAGCCAGGGCTTGAGGCAACGCCCGCGGCAGGCCTTCACGCATTGATAAATGCACCACCAGGTCCGTGATGCCAATCAAGCCGGGCACTTCGCCGGGAGCAACCAGCCCCGTGAAAATGAAATGGTTTTCCAGCCGGAGCGAGCGCGCCAGGTTGACAAAACGATCGAGCCATTCGCCGCCTCCGACGAGCAGAAATTTAATCCGCGGATCATCGTGGATCAGCGCGGGCGCAACGGCAAACAGATCATCGTGGCCTTTCAATTTGAACAGCCGGGCAATTTTGCCGATGACCAGGTCGGTGGGGCCTATACCCCATCGGGCGCGCAATTGCGGATCGTTGGTGGCGGACAAGTACGGCGCCAGATCAAATCCGCTGAGAATTTTCGTGTACTGTTCCGGCCGGCCGATGCCGGCGGAGAGGTATTGCCGGGTCATCGCGTCGGCCACCGTCACAAAATGCGCGGTGACTTTGCCCGCGCGCCGTTCCGCGGCGCGAAACAGCCGGTTGGCCGCGCGTCCCTGAAAAGCGCCGAACGACGGACCGTGAATTGTATGGACGATGATCGGCACGCGCGCTTTGGCGGCGGCAAGGCGGCCGAGGATTCCGGCCTTGCCGCTATGGGTATGGACCAGGTCCGGCTTGGTTTGGCGAAAAATCCGGGTGAGCCGGCGCAGGGCCAGCGCATCCTTCCACGGATGAAGAGGCCGCACCAGTTGGGGAACAATCGTCAGAGTTTGCGGCGACCGGTCAAACGCGGAAGTGAGCGAGCCTTCAGGCCCCGAAGTCGGGCCGGAGATCAGGTTTACTTCCCACCCGGTTTTTTGCTGAAGGCCCAGGACCGAGACGACGGTGTTTTCCTGGGCGCCACCGACGGTCAAACGCGTAATGACGTGGGTGACTCGCATCCGGAGGCCGGGGTCATTGCGGACCGGCTTTGAGGCCGCCGAGACGTTCACTGATCATCCGGGCTTCTTCGGAATCGGGAATGGCGTTAGTCAGATACAATTCGTAATTGCGGATGGCCGCGTTCGTATCATTTTTCTGCCAGGCAATTTCACCCAGGCCATAATAGACCTGGTACGAAGCGGGATTCATCCGCTTGGCGGCTTCGTAATCCCGCTTGGCCTCGTCCAGCTTGCCGGAGCGCAGGTAGGCGATGCCACGGTCCACCCGAGCCGGGAACTGGATCGCGAAGTTGTTGGTTTCGAGGGCCAGGGCGCGCGTGAGCGGGGAAACAGCCTCGTCGAATTTTCCGGTTTGAATTTTGAAATAACCTTTAACGATCAACGCGGTGGAGTTCGTCGGCCGGATTTGCAGCTCTCGTTCTACCGCGAAAAGCGCATTCGTGATGCGTCCGAACGACGACGAAACGCGGGCCACGTCGGACAATAACCGTTCATCCTTGGGATTCTCATCCAGGACCGTCCGGATGAGTTTCTCGGCTTCGTCTGGCTTTTTGCTGGCATACAAAGCGGTGGCTTCGATCATCGAAAGGTCCGACTGTAGAATTCCTGCCTCGGTCAACGCGTCGCTGGGGTGAGTGCGAATGTCGGCGATCAAGGCGAGCGCCCTCTCGGGGAACCGGGTGGAGAAGATCCGCGCGAGCAGGAAGCGCGCCGACAGGACATCGGGAACGAGCTGGTTGACGCGTTCGAAGCACTGGACGGCCTGGTGGTACAGGCGGCCCTGCATATAGACTGTCGCGGCGACGAGACAGTGGCGCGGATCGTCAAAGGGACCATTCTCGCGAAGCACTGCCGGCCAATCATGGTATTTCCCAAATTCCTCCTCGAAAGATTTGGCGGGTTTGATGACCGATTTAATGCCGGCTTGAAGATCTTGATTGAAATCGAGGTTGAATCGGGCGGCGACGTTTTCCGGGTTCAGCGCCAAGGCCATGGCAAAATGTCGTCCGGCTTCTCTTTGGCGCCCGGACCTCTGCACTTCCACTCCCCAGAAATCAAGGTCGTGGGCATAGAACTCGCCCAGAGTCCGGGCGGTGGCATTGGGTTCAAAGGGAATTTTCAGAGCATGCCTCAACATATCCCCGAACCCGGCGCTGTAACCCGCATTGCCCTGCTGGATGAAGGGAACCAGAGCCTCGAGCGCCAGCTGTTGTTCCGTCCAGAATTTTTCGTTTTCCCCGATCTCGGCCGGTGTCAACTCCGGCCGGCTGATGGCGTTCGTGGCATAAGCCCTCAATTCAAAAGTCAAGCCATGCGGTTGGTGGTAAAAGCTTTCAAAATAATAGCCGAAGCTGGGGTGCAGATAGTACACCGGATTCTTTTCCGATAACTGGAGCACCAAATTGATCAAGGTCCGGTCCGGGACGACCTGCTTGCTTTTCGCATCGACCACCATCGGCCATTCGTCCGGGTGGTTCCGATGTTGAAAATCATGGTAAGGGGGCGCAGCCAGGGATTGCGTATCCAGGAACAGGTAGTCGCCGGCCCTGCCCAGGCGCGCAAGCCAGGCTTGAACCAGCCAGAGGCCGATCGGATCATTGCTGTTGCGCAAGTTTTGAGAATCGGACATGAGCACGGCGTGTTCCGGCAGGTTTTGCACGAGCGAGGAGGTGTATTGTCCAATCGCCGGACCGTTGGTCATCCGCACTTGAGGCAGATTCTTGCAAACCAATCCGGCGGGAATCAACAGCAGCAGCACCCAAATGGCGAATAGCGACAACCGGTGCAGCGCCGTTTGCGACGCGGTGGTGCGCCCCATCCGGTCGGGCAGCGGCTCGAACACAAGCAGGAAGTAACCCATGAAGTAGCCGACGCTGAGCGCCCCCAGATAAGAGAGCGCCGGCAGGGACAGGCCCCGATGGCTCGGGCTGAACACGGGGTCGAAGGCGGTCCAGACACAAACGGCCAGCAAAGCGCCGTGCATCAGGTGAAGGATTCCGGTTGTTGCGATGATTCCCACCTTGCTCGGATCGCCAAAATACGACGCCCAGCGGATACTGATCAGCAGGACCGGCAGGAGCGAGGTGGTTGCCAGCAGCATTATCAAATACTTCGGCAGCCTTTGCAGATACAGTTGGAGAATGCCTTTTTGCGCCAGCAGGTTGAGCTTGAAGGAATACCATAAACTCACTTGCGGATTGTCTGAGAGCGCATAAATCAGCGGCAGCAACAGGTAAAGAAGCAGCCCGCAAAGGCCGCACAGAAACATCCCGCGAAGGAAGCGCAGATTGAAAAAACTGATTCCTCTGATCCACACCAGTGCGGCAATGAACGCGGGAAGCAGGCCGACCATCAGCCAATCACCCGTCATGGCGGCGCCGTAAACCAGGGCCGCCCGCAGCAGCCACGAATCCCGCTGAACAATCCGGTATTCCAGCAGACAGCGAACCACATAAGCCAGGAGCAGTACGTCGAAAATCGCGCTGGATGCCGCGGTGGAATGTTCCCAAAAGGAAAGCTGCAACCCGCATACAGCCGCCGCAAACACGGGCGGAATCCAGGCGAAACGGATCGAGAGCAGGGAAAACGGGCTGTGTTCGCGCAGGCGTTGTTCGTGCGTCCGGTCGTGCGGCAGCAATGCAACCGAGCGCGCCAGCAATGCAAGGGTCAATGCCGCGCATATCGCGGAAAATAAATTCAGCGCCAGCGCCACCCAGCGGTCGGGGAGCCAGCGCAATGGATAAGTCACCAGATACAAAAACGGTCCGAAGGGTCCGGCGCCGGATGGCCCATAGCTTCCGGCCAGCTCCGGTGTCCACCTCAGCCCGAGCGCCCGCGAAACATACGGAAGGCTGGAGAACGAAACCCAATGATTCAGAGTGAGCAGATAGACCAGGAGCGCGGCGGCCCCCACCAGCCACGGGAGGATGGCCCGGACGAATTTCCTGTCCTGGGCGGGTTCGTTTGGGATCGTCATGCGTCAGCCGAAAGTTGAAACCATGCCCGTTCGCTTGGCAAGAAGTTAGTGCGTCCGGCAACGCAGGTCCGCCACGCACTCCACATGCTGGGTTTGCGGAAACATGTCCAGCGGGACCACCTGGGCCAGATCAAAGACCCCTTCGCCGCACAACTCATTCACGTCCCGCGCCAGCGTGGCTGGATGACAGGAAATATAAATGATTTGAGCGGGCCGCTCGCGGCGGAGCAACTCCAGCGTTTGAGGTGGACAGCCCCGGCGCGGCGGATCCAGTACCACGACGGTCTGCCGGGTTGAAAACCGCGCCAGCAACTCCGGCAGCGCCTGTTCCACCAGCCCGTCGATAAATTCGCCGTTGGCGCACCCGCGCGCCTCCGCGTTGCGGCGCGCCGACTGGATCGCCTTGCGATCGTATTCCACGCCGACCACGGATTCAACCGCCGCGGCGAGTTCGATTCCGAAAAACCCGACGCCGCAGAACAGGTCGATCAAATGCCTGGCGCCGCCCTGCTGCACCAGGTCGCGGACGGTTTCCACCAGCTTCGGCAACAGAAAGAAATTATTCTGGAAAAAGGAGTCTGGCGGCACTTCCCAGCCCGCCGGTGGAATCCGCAACACCACTTTGATTCCGCCTTTCGGCGGCGGGTTGGCGCGGACCCGTTCGATCTGTTGATTGATCGCCGGTTCCGCGATCAGGCACGACTCGATGTCTTCGACCAGGCCGCAGTCCCAGCGGACAAAACCCACGTTCAAGCGCTGCTCCGGCTTGTTCCATTGGCTGCGAATCATCACCCGGTTGCGATACCCATAGGGCTGCGGACAAGGAATCACCGGCGCAATCCGCGGGCTTTGAATTCCCCCAACGCGCTGGAACAGGTCAACGATCTGCTTCTGTTTGGCGCGAAGCTGCGCTTCATAGGCAAGGTGCTGATACTGACACCCTCCGCAGGCGCCGAAATAGCGGCACGGCGCGGTCACACGCTCGGGGGATGGCGAGAGAATCCGCACCGGTTTGGCGCGGGCAAAGTGTTTCTTCACTTCGGTGATTTCCACCTCCACTTCCTCGCCGACCGCGACAAACGGCACAAAGATGACGAAGTTGTCGCCGCGCGCCACGCCTTCGCCGCCGAACGCGAGGTCGGAAATGTTCAGGGTGAGTCTGTCGCCGGCTTTCAAGGGCACGATTCAAACTAGAAAACGCCAGGCGCGGTGTCGAGCCTCCGGCTGCAGGGGTAGCGGGTCAGATGCTTGGTGGGGTGAGTGCCCTCGCGAGCCGGTTAACAACCGGCGACTGCCAGTCTGCGCTACGAGCGTAGCGCCGATTGGCAATCGGCTGTGTCGCGGACTGGCAGTCCGCTTCGGGCGCCTTTGTCAATGGTCGTGCCCCCCGGCGGGGCGCGTGAAAGAAACATTGCAAATTGCACCCCGGCCCAAGTAAAATTCAGTGCATGTTACAAACTGTGCTCAACCCGGGGACAGTTAGTGAAATTTCTCCGTTTCGCGACACGTACCTGAACGCATACCGCTTCATGCTGCTGGCGCGTATTCTGGATGATAAATTCGCCAGCCTCCTGCGGGCGGGCAAAATTTACGGCGGCGTGTTCCTGGGACGCGGCCAGGAAGCGTTGAGTGTTTCGATCGGCATCGCCTTGCGGCGGGGCGACGTGTTCGCGCCGTTGATTCGCGATGGCGCCGGCCGGCTGGCCTTCGGAGAATCCCTGCTCGACGCGGTGCGCACTTACCTCGGATCGCCGCTGGGACCGATGCGGGCGCGCGACGGCAACGTGCATCGCGGCCGGCCGCAGGAGGGGCTGCTTCCCATGGTCAGCCATCTGGGCGCGATGATTTCGGTGGTGAATGGAACCCTGCTGGCGCGGCGGTTCAAGGGGATTTCCGGCACCGTGGGCGCCACCTGTATCGGCGAGGGCGGCACTTCCACCGGCGCGTTTCATGAGGCGTTGAACCAGGCCGCCATCGAGAAACTGCCGCTGGTCTTGATCGTCGCCAACAATCAGTACGCTTATTCAACTCCCAATTCCCGGCAATTCGCCTGTAACTCGCTCCTGGATCGCGCCGTGGGTTACGGCGTTGGCGGCAGTGCCGTGGACGGAACCGATCTCGAAGCGTGCCTCAAAGTGGTCGGCGAGGCGGTGGAAAAGGCCCGTGCCGGAGGCGGCCCGCAACTGATCGTGGCCCAATTGTTGCGGCTTTGCGGCCACGGCGAACACGACGACGCGTGCTATGTCGATTCCAATTTAAAAAATTCCCCGGTGGGACGCGATTGTCTGAAAGTGGCCGAGGAAGAGGTGCGCCGGCGGAATTGGGCGAATACCGAAACCCTCGCGGCGTGGCGAAGCGAAGCGGTGCAGCGAATCGAGGAAACCGTCGCCCAGGTGCAGCGCGAACCCGGTCCCGATCCGTTCGGGGAAGACTGGTGCGCTTTGTCCAGCCGGCACCTCAGCGAAGGGGGCAGGGAATCATGAACCGTCGGCCGGGATGCATTTAATTCTTGGATGAGTATTACCTATCTTGAAGCCATTCGCGAGGCGCAGGCCCGCGCCCTGGCCGATGATCCGCGCGTGTTCATCTACGGCCAGGACGTGGGCCCTTTTGGCGGCGCGTTCAAGGCGACCAAGAACCTGGCGAACGAGTATCCCGGCCGGGTGATCGATGCGCCCATCAGCGAGGACGCCATCATCGGATTGGGCGTGGGTGCCGCCATCGAAGGCATGCGGCCGGTCATCGAAATGCAGTTTGCGGATTTCTCCACAGTGGCCTTCAACCAGATTGTCAACCAGGCGGCGGCACTTTTCTGGCGCACCAATGTCCCGTGCCCGATCACCGTTCGCCTGCCATGCGGCGGAACGCGAGGCAGCGGCCCGTTTCACAGCCAGACCATGGAGTCGATTTACGCCCACTACCCGGGCCTGGTGGTCCTGACTCCGGCCACCGTCGAGGACGCCTACAGCATGTTGCTCGAAGCCATTGCCATCGATGACCCTGTCATCTTTTGCGAACACAAGCTGCTCTACTACCATCTCAAGGCGGAAAAGCTGCCCACGGAAGCGTTGCCGGTCGGAAAGGCGCGCATTGCCCGGGAAGGGCGCGATATGACCCTCGTGGCTTACAGCGCCATGGTTCACGAGGCGCTCGCCGCGGCGGAGGACCTGGCCGCAGAGGGTTACCAGATCG
>CAZFOA010000138.1:0-10322 GCA_964520205.1 uncultured Verrucomicrobiota bacterium | reverse complement strand
GGAGTGGCTCCGTCGCTGAAGGTAAAACTATGCAGGGTCGTGAAGGTTTGCGCCGTCGCCCGGCCCGCCAGCAGCAAGGCCACGCCTGCGATCAGCGCGGGCAGAAGCCGGCTTTGCATTGAAGCTACGCCGAGGCAGGCCCAGGCTTCGCCGAGGCGGGTGAACCGCTTCCTGATGAACTTTTTCATGGATTGATGCTTTTGTTTACTGACTTAACCGATAAATATTCTGTGTGCCGGAGATGGGATTGGTCACGGCAAACTGCCCGCTGAATGAGACTGGGGCCGGCAAATTGGCGCTCCAAACCGCCGGTGAGAGCAAGTGGATCGCAAACTCCAAAGTCGACGCCGCGCCGTTCAAAAAATTCATTGCCGTTCGCATCCTATATATTGCAAGACATCTTACAATACGTATTAGTGGGTATTCTGATTTTAAAAGCAAGCGGCTCGGGCACATTTGAGTTGACCGGAGCATTGCCTGGATTCTCAGGGGCGCAGGCTCAGAGCCCTGGCGGCAGGGTGTGCAGGCTTAAAGAGATTCGAACGGGCCTGGGATTGGCTTCGACAAATGCGGGGCCGGCCTTTTCAGGAGCGGGTGGGGTGGGGGATCAAGCCCTGGCAGGCGCGCTGATTTGACCGGGTGCGGCGGCGAGCGATTCGTCAGCGGCGGGCAGCGGCTCGCTGGCGGACGATTCCGTGCCCGTTTGGGTCACGCTGTTGACGAGCTGTTCCGGATAGGTTGCGACGTTGCGAATCGGTCCGGGACTGTTTTCAACCGCGGGTTCGCTGGAGCCGTTGTTTTGCGCTGCGGGATCGGCAGATTCGGGAGTCTGGAAGGGCAACGCGTTTTGAGCGGGCTCGGTGGTTCCGGCAGCGATCCATTTTGAAAGTTCGTCGGCATTTTGTTGGATGGCCGATTGAACCAGGGCGATCCGCTTCTTGAGGACCTCGGTCTGTCTCAGGAGCAGCGATTGTTCGTCATTCCATTGACGGGCCAACTGCGCCAGGCCGTCGGGCACGGGCCGGTTTCGCGAAGGACTCTTCCGGGAATCGGCGTGATCGCCGGCGCGGTTGCGCAGGAATTTGGCGACGCGGCTGACGGGAGAGGTTTTGGGCTGGTGCAAAACGGCGGCGGCGCGGCCAGCCGAATGGACGTTGTCGAGCAGCGAGCCAAAGACCTGGAGCATCCGCCCCGCCATTTCGGCCATTCCGGTCTGGTGCGCGGCGCCGAGCTGGCTCTGCAGCGTGGTTTCCGCCTGTTCCTTGGCCTGGAGTTGCGCTTGCAGGTGGGCCTGCTTTTGTTCGGCGAGATCCGACTGGAGCTTGTTGACAGTCTGGCGCAAGTCCGCTTCGGCTTGACGCGCCGCAAGCAGCAACTGCTGGGAAGTTTGCTGGGTATCATTTTCGCTCTGCTCGTGGCGCTTTTTCTGTTCGGCGGCTTCGGCCTGGAGCCGTGTGAGCGTGCGCTGCAGTTCTTCATTGGCCTGGTTGACCTGGCCGAACTTGTCTTCCACATTCGATTCCCATTCGGTTTGCACCCGGCGTTCCGCGTTTTCGGTTTGGCGGCGTTGTTTGAACCGGAATTCGAAATGCGTCATGCCGACCAGCAACAGGACGGAAATCAGCGCGTAAATGAGGTCCGACTTGACGGTCAAAAGGATGGTGCTCCGGAACGGGTTTATCGGCAGAAGCAAGTAAGTCAGCGCCAGGAGCGAAAGGCCGCTGAACATCAACCATCCAACGCGCTTCGTGTTACAGAGCCGGCCCAACCGCAGGGCGTAACAGGCCACTGCCAATTGCAGCACCCCGGATGTGAGACGGATAATATCTGAATAGTTCATAGCAACAACCGATTCTGGTTTCGCAGCAAGAAAAAGGCCAATACGGTCGCGGTGTGTGTGAATGACAGACACCTTGTCCCGAGGTCCGTGGATGCGCGCAACGGGCCAATAAATGTCCAGAATTCAACCTTGGAACGCCGATGAAGTACGGTTTGGAGACGTCGCATCGACAGGGAAACGGCTTTACTCAGCCCGGGTTCTCTCGAACAATCGTGACATGCTGAAGATTGGTTGGGCATGCGCCGCCGCGTGGCTGTTGCTTGGCGTTCCCGCCCTGGCTGAACCTGCCGCTTCCAAACAGGCCTCGTCCGCCGACTCACCGTTCATCATCGACGCCTGGGAAACCGGTCCCGGAGATCAGCGGCTGCCCCAAAGTTCGGTTATTTCCATCCTCCAGAGCCGGGACGGCTATCTCTGGCTGGGGACATTGAATGGGCTGGTGCGGTTCGACGGCGTGCGATTTACGGTTCTGGATGTGGCCAACACGCCAGACTTGGAATGCAATCGAATCATCCATCTTTTTGAGGACAGCCGAAGCAATCTTTGGGTCGGGACGGAGACTGCCGGGGTGATTTTGGTGGGGAACGACGGACAGATTCGCAACACGGGAGTTGGACGAGGCAGCCGCGAGCAGAAGTTGGTGGGGGCCTGTGAAGATGCCGCCGGCACGGTATGGTTGAACACGGCCGACGGCCGGCTGCTGCGATGGCGAGATGGCAAACCGGAGAGTTTGAACGCGGGCGCCCGGTCGATTATCGCCACAAAATCCGGCTTGATATGGCTGGGGACAGAGTTGCTCGACACCGAGCACAAGCGGATTGAGCAGCGGTTGCTGGCGCTCGCGGCGCTGTCGAACTCGCCGACGTTTGTGGTGGAGCAAGATTTGCCGGTGGGCAAATTGGATTACCTCCTGGCAGGACGAGAAGGCGGCTATTGGCGCCTGGCGGATCGCCACCTCCAGAAATACAACGACGGCGGCCTCCTCCGGGATTTGGGGATGTATCCGTGGGATTCGACCCGCACCCCGGTCGCTTGCGCCTGCGAAGACGCCGTGGGCAATTTGATCGTCGGGACGCTGGGCGAGGGAGTTTTCTGGTTCGACGCAAACGGCCGCGCGACGCAGATCACGACCGCGCAGGGGTTGTCTCACAACTTCATCCTGTCTCTTTGTATGGATCGCGAGGGGAACCTCTGGGTGGGAACGGATGGAGGCGGCCTGAACCGGGTGAAGCGAAAGATGTTCGACGTTCTCGAAGAATCCAGGGGTTGGACGATCCAATCCATTTGCGAGGATGCGCGGGGCGGGCTATGGCTGGGCACATTTGGCAGCGGGGTGAAATATTTGAAGGACGGCCTGGTGAACCCCCTCGCTGCCGAACCCGGACTGACAAATCTGTACGTCCGATCCGTGTTCGTCGATCGCGACCAGAGAGTTTTGGCCGGCTCGGTCAGTCTTGGCTTTCGCGGCTTGTTTCAAGTGGCGGACGGTTTGGTGTCCATACCGGAAATGGCGAACCGCGCGGTTTTCGCCATTTATCAGGATCGGAGCGGACGGCTCTGGTTCGGCGCCGAGGATGGTTTGGTGTGCCAGGACGCACAAAGTTGGAAGAACTATACCACGCGCGATGGATTGGCGTCGGATTCGGTGCGGGCGATCGCAGAAGACAGCGAAGGGAATCTCTGGATCGGAACCGAGGGCGGTGGAGTGGATCGATTGCGCGACGGCAGATTCACATCGTTTCGCCAAAGAAACGGGCTTCCAGGAGAAGCCGTTTCCGCGCTGCTGGTGGACGGTGAGGGGGTTTTGTGGGTTGGCACCGATGGCAGCGGGTTGGCGCGATTGCAACGCGGCAAATGGACCAGCTATTCAAAGGGGGACGGTCTCGCCAGCGATAGCATCGGGTATTTGATCGAAGACGGCCGGGGCAATTTATGGATGGGTTCCTACGCGGGGCTGATGCGTGTGCCGAAGAAGGCCCTGAATGATTTTGCGGCCGGGTTGACCCATTCCATTCCCTGCCGCGCCTTCGGGAGAACCGACGGATTGCCAACCAGCGAATGCACCCAGGGTTCGCAACCGGCTGCCTGCCTGACCCGGGATGGGAAACTCTGGTTTCCGACCACCAAAGGGCTGGTCTCACTGAATCCATCCGATCTCAAAATCAATACCAACCCGACGCCGGTGATCATCGAATCGGTGCTGGTGGAAGGCCGGGAACAAAATACGAACATCTTTGCGCCCCGCTTGCGGGCAATCACGATACCGCCGGGCAAGGAGCGTCTGGAAATCTATTACACCGGCTTGAATTTTGCCGCGCCCGGCAGCGTGCGCTTCAAATATCAATTGGCGGGGCATGAATCGGGATGGACCGAGGCCGGCGGCACCCGGGTGGCCCGCTTCAGTAATTTGCCGCCGGGGCGATACAGTTTTCACGTGACCGCCGGCAATGAGGATGGGGTTTGGAATGAGAACGCAGCAGTGCTGGCCGTCATCGTGCAGCCGCCTTTCTGGCGCACCTGGTGGTTTCTGGGCATTAACACCGCGGTCCTCGTCGGGCTCCTGGTTTCCGTCGTCCGCTACGCCTCCACCCAGAAACTGCAGCGTCAGCTGGCGACACTCCGGCAACAGGAAGCACTCGAGAAAGAACGCGCCCGAATCGCCCGGGACCTCCACGATCAACTGGGGGCCAATCTGACTCAAGTGACGTTGCTGGGTGAGATGGCCGAGGCCGACAAAGATCTGCCGGATGAAATCGCCTCTCATGCCCAGCAAATCTCGCAAACCGCCCGCGAAACAACGCGTTCGCTGGATGAGATTGTCTGGGCGGTAAACCCTTCGAACGACACCGTGGAAGGCTTGATCAGCTATGCCTGCAAGTATGCCCAGGACTATTTCGCCCTAGCCGGATTGCGTTACCGGCTGGAAGTGCCCGTGCAGTTGCCCGAAATCAGTGTTCCTCCCGAAGTCCGGCACAATATGTTTCTGGCGTTTAAGGAAGCCGTCAACAACGTGGTGAAACATGCGCGGGCCTCGGAAGCCTGGATCCGGTTGCAGCTTCGCGACGGCAGTTTCACCATCGAAATCCAGGACAATGGCTGCGGGTTTGCCGGCGCGGATGAAAAATCGGCAAGAAATGGATTGCGGAACATGCGCAAACGGATGGAGGATATTGGCGGTGGATTTTCCATCGGCCCGGCAGCGGAGGGTGGCACGCTGGTGCAGCTTACGGCCCGTATTGAAAAGCGCTGACGAAGATTATGCCCATTACTGTCTCGATCGTCGAAGACAACGACAAGTTGCGCGGAACCCTGGCGCGGGTGCTCAATCGCGACGACGGATTCCGGTGCTTGAGCCATTACGCCAATGCGGAGGACGCCTTGAAAGGACTCGCCCAAGACCGCCCCAACGTGGTGCTCATGGACATTAACCTGCCCGGGATGAACGGGGTCGAATGCGTCCGCCAACTCAAGCCACTCATTCCCGAGACCCAGATCGTGATGCTGACGGTCTATGAGGACACCGAGAACATTTTCAACGCCCTGGCCGCCGGCGCCACCGGCTACATGCTCAAGCGCACCCCGCAGGCGGAGCTGCTTGAGGCCATCCGTGAAGTCGTTCAGGGCGGATCTCCGATGACGACGCACATTGCCCGCAAAGTCGTGCAAAGCCTGCAAAAAGCTCCCGGCGCACCCAATCCGACAGAAGGTCTCTCCCAGCGCGAACAGGAAGTGTTGGATTGCCTGGCCCAAGGCTTTTTTTACAAGGAAATCGCGGAACGACTCGGCATCAGTTACGAAACCGTGCATACCTACATCCGGCGGATTTACGAAAAACTCCAGGTCAGAACCCGGACCGAAGCGGTGGCAAAATTCTTGCGCCGATGACAGGAATCCCGGGCGAGAGGCACGCTGTAGAAGCCGGGCGCGCATTGCAAAATCCCTGGCGCCAAATAGTTGTGAAATCCGAGGCTGTAACCAGTACTGGTGACTGGCAGGAAATGCGAAGTCGAGTAATCTGATCTTGTCATTGCGATGCAGAAGCGCAGTAGTTCGTGTGTGACTTAGCGGCGTATGTCTGTGGCGCCGCATCGAATGGCAGGTGCTTGTAGCCAGCGCAAGCTATAAGAAAATCGCCGAAGCGCTTTGTTCTCATAGGGAGCCGGATGCAAATCCGGCTCTCTTCTTTTTAACTCCATCCCAACCGGATTCGCAGGAACACCTCACGATCGAACCCGCTTCCGAATGTTTCCGAAACAAACCCGCCGGCCGACGGGTTATGGAATCGAGACAAGAATAGATGCGATTTCAAAGGGAAAGTGAATGCGGCGTTCAAACTCGGCCAGCCGCTGCCGGCGTCAAGCGGTTTGGACCCCAAATTTCCTTTTCTTCAACCGGAAGGTCGTTACCTTGTGGAGATACACGAGGCGAGTGAAGGATGGCCGGTGACGGATTACGACGGGTTCGCGTCACCGGCCACCCGGCACTCGTCGTGTCATTTTATAGAATGGACGCAGCGCACATAAGAAATTTCAGCATCATCGCCCACATCGATCACGGCAAAACCACGCTTTCCGACCGGTTATTGCACCGGACCGGGACCATTTCGACTCGCGATATGGAGGATCAATTGCTCGATTCGATGGACCTCGAGAAAGAACGCGGCATCACGATCAAGGCTCACCCGGTCACAATGCTGTACAAGGCCAGGAACGGCGAAACCTACGAACTGAATCTGATCGACACCCCCGGGCATGTGGATTTCTCCTACGAAGTTTCGCGCAGCCTGAGCGCGTGCGAAGGAGCCTTGTTGATCGTCGATGCGGCGCAGGGTGTCGAGGCGCAAACCGTCGCCAACATGCATCTGGCGATGAAACAGAACCTCACCATCATCCCGGTCATCAACAAAATTGACCTCCCCCACGCGGATGTTCCCCTGACGCAACGGCAGCTCGAGGATATCCTCGCCGTGCCGGGCGACTCCGCGATCCTGGCCAGCGCCAAGGAAGGCATCGGCATCGACGAAATTCTCGAAGCCATCGTCGCCCGAATCCCGCCGCCCAAACCCACCGGCGCACCGTCGCTGCAAGCGTTGGGCTTCGATTCCTACTTTGACACTTACAAAGGCGTCGTCACCCACGTCCGCGTCTTTAACGGCGAGCTGAAGCCGGGAATGCAGGTGAAGCTGCTGCATTCCGGCAAAAATGTGGAGGTGAAAGAGGTCGGGAGCTTCAACCCGAAGCCTTATGTGCGCGAAAAACTTGAAGTCGGCGAGACCGGGTATATCACCGCCAACATCAAGAGCCCGCTCGAGGTCAAGATGGGCGACACCATCACCGATACCCGGCACCCCTCGCCAACGCTGCCGGGGTTCAAGGAAATCCATCCAATGGTTTTCAGCGGAATTTACCCGATCAATACCGCCGATTACGAGCACCTGAAGTCGAACCTGGCCAAGCTGCAATTGAATGACTCGGCCTTTGTCTTTCAATCAGAAACTTCCGTCGCGCTTGGGTTTGGTTTCCGTTGCGGCTTCCTTGGCCTGCTCCACCTCGAGATCGTCCAGGAACGGCTGCGCCGCGAATACGGCATGGACATCATCGCCACGTATCCGAGCGTCATTTATCGGGTGACCCTCACCGACGGAACCCTGAAAGAAGTGGATAACCCCGCTTTTCTGCCGGAACCGAATTACATCCAAACCGTCGAAGAGCCGACAGTGAAGGCGTTCGTGATCTGCCCGAATGAATACATCGGCGACATGATGGCGCTGATTTCCGAGAAGCGCGGCAATGTGGATCATACCGAAACGTTGGATTCCCGCCGGGTCATGCTCACCAGCCTGCTTCCGCTGAATGAGATTTTGATTGATTTCCACGACCGCATCAAAAGCATCACGCGCGGGTACGGCTCGATGGATTACGAAATCGCCGGCTACCGGGAATCCGACATGGTCAAGCTCGATATGCTCGTCAATAACGAGTCGGTGGACGCGTTCTCCTGCATCGTGCATCGCGACAAGGCGGAGGGCAGGGGACGGGCGCTCGCCGCCCGGCTCAAGGAAGTCATTCCCCGCCAGCAATACGCCGTCGCCATCCAGGCCGCCATCGGCGGGAAAATCATCGCGCGCGAAACCGTCAGCGCCCTCCGCAAAGACGTCACCGCAAAATGTTATGGCGGCGATATCACGCGGAAACGCAAACTGCTGGAGAAACAGAAGGAAGGCAAAAAGCGGATGAAATCGTTCGGCTCGGTGAACATTCCACAGGAAGCCTTCATCGAGGTGCTCAAGGCATGAAGCCGAACCAAGAACCTGATCCAATCCTGGACACCTCACCCGTTTTTCCTTCCCACCCCCCGATCCGGGATTCCCGACTCCTATTATGATTCTTCAATGGTTTCTATCCCAGACCGTCCGTGAGACGCGCGCGATGCGCAATCACGTCGAAAAACTCCTGCACCATCAACTCGATATTCTCACGCTCAAAGCGGTCGGGGAAATCGACCTGGTGTTGCGGCAGACGAATGACTTGCTCCGAACCTGGGCGGACAAGGCGGCGCTCGAAAAACAGATGGCAACTCTCGATGAAACCGCCAACAAATGGCTCCAGCCGTATCCAAACGCCGGCTGGCGCGAAAATGTGGAGGTGTTGCTCGTCGCCCTCACGGTGGCCCTGGGCGTTCGCACCTTCTTCCTGCAGCCGTTCAAAATCCCCACCGGCTCGATGCAGCCGACGCTCTATGGCGTGACTTCGAGTGCGGACAGTACCGTGAAGATTCCCGCCGCCTGGGAACGATTCAAGGAATGGTTTCATGGGGTTTCTTATGTGCATCGGGTCGCGGAAACGGACGGTGAATTGCAAGGGGTGGGGGAGCCGATCCGATTCTTCATTTTCAATATCAAACAGACCCTGTTTCAGGGAGGCAGAGCCTATACCATCTGGTTTCCGCCCGATTACGGCAGCAGCTCTCTGAAACAACGGGCGGGAATTCACGACCGCCAGTTTTTTCATAAGGGCGACGACATCGTGAATCTGCGGATCAGCGCCGGAGACCATTTGTTCGTCGATCGCATGACTTATAATTTTCGGCAGCCGACGCGGGGCGAAATCATTGTCTTCCAGACCAAAGGCATCGACAGTTTGCCCCAGGATCAGTTTTACATAAAGCGCCTGGTCGCGCTTTCGGGAGAGCAAGTGCAGATCGGCGACGACCGGCATCTCATCATCGACGGAAAACGTCTTGATGCGGCCACGCCCCACTTTGGAAGTGTGTACGGGTTTAATCCGGGCGATCCTCCCCGAGAGAGCCATTATTCGGGACAAGTGAACCAGAAAGTTCTGGAAAATTTCCTCCCGCCCGGCGCAGTGTTCATGCCGCTCTTTCCGAACCAATCTGCGGCTTACGAAGTAGCCAAAGACCACCTCATGGTCATGGGCGATAATACCATGAACAGTTTGGATTCACGGTATTGGGGAGATTTTCCGTCCAGCAACGTCATCGGTAGGGCTTTCTTCGTTTATTGGCCGGTGACGGAGCGATTCGGCTGGGGTTGCCTGGACCATTGATTGACTCCAGGGCAACGGCCGGCTTGCGGCGACGTTTCGTCAATTCAGAAGAGCTTTGCTCCGCGCGTAAGCAGGAACCGGTTCTTCCATGCCTGCCGGGTGGCTGAAGATCGGCAGAACCTCCACCTCGATGACTGATGCCGCGAACCGTGGCTGAAGGCGATCACGAATCTCAACCACTTGCGCGGCCGAATTCAGCAGCCGGAAACAAGCAATGCCCAGAGCACAAAGAAACAGGCCCATGACCGACGCAGTGACGGGACTCGGCGCGCAGAGAAAGTAAACCGTCGGAAAGATGGATGCTAAAACCAGCACCGCCGCCAGATTGCCATCGGCCCTTTGCCGGGATTGCCAATCCTTCAGGGCATGTCTTAAGCCGATTTCAGAACGCTCGGTCATATATACTGTACCTAACCCCGTCCCAGGCAGTTCTCAAGTGCTAAGATGTCTTTAATCGAGACAAAAATGTCCTACAAAATGACGGGAATTGACCCGACAAACCCCATCCTCAGTTCAACCCGAAACGAAGCAACCAAAGATAATACTTAATGTTGCACAATGTTTGTTATATTCAATAGAACTAGGGCTGGCTGAACGTGAAAACAGGTTCTCATTCTCAGATTGGTGTAAGTTATGCTAACCTTTCACTTTAGATAAGATGACTCTATGAAAATGAAAAGTTCCTGCAAAGCGGGATTCACCCTCGTGGAAATCATGATCGTTGTGGCGATCATTGGATTGTTGGCTGCGATCGCGATCCCGAATTTCGTCCGCGCGCGTCAAACCTCCCAAACCAATGCTTGCATCAACAATCTTCGTCAGATTGATGCGGCCAAACAACAATGGGCACTTGAAAACGGCAAATCGGCCGCGCAAGTCCCGACATCAGCCAGCTTGAACCCCTATATCGGCCGCCT
>CAZFOA010000137.1:0-10346 GCA_964520205.1 uncultured Verrucomicrobiota bacterium | reverse complement strand
CTCATTCCTCTGCCGATCATTCCCCTGCCAATTTCGGTTTCGGCGCCGCCGCGGCTTTCGCCTTGGCCTCGGCGTCCGCTTTGGCTTTGGCCTCCGCCTTCACTTTCTCGGCCGTCAGGCGCCCGTCCACTTCCGCCGATTCCGTCGGATGAATCCTGCGGTAATGTTGGTTCGACTTCGCCAATTGCTCCTTATGAACGAGCAATCCGCCAAAACGGTCGTCCGTGCTCAGTTCATACTCGGTGTCCATCTTGATGGCATCGAAGGGGCAGACCTCGACGCAAATCTGGCAGCTCATGCAAACCGAAAGATCAATGTCGAAGGTGGCCGGATAAAGCTGCGGTTTGCCGATGTAATCCGGTTTCTTGTCCTTGCTCTTCTCGATGTAAATGCATTTGGGCGGGCATTCCTTCTCGCAAATCTGGCAGGCGACGCAGCGCAACCCCTTCTCCCAGTCGGCGCCGTCGTAAACCAGAAATGGAAACTGGCGCGTCGCCTCTTGCAACGGCAATCGCTCTTCGGGATATTCGACCGTGGTCAGACGGTCTTTGCTGACGTAACTGCCCACAAAATTGCGGGCCGTTTCCGCCATGCCTTTGAGGATGCCTTCGCCTAGCATAAGCTGACTTGCAGGTTGAAAGTTGAAGGTTGCAGGTCCAGAATTCCCAAGCTGGTGCAGCCCACAACCTGCAACCTGCAACTTTCAACCTGCAACAAAACGGTTTTCACCGGTCCACCTCCCCCAGCACGATGTCCACGCTGCCGAGAATGACGACCACGTCCGCCACAAGCTGCCCCAGACACAGGTCCTCCAGAATGGTCAGGTTGATCAGGCTTGGCGGCCGGACGCGATAGCGGTACGGGTTCGGCGAGCCGTCGCTGATGAGATAAAAACCCAGCTCGCCTTTCGGCGCCTCGATGCGGCCGTAGGCCTCGCCGGCTTTGGGCCGAAATCCGCGCAGCTTCGCTTTCGGATCCATGACCGGGCCCGAGGGAATGTCCGCGAGCGCCGAGCGGAGAATTTTCAGCGACTCGCGCATTTCGAGCAGCCGGATCATGTACCGGTCGAAGACGTCGCCGTGATCTCCGAGCGGGATCTTAAACTCGAACCGCTCGTAGAAACCGTAACGGTCCACCTTGCGAACGTCGTAATTCACGCCGCTGGCCCGCAGCATCGGGCCGGTGATGCCGGCGTTGACGGCCAGTTCGCGGGACAACACGCCGACACCCTGGGACCGGGCGATGAGAATTTCATTTTCGTTGAGCAACCGTTCGTATTCGTCCAGAAAATGCGGGTAATTCTCCACCACTTGTCTGGCCTGCTCCAGCCAGCCCGCGGGCAAATCCACCCGGCAACCGCCAAACCGCATGTAATTGCACATCATCCGCGCCCCGGTGAGCCCTTCGAACAGGTCCAGGATTTTTTCGCGCTCGCGAAATGCGTACATCAGCGGCGTGCCCAGCGCGCCCATGTCCTGCAGCAGAAAGCCGATCAGGCAGGTGTGGTTCTGCAGCCGCGTCAGCTCGGCGGTAATGACCCGGATATATTCGGCGCGTTCGGGGACCTGCAGCCCGGCGAGCTTTTCGACCGCCAGCGCGTAAGCCCAGTTGTTCGTGAGCGAGCAAAAGTAATCCAGCCGGTCGGTGTAAGGCATCGACGACAGGTAGGTCGTGCCTTCGGCGATTTTTTCGTGATTGCGATGGAGATAGCCAAAAACCGGCTTCAGTTTCACGACGCGTTCGCCATCCAGGACCACATCCATGCGAAACACACCATGCGTGGACGGGTGATGCGGCCCCATGGCGACTTCGAGCAGCTCACCTTCGGTCGAGCTGTTGGCGGCGCCTTTCGGCAGGACCTCATAATTCTTCACCGGCGGTTCCGCGGCGACGCTCATGCCTTTGCCTCCGGCGGACAATGCCGCTTCGCCCGCTCCAGCACCTCATCGTGGGGCGTCGGTTCGTATTCGTAGTCATCGGGCGGGACGTAATCCCTTCGCATTGGATAATCCGCAAAACCATCCCACATCAGGATGCGGCGCAAATCGGGGTGGCCGTCAAAAATGATTCCGTAAAGATCGTAAATTTCGCGCTCCTGAAATTCACAGCTGCGCCAGACCGGAGTGAGCGAGGGCAAATGATTCCGGTCCACCCGATTCTCCGTGCGCAACCGGAGAATGACCGGTCCGTGCTTTTTTTCCATCGAGTAAAGGTGATAAACTGTCTCCAGAAAGCCGGGACGCCTGGTCTTCTTGACTTCTTCAACCTCTTTCTCCACGCCTTCCACCACTTTTCTGACCTTCACCTTTTCGGAAATCTCCAGTTCCGGCCAGTCCACGCCGGTGGCATTGGAACAGTAATCGAGCCGCAGCTCCAGGTCGTCGCGCAGGAACGCCGCCGCCGCCGCGCCATGCCCGGAGTCCACGAGCAGCGAGCGCTGGCCGGACGGACTGTCGTTCGGCACGATCTCCACCCGCGCGCCGGGGACGGCCGCGGCGATCAGGGCTTTGATCTGTTCGAGGGGAATCACAAATGTTGTTTCCTCAAGAATTCAGCTTTTCGCGTCCCTTGCCGGGGGGACGCCAGAGATCCGGATTGTTCGGCGGCTCCAGATCGTGCGCGCCGAATTTCGGCACGGGAAACTCGCTCGGCGCCTCGGCGTTCAAATGCCGCGGCCGGCCCGCGCCCGTGAGCTGCTGCCCGTCAATTTTATTCTGCAGCGTCATGAACGCGTGCAGCAAGGCTTCCGGCCGCGGCGGACAGCCCGGGATGTGGACGTCCACCGGAATGTAACGGTCGATGCCCTTGAGCACGTTGTAGCCTTGTTTAAAGGGGCCGCCGGAGATGGCGCATGCGCCCATGGCAATGACGTATTTCGGCTCCGCCATCTGATTGAAAAGCCGCACGACCTGCGGCGCCATTTTCTTGGTGACCGTGCCCGCCACGATCATCAGGTCCGCCTGCCGCGGCGAGGGCCGGAAAACCTCGGCGCCAAAACGGGCGAGATCATAACGCGCCATGGAGGTGGCAATCATCTCGATGGCGCAGCAGGCCAGGCCAAACTGAAGCGGCCAGACGGAATTTCTCCGGCCCCAATTGTAAAGTTCTCCCAGGGTGATCGTGAAAATTCCCTGCTTCTGCAATTCGCTGCGCAGCCCCTCGTCCACGGCAGAAGGGAGCGCCGGGACGCCGGAGCGCTGGAGGATCGAGGAATTGCTCATCACTCCGCCACTCCATGACTCCATCGGCCCGTTCCAATTCTCATTTCCACGTCAGCACCCCTTTCTTCCACGCCCAGACCAGGCCCTCGGCCAGCAGCAGCAGAAAAACCATCATGGCGATGAAGGCGCCGATCGAAAGACTGGCGAAGGACACCGCAAACGGGAGCAGGAAAATGGTTTCCACGTCGAAGATCAGGAAAATAATCGCGTAGAGATAATATTCCGACTTGAACTGGACCCAGGCGTCGCCTTTGGATTCCAGGCCGCATTCGTAAGTCGCGTTCTTGTCCGGACCCGGTTTGCGCGGTGAAAACGTCTTCGACCAGACCCAGGCCAGGGCCAGCGGAACCAGCGCGAATACCACCGCGGCGACCAGCAGCACCACGATCGGAAGATAAGTGTCACCGGCAGCCATGCGTCTCAATTGGGCCGAGGCCGGGACCACCCGACTTCATGGGCGAGATCGTCGAATTCGTCGCGGCTGACTTCCTCCAATTGCCGGCCCTTGGCCGCAAGCTTCTCGTTGATCTTGATGACCTTTTCCGTCATCAACTCGTGGGTTTCCTGGGAGCCTCCCATCAGGGCGAAGTTCGGACCCGTCGTGAGCCGCTTGTGGCCGTCGGAATCCAGGCCGACCCCGAGCATGACCGCCCGGCGCCGGAGCTTCTTCTTTTTCACATTCGCCATAAACTGAAACTAAGGATTAGTTGATTGCAGGTCAAGGGAGAGGTTCCCGGGGCAGCGTATCCATTGATCGGAGGGTGGAGCATCGCTCCGCACGAATTCAGAGAGGAGACCGGCTCGATCATTCACTGTGACCCACGGCTTGGACCGCGTTGCTGCAAACCTTTGTGTCGCGAGACAAAAAGACCGGCCAGCGCCATCACCAGCAGCCAAATCGATGACGGCTCGGGTATGATGGTGAAGGCCACGTCCATTCCTACGTGAACATCCGTTCCCAGCGGATCCGGAGTGCTTGTCCTTGCGTCCAGCAACACCTGGATCGTGTAAAGGTCCCCTGACACCAGCATTCCGGAGACGGGTTGAGAAAACGTGTCGAACCCAGACCATATCACGCCCTGGTTGACCGAGGATAAGCTGCAACCAAAATCAATGGATCCGACCCCGATGACGTAAAGGTTTTTGCTTGCCGAGAGATTGTACTCCAGAGTACTGGAAACGCTGAAACTGATTTCGAGAAGCGACTGCGCTTCGGCATCGCACGCCCCGCCCCACGTCGGCAACAACGACGCGGTGGTCGCCCGCACGCTCGAGCTCACAAGGAGCTGTGTTGGCGTCAGCAGGGAGTCCTGGCTCGCCTGGCTCTGAGCAGAAGCCGAGACATCCAGACCGTAAGGACCCGTGCCCACGCTGTAGGCGTTGACTCCGCCGCTCGCATTTCCCGTGAAGTCCGCAAAGGGAGTCAAGGAACCTTGACCGTTCAGATAATTTGTTGTCGGATCGGGCGCAGCCTGAGCCCAGCCGGAGACATTCACCGATCGTTGATCCGCCAACCAGTTGAAGGCTTGGGCAGCGGCAGACCTTGCGGCGAGTAACGCCGCGGCAACCATCGCAAAATGCCTCATCGCATGCTCCGTTTTCCGGATACAACACTTCGAGACAGTCTCGTATCAGCGCAATAGCACTGGCTCTCAGGTGATGGATTGAACCTACCTGGCTTCGAACGTCAATGCAACAGTTCTTATGATCCAATGCTTTTCGACAGAGCCCCGTCTGTCAGAAGCGGGGCGGGCATGTGGAGTCTGCGTTCCTAAGACACGTTTCCCGTTTCCGTCTCCGACAACACTCACGGTTGCCGGGTTCAGGACAGATCCGCATCCGTACTTTCCCGACCGTATTTTTCCGGGCCGGTATCCGCAATAACGGGTTTATGAATTTTCCTGGGGTCCGGTAATTTGAAGCGATGACAGCGATGACGGGCGCTGGAAGCAAATGTGTTTTTTTGTCGATAGAATGAAAGTGAATCTGCTGATTGCGGGAGTAATGGTGTTGAGCGCTGTGATCGCGGCGCCGGCTTCGGCCAATGACGCGATTGTCTTGAACGAAAGCATCTACTCGTTTGGAAATGGCGGTGAGTTTACGGCCGAAACCACGCCCCCGAATTTTCTCAATGCCTATGTCCCGGCAACGATTGTCAACGGGGGGTTTGAAACATTCTGCGTCGAAGCCAGTGTGACCTTCAATCCGGGCGTGGCCTACAGCCTCACGCTTAGCGACACGGACAGCCAGGGGCGCGCGCTGACCGAGGGCACGGCATTCCTCTACTCCAAATTTGCCAAAGGCGAGCTGGATGGATTTGATTACATCGACACCGACGCCCGGCGCACCGAGGCCGGAGAACTGCAGGCGGCGATTTGGAATCTTCAAGGCCACCAGACCGGCGGTCCTTGTTTTCCCAGCGGCGGAGCCGGAAATCCGTTCTACGATCTCGCCGTTGCAGACCTTGGTTTGAATCACATCACGGCTCCCAATAACGGAGTATTCGACGTGGAAATCCTTCAGCTCCTGGATCAAGCTGGTAAGACTTGCCAAAACCAACTCGTGGCGGGAGTGCCTGAACCGGGCTTCGCAAGCCTTGGGATGCTGGCGCTCGGATGCGTGGTGGCGCGGCGGAAGAAATCCAGGCTTCCCAAGACAGATTAGCAAAGTGCCCGCTCGGACGGCGCCTGCATGCCGTGCAATCCCCCACACGGGTCATGTTATCGTATGTTGTTTGACTGAACCCCGTCTGTCAGAAGAGAGTTGGGCACCTGGAATATAGGTTCATGAGAACCGTATGCGGTCCTGTGCGGCTTCGATTGCCCATAATTTGCTTGAAAATGAGCCTGAATTGGCGCCATAATCTGATCTAACCGGTCGCTACGCTGGGTGTTGCAAGTGATTTTATGAAAAAAATCCGTCTTTCCTGGATTCTGATTCCCATGCTCCTGCTCGCAGTTCCCGCGCCTTCCCAACCTGCCCGCAGGCAACTGCTGCATGGCCACGTCCCGGAAGCGGCTGCAAATCTGACACCGATCGGCCGACTGGCCGCCACGCAACGGCTGGCCCTGGCCATCGGGCTGCCCTTGCGCAACGAGGCAGCCCTCGGACAACTTCTCCAGGAACTCTACGACCCCGCGAGCGCCAACTACCGCCAGTTTTTGACGCTGGAACAGTTCACCGAACAGTTCGGCCCGTCGGAGAGCGATTACCAGGCGGTCATTCGCTTCGCGGCGGCGAACGGCCTGACAGTGACCGCCACGTATCCAAACCGCACCGTGCTGAATGTAAACGGGGCGGTGGCGGACATCGAGAAGGCGTTCCATGTCAGCATGCGGGTTTACCGGCATCCGAAGGAGAATCGAACGTTCTATTCGCCGGACATTGAGCCGTCGCTTGACCTGGCAGTTCCGGTGGCGGACATCAGCGGCTTGAATGATTTTGCCTTGCCGCATCCCAATCTCAAACCCATCCCCGCCCTGCTCAACCCGACGGCGGCAACTCCAAACGCCGGCTCGGGGCCAGGCGGTAATTTTTTGGGGTACGATTTCAGGAGGGCCTATGCGCCCGGCGTCTCGCTGACGGGCGCTGGGCAGATGGTCGGTCTGCTCGAATTTGACGGCTACTTCGCAAACGACATCACCAATTACCAGGGTCAGGCGGGATTGACGAACCTTGTTCCGCTGCAGAATATCCTGGTGGATTCGGTCAGCGGGATTCCCGGATACAGCGGCGATCCCAGAGGCGTGGGCGAAGTGTCGTTGGACATCGAGATGGCCATCGCCATGGCGCCGGGCCTTTCCAAAGTGGTTGTCATTGAAGGGAACCTCGGCAACAGTGTCCTGGCCAGCATGACCACAAACACCGCGGTCAAGCAATTCAGCTCTTCCTGGACTTGGAGCGGCGGTCCCAACACGACCACGGACAATCTTCTCAAGCAACTGGCGACACAGGGCCAGTCCTACTTTCAAGCCTCCGGCGACAGCGATGCGTATGACAGCCTGATCAATGTATCGACGAATCTAACGGTCCCTGTGGATAGCACCAACGTCACGAGCGTCGGCGCCACGACGTTGACGATGAACGGGACGGGCGCATCCTGGGCATCAGAGACCGTCTGGAGCGCGAGTGGCGGGGGCAGCAGCGGCGGCGTCAGCACCTTTTACAATATTCCCCCCTGGCAACAAGGCATCAACATGTCGGCCAACCTCGGGTCAACGACCAAGCGCAACATTCCCGATGTCGCGATGGTCGGCAATCACATCTGGGTCATCCACGACAATACCGTGTCCGGTGGATTTTCCGGCACCAGTTGTTCCGCGCCGCTGTGGGCGGGTTTCATCGCGCTGGTCAATCAACAAGCCGCAGCCAGCAGCAGACCCAGCGTTGGGCTTATCAATTCAGCGATTTACGCCATCGGCAAAGGCGCAAATTACACCTCCGATTTCCACGATGTCACCACTGGCAGCAACCAAAAATCCGGCAGCGGACTCAATTTTCCCGCCGTCACCGGCTACGATCTTTGCACGGGCTGGGGCACGCCAAACGGGATTGCCCTGATCACCGCGCTCGCGATGCCCGACTCTTCTTTGGGCATCGTGCCGGGATCCGGCTTTAGCGCCACCGGCACCTTCGGCGGCCCCTTCAGCCCGAATACGCTGGTCTTGTCCTTGACCAACTCGGGCGGCACTTCGTTAAACTGGTCGGCCATCAACCCGTCGCCGTTCTGGCTCAACATTTCTCCCGGCAGCGGCACCCTGGCTGCCAACGGCACAACCACTGTCACCGCCAGCTTGAAATCTGCCGCCAACACTCTGGCCCCGGGAATTTATGCTTCGAGCGTCCTGTTCTCCAACGCCACCAGCGGAATCGCCCAAGCACGCCAGTTCACGTTGACGGTGTCTCCTTTCGAACTGGTCCAGAATGGTGGGTTCGAAACTGGCGACTTCACCGGTTGGACGCTTGCCGGAGACAATTCTTATTCGAGTGTGAGTGGCACTGTCGTGGTCAATGGCACCACCACGGTTGATCCCAACTCGGGCAATTTCTTTGCGTTGTTGGGCACGTTGGGGTCGCAAGGGTTCCTCTCTGAGACACTACCAACTTCTCCTGGACAACTTTATCTGGTTTCCTTTTGGTTCAACAGCACCGACGGCACAACACCGAATCCGCCAAGTCAGTTTCAAGCCAGCTGGAACGCAATCACCCTCACAAACCTGTCGAATCCGCTGGTGTTTCCCGGCAATGGCTGGCTCAACTTGCAGTTTATCGCCACCGCAACCGGATCCAGTTCCCTCCTGAAATTCTCGTTCCAGAACGATCCAAGCTACTTCGCGCTCGATGACGTCAGCGTGCAACCCCTTCCTGCGCCTCCATTCCAAACGGTCACCGCGGCAGCCGGCACGATCACGTTCACCTGGAATGCGATGATCGGCCTGGCCTACCAGGTGCAGTACAAGACCAACCTCGCCCAATCGGCGTGGATCAACCTGGGCAGCCCCATCACCGCCGCCAGCGATACTTTGAATGCCTCGGACACGATCGGCCCGGACTCGAAACGTTTCTACCGGCTTTCCGTGGCGCCATAAATCTTTCCGGAAAGCTGGGGCGAGCATCTCGTGAGCCGGCTGTTCTAAAAAGAAAGCGGCTCGCCAGAAGTCCCCTATTCCTTTTGGAACTGCTGACGGACCCTGAACCGGCCCGGCCTCGTAGCGCAGGCGTCCTCGTGAATTAGGGTCACGGCCTCGTAGCGCAGGCGTCCTCGTGAATTAGGGTCACATCTTTTCATTCTACATTCTGCTTTGCAGGGAAGGCCCGGACTTGCCGAGGCGATCGCGGTAGTGGAAAAGCTGAAGGGCGAGAAATGGGAAATATTTCGCGACCGTTATGGAGACTGGGGGCGGGATCTGGTGCTGTATTTGGGCCGAAGAGCCTGCGGGTTGAAGTTGAAGGAACTTGGCAAGGCAGCGGGCGGAATTGATTGTGTGAGTGTGAGCGCTGCTGTGAAGCGGTTTGAGAACAGGGTGGCGAAAGAGGCGGGTTTGGCCCGTGTTCTTAGCCAAGCTCGAAAACTGCTGCAAAGTAGAATGTAAAGATGTGACCCCATTTTCGGGGCAGGAACCGGCGGTATAAGTCCCCAAAGATGATCAATCCTTCAGCCCCGGCACGTCGCGCCGATCCAGGCGCATGCCGGTGGCGTGGTTTCGGCAAAGCCGGCAGAACGTTATTTCCTCCGCGTTCAACTGCCTTCCGGCGAGGGACAGGACCACCCAATGCCGCGTGAGCGGTTTGGCGCCGAGGGGACGCATTTTGAGGGTTCCCCGAAGCACCTCTTTTTCGGCCGTCCAGGGCGCGAGCACCGACACGCCCAGGTTCAGCTTCACGAGTTCCTTGATGGCTTCCACGCTGGCGATTTCCATGATGGTGCTGGGGACGATTTTGAGATCGTGGAAAAAGCGGGTGATCAATTGCGCGGTCTGGCTCGAGTGTTGAGTGAGGATGATCGGCTGCTGGTGCAATTCCTCGCGGGAAATCGAACGCCCGCTGGCCCACGGATGCGAGGGTGCCATGGTGAACATGAGTTCGTCCCGGAACAGGGGGTGTTCTTCCAGTCCCGGATGGCTTTCGGGGGCGACGCCGATGGCCAGGTCCACCTTGTTCATCCGGACCAATTCCAGCATTTCCGGCGTATTACCGGACTCGACCTGGAGTTCCAGGTTGGCATTGGCTTTCTTCAATTCACGGATGACTCCCGGCAAAATATAGCCGCAAGCTGTCGCGGCGGCACCGATGCGCAGGCGGGTTTTGCCCAGCCTGGCCAACCGTTTGATGGAGTCAGCGGCAGCGTCCAGAGCCATCAACGGCGGGCGCACTTGTGCCAGCAACTGTTCGCCAGCCTGGTTTAACAGCATTTTTTTTCCGGCGCGCTCGAAGATCCGGCAGCCCAGGTCCACCTCCAGGGCCTTGATGCCATGACTGACGGCGGAAGGGGTCAAATGCAGTTTGCCCGCCGCTTTGACGAGGCTGCCGCTGTCGGCCACCATGCAGAACATTTTTAATAATCGAGTTTCCATGAGGCGCTTCGTTCGGGAAATGACGCTTGACGGGTATATTCTTGTGAATTGC
>CAZFOA010000136.1:0-10377 GCA_964520205.1 uncultured Verrucomicrobiota bacterium | reverse complement strand
CGGAATTGCGCCGCACGACGCGCGACGAGCCGGATTACGACAAGCTCATGCGCGGTCGCCTCGCCATCCTGGACCGGCACGGTCTGAAGCTCTCCGATATTCAACAGGTCATCGGCTCGCTCCGCCCCTTGGACGGCGGCACAGAATTTTTGGATGAACTCCGCTCGCTGGTGCAGGTGATCATTCTCTCGGATACCTTCGAGCAGTTTGCCACTCCCCTGCTCCGCCAACTCGGCTGGCCCACCCTTCTCTGCCATCGGCTCGTCGTCGAAAACGACCGCATCACGAATTACCAGATCCGCATCCGGGAACAGAAGCGCGAAGCGGTCGCGGCTTTCAAGCGCATGAACTATCACGTCATTTCCGCCGGCGATTCCTTCAATGACACCGCCATGCTGATCGAAGCCAACGTCGGCTTCCTGTTCCATGCGCCGGACAACGTGAAACAACAGTTCCCCCAGTTCAAGGCGGTGGATGCCTACGCGGATTTGATGAAGCTCATCAAAGGAGCGATCGCGGGCTGAGCTGAGTTCAGAATGGGGAGTGCGGAGTGCGGAATTCCGGAAAAGTCCGCACTGAATCAGTCTTCCGCCTTGAACGCGCGGGTCAACAGGTCTTTCACCGCCCGTTTCGGATCTTTGCCTTCGTAAAGCAGCGCGTGAACTTCATCAATGATCGGCGTCGGCACCTTCTTTTCCCGCGACAACCGCTGCGCCGCGCGGGCAGTGGGATAACCTTCGGCCAGCTTCGGTTGCGAAGCCTGAATGGCCGCCATGGTTTCGCCGCGTCCGAGCCGTTCACCCAGGTCCCGATTGCGGCTTTGTTTCGAGAAACAGGTCAACATCAGGTCCCCCAACCCGCTGAGGCCGGCAAAAGTGTCGGCCTGCGCGCCGCAGGCCACGCCCAGCCGCCGCATCTCCGACAACGCCCGGGTGACCAGTCCGGCCTTCGTGTTGTCGCCGTAACCCAGCCCGTCGCTCACACCGGCCGCAATGGCGATCACGTTCTTCAGCGCGCCGCCATACTCCACGCCCAGGACGTCGGTGCTCCGGTAAATGCGAAACTCCGGCCGGTGAAAGAGCCCCTGCACCGTTCGCGCCGTGCCGTCGCTCTCGCTCGCGCAGACCACCGTGGTGGGAATGGAAAGCGCCACCTCGCGCGCAAAACTGGGTCCCGACAGCGCAACGACGCGATCGGCCGGCGCCTGCTCGCGCAGAATCCGGCTCATCGTTTCGCCCGTTTCAAACTCGATGCCCTTGGTGACACTCACAAGGATGCCCGGATGCCCTTTCAACTTCGAGGCGACCTGCCGGAACGATTGCGACGGGATGGCCATCACCAGGCACTCGCGCCCGCCGACGGCCTTCGCGAAGTCCGCTTCCACTTTCCAATCCGTCGGCAACGGCACCTTCGGCAGGTAACGTTCGTTGTGGCCCGCTCGCAGTTCGTCGAGCGTCGCCGCATCGATATCCCACAACGTCACCGCATTGCCGTTTTCGTGGAGCACCTTGGCCAGCGCGGTTCCCCAGGCCCCGGCTCCGAGAACTGCTATATTCACGGCGCCACCTCCTTTTTCTTGAATTCAATCCGATTTTCCGTCCCGTCGAGCAGACGTTGAATGTTGCGGCGATGCTTGTAAATCGCGAGCGCAGCCATCGCCCCGGTGACTGCCGTCAAGCCGGGGTCATGACCTTGGGCAAACCAGGTGGCGAACGGGAGAGCAAACGAGGCGGCGATGGATCCCACCGAGACGTAGCGCGTGAGGAGAAACAGGATGATCCAGATGCCCAGGATGATGAGCAGCGCCCAGGGCACCAGCGCGACCAGAACGCCCGCCGAGGTTGCAATGCCCTTTCCCCCTTTGAACCGGAGCCAACAGGTAAAGTTGTGGCCGAGAATCACGGCAATGCCAGCGGTGATCCGCAAATAAACCTCCGGCGCGCCCGGAATCGCCTGCGCCACGAGCGGCGCGACGACCTGCACTGCCACCCACCCCTTCAAGGCATCCACCAACAGCACAAAAATGCCGGCACGCTTGCCAAGAATCCGGAACGCGTTGGTCGCGCCAATGTTGCCGCTGCCAACGGTGCGGATGTCAATGCCGCGGGCTTTGGCCACCAGGAATCCCGTCGGAATCGAACCCAGCAAATACCCGGTGAGCGCAGTCAAAATATAAGTGAGAACCGGCACCGGGATACTTTATGAGTCCAAAGCCCAAAGTTCAAAGTCCAAAGTTTGTCAAATTCAAATCGGGTGGGGCGAGCGTCCTCGCGAGCCGTTCCTGCTTGCCCTGGACCGCGCGACGTCCCGGCGCGCAGCAGGAAGGAA
Source organism: uncultured Verrucomicrobiota bacterium (assembly GCA_964520205.1). Taxonomy (GTDB): domain Bacteria; phylum Verrucomicrobiota; class Verrucomicrobiia; order Limisphaerales; family BOG-1460; genus CAZFOA01. The sequence goes on along the minus strand of CAZFOA010000136.1, from coordinate 8,049 downwards.
TGCTCGCACGACCTCAGAATCTCCGGTCATCTCAGGCAGTTCAATCCGCTGCGACCGAGATACCGGTCGCGGTCCGAATGCCGGGACCTGTTTGGGCCGCACGCTCTCCAGATGCACCCTTTGCCGGAAGGGGATTTATTTCACCTTTCGGCGAGCGGCAGAAAGTGGCAGACTCGCCGCGTGGCAACTTCAAGTGCAAAAGTCCGGGTCGCCGTGCTCGGGGTGGGCTCGCTGGGCAAAGAGCACGCGCGCATCTACGCCGGTCTGGCCGCCGCCGGGCAGGTGGAATTCACCGGGGTTTACGACATGGCCGCCGACGTGGCGCGCAAATGGTCGCAAAAATACCGCGTGCGCGCCTTCGGTTCCATCGCCGAAGCCGCCGCCGCCAGCGACGCGCTGAACATCGTCACCCCGACCGTCACCCATTTCGCTCTCGCCAGGACGATGCTCCAGCAGGGCAAACACGTGCTGGTGGAAAAACCGATGACGGACAACGCCGCCGAGGCGACGGAACTGGTGCAGCTCGCGCAGAAGAAGAACCTCGTCCTGCAAGTGGGCCACGTCGAACGTTTCAATCCAGTCTTCACCTACCTGCAAACCGTCGCGACGGACCCGCGGTTCATCGAAACCCACCGGCTCTCGCCGTACCCGGCCCGAAGCACCGACATCGGGGCGGTGCTGGACCTGATGATCCACGACCTGGACGTGGTGCTCGCTTTCGTAAAATCACCCGTGGCCAGCGTCGATGCCGTGGGCATCCCCCTTTTAAGCAAATCGGAAGACATCGCCAACGCCCGGCTTCGCTTTGTCAACGGCTGTATCGCCAATCTGACCGTGAGCCGCGTCAGCCCGGAAAAAATGCGCAAAATTCGCGTGTTCAGTGGCGGAGCGATGCCGAGTTACATCTCGCTCAATTATCGGGAGCAGGAAGGCTTCATCTACCGCATCGCCCGCGACAGCGAAGAGGAAAGTTCCCTGTTTAAAAAGTTTCTGGCCTCCAAGGATTCGACCATCGTCAGCGAATTTGCCGGCAAACGCATCGTCCGCGAACCGGTGCCGATTGCCAAGGAGGAGCCGCTCAAGCTGGAATTGCAGGACTTCGTCAAATGCGTGCGGAAAAAGCAAACCCCGATGGTCAGCGGCGCCTCCGCCAAGCAAGCGCTGGACCTGGCGTTCGAGATCACCCGCCAGATTCAAAGCCAAAAGGCTTGACCCAAAGACGCAAAAGCTCGGCGAATGAAAACCTACCTGCTGACCCGGAATCCTCGACGCCGGCTTTGGGACCATCTCCCGGATCCACCGTGCCGGGAAGTGCCGATCTTTGGACGGCTTGATCCAGTGAAATTGCTTTGCGTCTTCGCGTCTTTGCGTTGAACAATAACCGTGAAGCCCAGAACGTTCATGTTCATCGCCGGAGAAGCCAGCGGCGATCTGCTTGCCGCCGAGCTGGTGGCCGCCTTGCGCGAAGAACTTCAGCGGACGGAATCCCGCCCCACGCTCGACCTGCAGCCCCTGCGAACCGGGCTCGCGCCGCGGTTTTTCGGCGCCGGCGGCCCGAGCATGAAGGCCGCCGGTGTGGACCTCGCCTTTGACCTCACTCAGCATTCGGTCATTGGCTTGTCCGACGTGCTCCAGCATTACCTCAAATTCCGCCGATTCTTCGATCAGTTGTTCCATCTGGCCGTGGAGCGTCAGCCCGACGCGATCATCGGCGTGGACTATGGCGTATTCAATTTGCGCTTCGGTCATGCGATCCGGCAATACGTCCGCAAACACTCCGGTATCTTTCAGAGCTGGAACCCGAAGATCATTCAATACGTCTCGCCGCAGGTCTGGGCCTCGCGCGAAGGACGGGCCTATCGAATCGCCCGCGATTATGATTTGCTCCTCTGCCTGTTCCCTTTCGAAAAGGAGTGGTACGCGAAACGCGTTCCCCGACTGCACGTGGAATTCGTCGGCCATTCCATGGTGGACCGATACTCGAACGACGGTTTGCGCCAGCCGGGCAAGGAGGTCCGAACCGCATCCGCTGAAAAGTGGGCGCCGCAATTGCTCCTGTTGCCCGGGAGCCGCACCAACGAGTTGAGGCGGCACCTGCCGGCCATGCTCGGCGCCTTGAAACTGATTCAAGAAAAACAGCCCGGCCTTCGCGCGAACATGGTTCTCCCCAGTGAAATGCTGGCCCAACTCGCGAAATCCATGGGCACACCGACCGGTGTCGAAATCCAGGTCGGCGGCCTGCCCGCAGCCCTCGCCCGGGCCGACGTGGCCGTGGCTTCAACCGGCACGGTGACCATGGAATGCGCCTGCTTCGGCGTGCCCGCTGTCACGCTCTACAAAACTTCGTGGATCAATTACCGCATCGCCAAGGCCATCGCCACCGTGGACACCGCCACCATGCCCAATCTGCTCGCGAAGGAAGAGGTTTACCCCGAATTCATCCAACACCAGGCCACCCCGGAAAACATTTCCCGCGCGGCACTCGCACTGCTCGGAGACGCGCACCAGCGCGCTGAAACCAAGGCCAAACTCGCCAAAATCATCGCTTCGTTGGGCGGCCCGGGCGCCAGCCGGCGGGCCGCGCGTGCCGTCGCGCAATTGCTGGCCGGCCAAACTGCCGGGTCGTAAGGCTCAAATTCAACTATTCCTCGCGCATTGAAAAAATCCCATCCGGAAATTCCGCGTAAAACCATTTACCGGCTGTCGGTCTATCTGCGCTGCCTCGCCCGCTTGAAAGACAATCGCATCCAGACCGTCTCCAGCGAGGCGCTGGCTAGGGTCGCCGGGGTCAAACCGACCCAGCTGCGCAAAGACCTGGCTTGCTTCGGCCAGTTCGGCACGCGCGGACTCGGCTACGACGTAACCGAATTGTTCCAGATGATTTCCGATGAACTGGGCACGACCCGCCTGCAGCCGGTCATCCTGGTCGGAGTCGGAAACCTTGGGCTCGCGCTGCTTTCGTATCGCGGTTTTGAAAAGGAAGGTTTTGAGATTGTCGCCGCGTTCGACGCCGACCCAAAGCGGCGACGCGACAAGAAAATCGATCCGCCGATTTTTGGAATGGAGGAACTCGCCGGATCAATCCGCCGGCACGGCGTCAAAATGGCCATTCTCACGGTGCCCGCCGCGGCGGCCCAGGAAGTGGCCAATCACCTGATCCAAACCGGCATCGCGGGCATCCTGAATTTTTCCCCGATCGTCCTCTCGGTTCCGGAAGAGGTCATGGTCAACAACGTCAACCTCGCCATCGAGCTGGAGAACCTCAGCTACTTCATCCAGGATTAGGCCACGGGCAAGGCCGCCTTGGGCTTCCGCGTTTTCCGGACCGGCTTCGGGGTGGGCACAGGCTCCGGCGCTTCGGTTTTTGTCGCGTCGGGCAAATAAAGATAACGGCCGCAGCTGTCACAAAGTTGAACATCCCGCCCGTGCATCAGCGTCACGATCACGGCCATGGGCAGGCGCATATGGCAGCCGGTGCAAACCTGCTCGCGAACGATGGCCACTCCTTTCTTTCCCCGCACGGTCAGGCGATCGTAGTGGGCAAGGACCGGCGCCGGAATTTTGGCACGCAGTTTCGCCTTGGATGCCTCCACATTTTTTTCCTTGATCTCGCCGAATTCGAGCGATTGAAGCCTCGCCAGGTTTTGCATTAGTTCACTCATAAAGCCGTCCGTGAGGTATGGTCATGACACATTTGATCAAATCCAGCAAGCCGAATCGCTGCCGCCCTAACAACCGGTCTGGAGCCGAAATCAATCGTGTCCCGCATCCGCGCCGTTTCCCGCCGATCCCCGCGCGCCCGGCCCGGACAACTTGCCGATCGCGGCCAGGATTCCGTGCAGGAGGGCAAACGGATTGGGGGGACATCCCGGGATGTAAACGTCAACCGGAATGACCTGGTCCACTCCGCCCAGGCTGGCGTAATTCCGGCCGAAGATGCCGCCGCTGCAACCGCACGCTCCCACCGCCGCCACCAAACGCGGCTCCGGCATCGCGGCGTAGGTCTTGCGCAGCGCCAGCTCCATATTGCGGGTCACCGGACCGGTCACCAGCAGCAGGTCCGCGTGGCGCGGTGAGGCCACAAAGTGGATTCCGAATCGTTCGATGTCATAAACCGGACCGTTCAACCCCACGATTTCGACTTCACAACCATTGCACGACCCGGCGTCCACTTCACGGATGTGCAGCGACCGCCCGAAGATTTTGTTGATGCGTCCCTTCAACTCGTTGCCCAAAGTCTCGCAGGAGCCGGAGTTCGAACCGCTGGCACCGGCGGGCTTCGGCGCGTCCGCAGGCGATGCCGCCGCCAGTCTCTCCTGGGTGCCATCGTCCCGAAGCTGATAACGGCGGGTCCATTTCAAATCCTCCCTCCGTCGCGCCGCCAGCTCGCAATGGTGGGTCATCCGGATGCCGGCGTCCACCTCCGCGCACAGCCCGCAGAAAACGCACTTGCCCAAATCCAGTGTCACCGTGCGCACCCGCATCGCTTCTTCACAGGCGATGGCGCCCGTCGGACAGATGGCCGCCGCCGGGCGGGCGTCTTTCCAGTTTTCGAAATCAATCTCAGGCCGGCCCCGCGCCTGGCCCGACATTTCCGGAGCGGTGTCCGGGTAACTCGTGGTGACGATTCCCGTGCCGAAACTTTTTCGCAATATGTGGAGCATGGTCAGCGGTCGGTTCCCGAGTACGAAAGGTTGAAGCTCTTGTTGATGACCGGAAAGTCCGGGATGATGTTGCCCAATACGGCTTCGCTGAGCGCAGGCCAGTTCTGCAGAGACGGATCTTTGATCTTGCATCGGCCCAGGCGATTTCCCGGCAGAGTCCGGACCCAGTGGAATATCTCCCCGCGCCAGCCCTCGACGTAACCGAGCGCAACGCGGTCCGCCGGAATGTCCACCCGCTTCGTCCGGACCTCGCCCGACGGCAGATCAGCCGCAAGCTGCCGGATGATTCCCAGCGACTCGCTGACTTCGTCGATCCGCACCTGCATCCGATGCAGCACGTCACCGGCGGTGTGGACCGGGACCCTGAATTGGACCTGTTTGTAAGCCGCGTGCGGAAAATCGCGGCGCAAATCGTGATCAAAACCCGAAGCGCGGCCGGCGATGCCGACCACGCCGAGATTGCGCGCGGCCTCCGGGGTGAGGATGCCGGTCCCTTCCAACCGGTCGCGCGTGGAAGCCGAAGCCCCGATCAGTTCGATGAGCGAATCGAATTCGGACGACAACTCGGCAACCAGGCTGGAAATCGCCTGGATTTGCGCGGCGCCCCAATCGAAGCGCACGCCGCCCAGGCAGGCCATTCCGCGCAGCAGCCTGCTGCCCGTCAGTTGTTCGTTCAAGCGCAGCACGCGCTCTTTCAGCCGCATCGCGTGGGCGTTGGCCACCATAAAGGCCACGTCGGTCGCAATCGCACCGATGTCCGCGATGTGATTGTAGAGCCGTTCCAGTTCGAGACAAATTGTCCGCAACGCCAGCCCGCGCGTCGGCACTTCGGCTTCCGCAGCGCGTTCCAAAGCGTGGCAAAACGCGGTGGCATGGCCAAAACTCGTGTCACCGGAAATGCTTTCCGCCAGCCGAACGCCATGCGTCACCGGCAGGTTCTCAAACATCTTCTCGATCGCTTTATGGGTGTAAAATAACCGGATCTGCAGATAGAGAACCGGTTCCCCCGCGACGCTGAACAAAAAATGTCCCGGCTCGATGATCCCCGCGTGCACCGGGCCTACCGGAACCTGAAACACGCCTTTCCCCTCCACTTCACGGAACTTGTGGCGCTCGCCCGTGAACGGCGGCAGGTTCGTGTATAAATCGAAATCTTTCCGCAGCGGATGCACTTCCGGCCAGTCGTCGTGCAGGGCACACCGCCGCGGATTGGGATGTCCGATCAGTTTCAGGCCGAACAGATCCTGGATTTCCCGCTCCTGCCAGTTAACCGCCGGGATGGCATTGCTCAACGAAGGAAACTCGGGATTGTCCGGCGCCACCGGCACTCGCAGGATGAAAAACGCATGCACGGCATCGAGCGCAAAGATGTAGTAGAGATGGAACACCCGCTCCGAGGCGCGGACGTCGTCGGCGAAGATGTTCACCAATCGGGCGTTCCATTTCTTGTAGAGATCGGCGGTGAAGCCGGCGACCAGTTCCAATTGGGCATGGAAATAAACTTCGTTGGGCCGGCCGGCGCGCACGGCCTCAATCCGGCCGCCGAAGCGCTGCTGGATCTCCGCAAGAATGGGGGTTAAGCCGGGCAGAACATTCACAGAGCACCTCCGATCGCCGCGGGCTGCCCTCCAACCACTCCGGCCGCCTGGTGAATCAACTGCAACAGCGGCGCCGGCAGCCACAGGCTGAACAGCAGCAGCATGGCCACGAGCAGCACCATCGCCGTCAGCCCGCCCCACTTCCCGGAGTCACTGACTCGCGGGATCCTGGGTGTGCCCAGCAGGACGCCCGACAGTTGCTGCAAAATGCCGCAGAAGGCCGCGACCAATGCCGCCAGCGCCAGCGCGCTGACGACGGTTCGACCGGCCGCAAACCCGCCGCTGAGCACCGTCAGCTCACTGTAAAACAAACCGAATGGAGGCAGACCCAGCGCCGACATCGCCGCCAATCCCATTAACAGCGCGGTCCCGGGCAGCACCCGGCTCACGCCCGGCCCGATGACCCGCAGTTTCAGCGTGTGATAGGTCTGATGGATGTTGCCCGCGGCGAAGAACAAGACCGGCTTGGTCAGCGCATGGTAGCCCATGTGCAGGAGCGCCCCGAAAACCGTGAGGGGCGTGTTCATGCCGAAACCGACGCAGATGAGGCCGACGTGTTCGAGGCTGGAATAGGCGAGCATTCGCTTGAGGTTGCTCTGCACGAGAATGAAGGGGGCGGCCAGGAACATGGAAAAAAGCCCGAAACCCAGCAGCAACGTGCCGCTGAATCCCGGACCGAGGCATTGTGTGGCCAGGATATGAAAGCGCAACAAGGCGTACACCGCGATCTTCAACGACACGCCCGAGAGCATGGCGCTGGTGGGCGATGGCGCTTCGCTGTGCGCGTCGGGCAGCCAGGTGTGCATCGGAGCGAGACCCGCCTTGGTGCCATAGCCGACCAACACAAAGACAAAGGCCAGTTTGATCAGCCGGGGATCGAGCTGCCCGGCCACCTGCATGAAATGGGACCAGTTGAAGCTGGGCAATTGTCCCGCGGCGCCCTGGCCGATGGCCGCCGCGTAGGTGACGACGGTGCCGAACAGCGCGAGCGCCAAACCCAGGCTGCCGAGGATGACATATTTCCAGGCCGCTTCGAGCGAGGTCTTGCGGTTGTAGAGCGCCACCAGCAGCACGGAGGACAAAGCGGTGGCTTCCAGCGCAAACCACATCACCCCCAGGTTGTTTGCCAGCACCACCAGGAACATGCCCGCAGCAAACATCGGCGTGAGCACGAAGTATTCCTTGACCCGGCCGGCCGTCACCGCTCCGGCGGCAAGGTCGCGGCGGAAATAGCGCCCCGCGTAGAGCGACGAAGCCAGCGACACGGTCGAGATGAGCAGAACCATCCAGGCGCTCAAAGCGTCGGCATACAGAAATTCATGCCATTCCGTCACCACGCCGCGCGCCAGCACCTGCGGGACCAGGCGCAGTCCCAGCCCCAGCGCGGCGGCAAAGGCCGCCACGTTCAACCACTCCATCACCCGCCGGGAACGCGCCAGCAGACAGAGCAGCGCGGTTCCGAACGGAATGAAAAGCAGCAGGGTCAGCAACATCATTTCAGCCTCGCAATCGGGTGAGTTTGCTGGTGTCCATCGAAGCGAAAGATTCGCGGATGCGGTACACGAGAATGCCCAGCACCATCACCGCCACCATGACGTCAAAGAAAATGCCCAGTTCAACCACCAGCGGCATGCCGTAGGTCGTGAACGCCACGGCCGCGAGCATGACGCCGTTTTCCACCGTCAACAGCGCCAGGACCTGCGTGATGGCTTTGCGGCGGTTGAACATGAGAAAAAAGCCGGTGAGCAACAGGGTGATGGCGATGGCCAGGGTGTTGTTGCCGAGCT
>CAZFOA010000135.1:0-10418 GCA_964520205.1 uncultured Verrucomicrobiota bacterium | reverse complement strand
GCCGGGACGTGCCCGGTTACCTGGAAGACCAGGGTTCAGCCGGTTCGGGCGCGACCCGGGAGCGCTGGGAAAGTGGTCCCGAAAGGTATGCGACGTGATCCCGGGGCGGATCGGGAGCTAGAATGGAGCTGATGGATCCGACCCGACCCGCTCAAAATCGGATGCGGTTGAGCGGACGTTCCGTTGGAGGGTGGCGCTTGCGGCTTTCCATTGCGGCGAAAATGGATTGCGGTGTGTTGCCTGGCGCATTTAAATGACGCTCAAGAAGCCGCTCAGATGGATCGGGACGCCACCAACGACCAGCAACCTGCCCGGACGAATTCAGGCGTCTCGCCGGGTTCGGAGGGATTGCCCGGGACCGTTTCCATTCCCGATCATCAATTGCTCCAGTGCATCGGCCGCGGCAGCTATGGCGAAGTCTGGCTCGCGCGCAACATGATGGGCGTGTATCGCGCGGTGAAGATCGTTTACCGCAAGGCTTTCAAGGATCAACGACCGTTCGAACGCGAACTGTCCGGCATCCGCAAATTTGAACCCATCTCCCGCTCTCACGAAGGATTTGTCGATGTGCTCCACGTGGGCATCAACGACGAAGCAGGCTATTTCTTTTATGTGATGGAATTGGGGGACGATCAGGCGTCGGGGCAAAGCATCGATCCGGGCAATTATTCTCCCAAGACCCTGGGCAAGGAAATTTCGGTCCACGGAAAACTGCCCTTTTCGGAATGCCTGCAATTGGGCCTCGCGCTGAGCCTCTCGCTGGCTGAGCTTCACAAACACGGGCTGGTTCATCGGGATGTCAAACCATCGAACATCATCTTTGTGAACGGAGTGCCCAAACTCGCCGACATCGGACTGGTGGCCGAAGTGGCGGAAGCCCGTTCCTACGTCGGCACGGAAGGGTTCATCCCGCCGGAAGGCCCCGGCAATCCGCAGGCGGATGTTTACAGTCTGGGCAAAGTGCTTTATGAGGCCAGCACGGGAAAGGACCGCCAGGCATTCCCGGAACTGCCGACCCTGGTGGACGATCTGGCAGATCAGGGATTCTGGGAACTCAACGACGTGATCCTACAGGCGTGCCGGAATGACCTGGCCCAGCGTTACCGGTCGGCTTGGGATCTGCACGCGGATCTGCTGGTTCTCGCCAACGGAAAATCGGTCAAGCGCTTGAAACTGCTCGAACGGCGCCTGGCCAACCTCAAAAAAATCGCAGGCGTGTCCAGTCTGGCGATCTTCGCGCTCGCCGCGATCGGCTACTTGCTCTATCGGGATTGGCGCGGCATCATCGAATCCCGCCAGCGGGAAGTGGGCGCCAACGTGGCCTATGGAAACCGCGACATGGAGTCCGGAGATTTGCTGGGAGCACTTCCGTATTTTGCCGATGCCTTGAAGCTGGACGAACGGAAAAACGAGATCACCCACCGGCTGCGGTTTGCTTCGGTGCTGGCCCAGTGTCCGAAGCTGACTCTCTTGTGGACCGCCGGAACGCGAGTCAATGACGGCCAGTTCAGTCCCGACGGAAAAAGCATTCTTATAGCCGAATATTTCGGCAAAGCCAGGATTCTCGACGCGCAAACCGGCAAATTGCTGGCCGGTCCTTTTGGAACCGAGGGAGGCTTGTTGAGTCTCGCCTACAGTCCCGACGGACAATTTGTGGTTACCGCCAATCACAGCGGTTCGGCCAGTGTTTGGCGTGCCGATGGGCTCGAAGAAGTCTGGCATTTGACCCACCCAGACCGGGTGTTCAACGCCCGGTTCAGCCCCGACGGACTGCGGATGGTCACGTGCTGCGCCGACGGCGCGGCCCGGGTTTGGAATGTGCGGACGCGCCAGCTCGAGTTGAGCCTCAAACAGGGAGATGGGGTGCTGTTTGCCGACTTCAGTCCGGACGGGCGGCTCATCGTTACTGCCGGTGACAATTCCACGGCAAAAATCTGGGACGCGTCCGATGGCCATGCTCTGGGACCGCCGCTGGAGCATTCAGGTTGGGTCACGTTTGCCGCTTTCAGCCCCGACGGCCAAAGGCTGGTGACCGCTTCGATGGATCATAAGGCCAGGGTTTGGGAAGTGCCGAGCGGCAGAAGAATCATGCCCGATCTGGAACACCGGGACGGGGTCAAGGGCGCCAGGTACAGCCCCGATGGCCGGTTGATCCTTACGGCAAGCTTTGATGGCACCGTCCGCCTCTGGCATGCGGATACGCTCCAACCCCTGGTATCCAATCCCATTCTGAAGCACAGCGACCGCGTCACCAGCGCCTCATTCGATCCCGACGGCCGGCGCATCCTGGCGACTTGCGCGGACGGGACGGTGCGAGTGTGGGACCTCGCAAGCAGCCTGGTTCATTCGATTCCGGTGCGGTATGCCCTCAGCCAGGATGGCACCCGGTTTCTTTCCGTCACCAACGACCACATCGAAATCCTGGACACCGCGTCTGGCCGCGCCGTCGGCCCGGCAATCGCTCCGGCATTGCCTCTCGTCAAAGCGGAAGTAAACCGCAATGGAGGCTCAGTCGTGAGCGTCTCGCTGGCCCGGCCCGGATTGGATGAAACAAATTATCTGGCGCAGGTTTGGGATCCCACGACCGGAAAAGCTCTGGGGCCGGCAATCCTGGTTTCCAACAAACTCACGGGTGTTGTCCTGAGCGACGATGGAAAACGCCTGGTCACGGTTGATGAGAACAGCGCGCATGCCTGGGATGTGCTCACGGGGACATCCCTCTTCGCGCCGTTGGAGTGCGATGACCCAATCAATGAAGCCCGCTTCAGTCCGGATGGCAGCCGGATTGCCATCAGCTGCGACAAACAGGTGCAAATCTGTGACAGCATCTCGGGTGTCCCCCGGTTCAAACCGTTGGAACACCCGATGCCGGTTTCGCACGTGGAATTCAGCCCGGACGGGTCGCGACTGGTCACCTGTTGTTCCGATCCGCTGATCACCAAATGTTTTGCCCAGGTTTGGAATGCGGTCTCAGGCCAGCCCATCGGCCCGCAATTGAGGCACAACGACGGGGTTCTTTACGCCTCATTCAGCGCCGACGGCCGCCGCGTGGTCACCGCCAGTGAAGACTTCACAGCGATCGTTTGGAATGCCGCGACCGGCAAACAGTTGGCTCCGAGCCTCAACCACCAACATCAGGTCAGGACGGCCTGTTTCTGTCCGGATGGCAAGTGGGTTGCCACCGCCAGTTGGGACCAAACCACCCGTGTCTGGAGCGCCGACACCGGCGACCCCCTGACTCCACCCTTGCGGCAGATCCTCAAGCTGAACGGTTCAAAACTGAGCTCTGCAAAATTCCTGGCGGACGGCCGGCGCATTTTGACTTCCGATAGAATGGGCAATTCCTGGATTTGGGAATTGTCCGCGGACGACCGCCCTGTGGAGGATCTCCTTCGCCTTGCGGAACTGTTGTCGGGCCGCGCCCTCATCCCTTCGGGGCAGTCGAACTCGCCGCAACCGGACTCGCTGCAACGCTTATGGGAGCGGTTGCGGAACAAGTACCCCTCCAGCTTCACGGTGTCGACCCGGGAAATCGCCTTGTGGCATGAGTGCCAGGCCGACGCGTGTGAGGTGGAACAACAGTGGTCTGCCGTCGCGTTCCATCTGGAGCGGCTTCTGGCCTTGCGGCCGGGCGACCCGTCCCTCCTCCAGCGGCTCAATCGCGCCAGGACGCACCGGTGAGACGGGCGCACCAGCCCGGACACGTTTGTCGCCCGCAAGAAACCTCAAGCCCGCGCTGCAAACCGGGAGCAGTGCCCCTGGGACCGGAACTCCGCGGCGGATTCCGGGTCGGTGCGTTACTGGGCGTATTGGCGAATGGCGGTGTGCCACCAGGAACCCAGCGTTGCGCCGGGCCGGACCCACGCCTGCCGATGCAGCCACGACATCACTTCGGCATCGGACAACACCAGGATCTTTTCCTGCGCCGTGATGGCCTCCGGTCCCTGGCTGAGCATTCTTTCGCCCAATTCACGCACTTCAGGCCGTCCCACTCCGAGACGAGCGAGCGCCTCGCGGTACTCCGGGTTGAGCCGCTTCTCGCGCAGCAGCGAGACGTGAATCGCATTCACATACGGATCCAAAACCGCTTCCGCAATGCTCGCGTCGGGCGGACGGGGTCCCGCGGCGCCGATCCTTTCCAGCAAAGCCATGCGCACCCGAAGCGTGTCGAGTTCGGGCGGAGGCGAGGTCTCTTCCGGGGTCAGGAACAACCCGAGACCGCGGCATCGTGCGCCGAGACTGGCCCGGCTGGTCCACACACTCAAGGGGATGGATACCACCATCCCGGCAAGCACGGGCATAAACCACCAGAACGTGGGATGATCGATGCGCCAGACGACCACGCCCCAGACGATGCCGAGCAGGGTGTTGGCCCAGTGATGGCGGATCGCTTCGGACCAGGTAATTCCTTCGGGCGTGCGCCTCTGCGGACCCCAATACACGCCCATGCCGAGAAGAATGGTGGCCACGCATTGCGAGTGCCAAAGCATCTGCAGCGGCGCGTGGAGCGACGAAAAAACCGTCTCGGCCAGGGCGCTCAACGTCGCGCGGCGCAGCCCCCCAAACGCGCGCCGCCGCGGACCGTCCGACGCCAGGTCAATCAGCGCCAGAACTTTTGGCAGAAACAGCACGCACATGCAGATCAGGAAAATCAGGAACGCGTGCTCGGTGCCGCTGAGTTTGATAAACGGCGTTAAGGCGCGGACGGTGATGACGGAAAGCCCGGTGTGGGCTCGGTACCAGAGGGTCCAGTTGAAAGTGATCAGGAACAGCAGCCACAGGGGGCTGGCCAGGTAGCCGAATATGCCCAGAAGCAGGTGGATGCGGCTGATCCCGCGCAGGCCGCGCGCAAACAGGACCATGCTGTGTTGCAGGTTTCCCTGGCACCAGCGGCGGTCGCGCCGGGCATTCTCGATGATGCTCTGCGGCGTTTCTTCATAGCTCCCTTCCAGATCGTAAGCGAACCAGACCTGCCAGTGCTCCTTGAGCAGCAACGCCGCCTCGACGAAATCGTGACTCAGAATCTGCCCGCCAAAGGGTTTGCGCCCCGGCAAACTCGGCAGATCGCAGTATTGCATGAAAGGATCGGTGCGGATGATCGCATTGTGGCCCCAATAATTTCCGAAACCTTGCGCCCAATAGTTCAGGCCGGCGATGAACACCGGCGCGTACAGGCGATTGGCGAATTGTTGAATGCGGCCGAACAGGGATTCCGCGTTGACCAGCGCCGGCACCGTTTGGATGAGGCCAATGTGCGGGTGCATTTCCATCAGCTTGACCAGATCAACAATCGTCTCGCCCCGCATCACGCTGTCCGCATCGAAGACGATGAAATACCGGTAACGCCTTCCCCAGCTGCTCAGAAAATCGCGCACGTTGCCGCTTTTCTTGCCGTCATTGGTGATGCGGCGGCGGTAATAGATCCGGCCCAGGGCGTCCAGCTCGCGCACCAGTTCGCACCAAAGCCGTTCTTCCTCCACCCATTTGTCCGGGTCTCGCGAGTCGCTCAGAATAAAGAAGTCAAAACGCTCCAGCTGTCCGGTTCGTTCCAGCGACAGATAAGTGGCCCGCAATCCTTCGAAAACGCGCGCAACCTCCTCGTTAAAAATCGGAAAAACAATGGCCGTGCTCACCCCGTCAATGCTCTTGGACCGGTAGTCGCCCAGCCGCGTGATGCGATCCGGATCACCGAAAGTGCGCCAGAAAAACCCGCAGACGCCATGCATGCACCCGACGGAAATCAGCAGAAAAAGGGTGACGAATAACGCGAGCAGAATGGTGCTCGATTGAGTCCACCCGCTGCGCCACAGCAGGTCGGCAAACAGCATCGAGACCGCTCCGGTCAACAGCACCACGGAGGAGAAAAATACAAACAGTCGAAATCCGCGCCGCGCCGGACGATCCGGATAAACCGCCAGATCGGGCTCCCGTTCCGTTGCCTTCGGTGTCTCGGATGCGGCCGTGAAAGACATAGTTACCGGGAAAGATGCGTCAGCACAAAAACCACCACAAAGAGGAGCGCGATTGCGATCCAAATGAAGACCATTTTTGTGAAGGGCAACCGGCTGAAATAAGTGATCGTGCCGATGGGGCCGAGGTCCAGCGGGCGCGGCGCCATTTTCGAAAGTTGAAAATCCGGCCCGGCCCGGAGATACGCGTCGCGCATCGCCTTGACAAATTCCTCGGGCCACGGTCCCGGGCGCAGGAACTGGTCCTGCCACCGGCCCGGCATGTCCGCCAGCAGCAGGGCCAGCCGGCCCCGGGTCGATAGCATGTGGTCGGTGCCGGTCGGCGATTCCTGGAGCACCTGGGCGAACCATTCGGTGACGACGAGGTCCATTTCTTCGGCAGCCAGTTCGGTCACCGGACGGGGCAGTTCCTGGGGAGCGCGTCGCATGGCGCGTTTCAACACCAGGATGACCAGCCGGCCCAGGAGGACTTTGTTGCGCACGCGCAGCGCGTGAAAGTAGCTCTCCACTTTCGCGTAGGCGGCATTCCATTCTTCGAGCGGACGGCCGACAATCCGGCCCGGCTGCTCAAAGCCCGGATCCGAACCGCTCAGGGCGGACTCCAAAGATAGGTCCATGTTTCGCTGAGAACCTCCTCTCCTTTCTGCAACGTGCACCGGAGATACACGTCCTCGGTGTTGCCGGGTTTCGGCTCCAACTTGAGCATCACGCGCCAACTGTCGTTGATCGGATTGCGAAAAATCTGGTTGTCGACAATCGCCGCGTTGGTGCTGCAACTGGCGATCGCTTGCGGCGGGGAATTTTCCGGGATGCCGTTGAGCTTCGGGCCGACAAAATCAATGGCGAACTGCCGGCGCTGCGGATCGCGGGGGTCCGCGCCGATCCTTGTGGCCAGCACTTTATTCACGGAGAATTTATCCTCGTCGCGCGTCCAGTGAAGCGTGTAACTGAACCGGAACGGCTGCAACGGCTGGGGTTTCACTTTGGGATCCCAGAACGCGACGATGTTATCGAGGCCTTCGTATTGCGTCGGCAACTCCACCAGATTGATTTCGCCTTCGCCCCAGTGGCCATGCGGCTCCACCCAGACGCTGGGAGTCATCTGGTACAAATTAAACAGGTCCTGGTAGCTGGCAAAATCCCGTTCGCGCTGCAGCAACCCGAATCCACGAATGTCCTTGGCCACAAACCGCTGGTGCCGCATTTTCAGGAGATTGTTCAGCGGGCGCCAGAGCAGCTCGCCGTTGTCCATCGCCATCAGCAAGCCGTCGCTGTCATGCACCTCCGGACGGTAATCATCGAATCGCCGCTCCGAGCTTTTCCCAAACCAAAACATGCTGGTCAACGGAGCCAGGCCGACGGTGAGGATCGGGGGGCGGTTGGTGTCCACGGTTCGCACTTTGTCCGGTTCGCGGAAATACAAGACGGCTTCGATGTCGGCGACTGTTGTTGCGCCCGGGATGATGATGAACTTATAAGCGCCCGCGCAACTCACGCTGTCCAGTATGGCGTAAAGCACCAGCCGATCCTCCTCCCGGTGCGGCTTGCCCAGCCACCAATCCGTGAAAATGGGAAATTCCTCCGGCCGATCCGATTCGCCGCAATCCAGCGCCAGTCCGCGAGCGGATTGCCCATAGCGCTGGCCTCCGCCCAGCAAACGGAAATAACTGGCCCCGAGAAACGCGCCGATTTCGTCCCACTTGTTCGTCTCGTTCAGCGGCCACAGGAGCCGGAACCCGGCGTAACCGGTATCGGCTGGAATCTGCTTCTGGAAGTGGAGGCTGCGGTAGTTGAAAAAATCCTGCACGAACCGCACCAATTGAACGTGCGTGAGGGTAAACTCATTGATATGCACCGGTTCTTCGTACAAATAGCCCGGATGAAAAAACTCGACCCGAAAGGGCAGATTTTCGGCGGCCCAGAGGGCGTTCTCATGCCGAAATTCAATCTCCCGATACTTGTCGTAATCCAGCTTGTCCGCCCGCAAAAAGTCGGGGAGATCGGCTCGGGGCGAACGGAACGGTTTGCGGGCGCGCTGCTCCGCTTTCTTGGCGACGTATTCCAACGTGACTTCCGCGGTTTCGTAGCCTGCGCATATCCTGCCCGGCAGCGCAGCCGCCAACATCAAGAACAAACAGACCAATCGGTTCATCTGGGCACAGAAGACCTGAATTAACCGTTTTTGGCAAGACCGGCGGAGTTTGCCGATTCCGAATCGCCTCTACCACAAAGAGTTATTCACACCCACATTGGCGTAATAGTCGTGTTTTCCTGCCGCCAGACAGAAAGCTTCCACGGCTGCTTCGAGTAGCGCTCTAATTTGGAATGTCCCCGAGTTTGGAGTTTCGCGTTTGCGCGGCAGCTGACCGCCCGACCCTGGCTGCGCCGAGGCGAGAGGCGGAACTCCAAACCCAATCCGGACACTGCCCCGCGTCGCGCGTTGTGGCTGCTTGGTGTCGGTTGTGGTATTCTCAGGCTTTATAGGACATCTTTCCAATATGCCCGACCTGTCATTCACAATTAGAGATTTTCGTTTCACCAAAGATACTGGCATTTGCACCGTCACGGGAGACACCGTCACCGTTTTGGCGCGACGGAATGGTGAGCAAATTGAAAACGGCAGGATCAGAGTAGAAGCGACGCCATGAAAAGCAAAACTGGCAGGAGATCATTTGGGGTGGCGCTGTTTTTCCTGAGCGCTGTGCTTTCCATAAGCGCGCAGACCTTGGTGCCGTCATTGGGAATTGCCCCGGCAGGCAATCAAGTCGTCATTTCCTGGCCAACTGGGGCTTCAAATTACGGGCTGCAGACCGCCACCAACCTGGACTTCAGTGGCTGGAGCAATGTCACCGCTGGAATCACCACCGTCAGTGCGGGTTATGTGTTCACCAATAACGTGAGCGGTTCAGCAGCTTTCTTTCGCCTCTGGTCAGCCACTCAAACCACTTACACCGTGACTGTGAATCAAGGCGCAAACGGGACCCTCTCTCCGGGAACCACTGTGGTCAACCAGGGCGCGAATCTGACGTTGACCATCACGCCGAATGCCAACTATCAGATCGCAAGCGTCGCCGTTGACGGAACGAATCAGAGTGTGACCCCGGTATGGACCGACCTGGGCACCCAGGGCGCCAATAGCTTCATCCGTTCGATCGTCGATCTGGGCAACGGGATCGTAGTCGGTTGCGGCGATACGATGATCCGTTCCACCGACTACGGCGCGACTTGGACCGATCTCGGCCCGAAAGGAGGCGGCGCGACTCTATTGAAATTATGCTATCTCGGAAACGGCGTCGTCATCGCGGGCGCCACCTCCGGAAAGATATTGCGCTCCACCAACTATGGCGTGACCTGGAGGGACCTGGGGACGCAATACGGCCAGACTCACGTCTATGCCTTGGGAAATCTCGGCAATGGCGTCGTTCTGGCAGGAACGAAGCCGGGCGGTTTGATCCTGCACTCTTCGGATTACGGCGCGACGTGGAGCAATGGGGGACAACTGGGAAGCGAGACCACCATCTATCCGATCGAGAGCCTGGGCAACGGCATCGTGCTGGCCGGCGTCAGCACCACTGGAGATATTTGGAGATCCACCAATTCCGGAACGAACTGGACGAATCTCGGGAACCAGGCGGGACAATTGGATATAGATTTCATCACGTATATTGGAAGCGGCGTATCGATCGCGTCAACTTATGCGGGCGGCAAAATGCTCCGCTCGACAGATTATGGACTGACATGGACCGACCTGGGCCCGTTCGACACGGTTGATACGATGAGCAATGCGGCTTCCGCAGGCAATGGCATCGCGGTAGCCGGCACGGGTAAAGACGGACACATGTGGAGGAGCATCGACTATGGCGCAAATTGGAAGGATCTGGGACAACTGGGTTCGGAGACGATCTTACGTTCCACATTCCTTTCGAATGGCACATCTCTTGTCGGCACGAGTCCGGACGGAAAGATCTATCGCTCCACAAATGCAGGGGCGAGCATGAGCTACACGTTCACGAATGTACAAGCTCTGCACGCCATCACCGCGACTTATGTCTATGTCGCTCCTCCCATCCCTCCCGCCGCGGCCGGTCGTTGAGGCGGCGTCTCTGGCGTGGGTTGAGCATCCGCATCGCTTGGCCCGGTTAAGTGGCCAATCCGGCTGACAAAGGAAAGCAATCACACAGTGCGAGTGACTTGTGATAAAAATGGTGCCGATGGAGGGGGTCGAACCCACACACTCTTACGAGTACCAGATTTTGAGTCTAGCGCGTCTGCCAATTCCGCCACATCGGCCACATGATTTCAAAGCACTTAGGGCAGAAAGTGCGTTTTAATATTGGCGTTGCTCCGAAATTGATTGTCCGAACTAAACCCGAACAAATATTTGCCGGCAACGTCAATATTGCCCGCAACATATAGGAAAGTTCCGGATAAACGCAAGCGGCCAGTTCG
>CAZFOA010000134.1:0-10533 GCA_964520205.1 uncultured Verrucomicrobiota bacterium | reverse complement strand
CCTGGATGCAGCCGATGATGCCGGGCAACACGCCGAGCACTCCGCCTTCCGCGCAGCTGGGCACCATGCCGGGCGGCGGCGGTTCGGGATAGAGGCAGCGATAACACGGCCCGCCGAGATGCGGCGCGAACACGCTGGCCTGGCCTTCGAATCGGAAGATGGAACCATAAACGTTCGGCTTCTGGAGCAGGACGCAGGCGTCGTTGGTGAGATAGCGCGTCGGGAAATTGTCCGTGCCGTCCACCACGATGTCGTAGGGCCGGATGAGGTCGAGCGCGTTTTCGCTGGTGATGCGGACGGGGTGCAGGACGACTTCGACGTTTGGGTTGATGCCATTGATGGTTTCTTTGGCCGATTCCGTCTTGGGCCGGCCCACGTCGGCTTCGGTGTGCAGAATCTGGCGCTGGAGGTTGGAATAATCCACCCGGTCGAAATCCACGATCCCGAGTTTGCCAATGCCGGCGGCGGCGAGATACAGGGCGATGGGCGAGCCGAGGCCGCCGGCGCCGATGCAGAGCACGCTGGTCGAGCAGATTTTCTTTTGGCCTGCCAGCCCGACTTCGGGCAGGATCAAGTGCCGCGAATAACGGCGGATTTCGTCATTGTTCAATTGCATGGCTCCGGAAAGGGCACAAACGTATTGCACTTGCAGATTAAATCAAGTCGGCCGATGAAGCAAACCTGGAACTGGACGCAGCCGGGGCGGCTGCCTTCCACCGAACCGAATGGCAATGCCGCAGTCCAATCCTGAATTTGCCGCTGCACGGCTGAGGCAGCTCTGCCCGCACCGTCCCGCGCTCGCGCTGGTTCTGGGCAGCGGTTTTCAGGACGCGCTGATCGACTTCGAGGCGGCCCACCGGGTGCCGTACGAAAAGCTGCCGGGTTTCCCGCCGGCCGGCGTGGACGGTCACGCGGGCGAATTGCTGTTCGGTCATCTGGGCGGCATTCCGATCCTGGTTTTAAGCGGGCGCGCGCATTTTTATGAGGGCCACTCCATGGAACGCATCACGTTTCCCATCCGCGCGCTGGCGGCGTTTGGAATTCGCGATCTGCTGCTGACCAATGCCGCCGGCGGCATCCATCGCCGGTTTCAACCGGGCGATTTCATGATGTTGACCGATCACCTCAATTGGATGGGCGTCAATCCGTTGCGCGGCGGGCCGATTTCCGGGCTTCGGCGGTTTGTGGATTTGACCGGGGTTTACGACGCCGGACTGCGGCGGCTTTTGCGCCGCTCGGCTCGCGCTGGCGGCGTCCGGCTTCGTTCGGGGGTTTATCTGGCCATGAGCGGGCCGAGTTACGAAACACCGGCGGAGATCCGCGCTTTTGGGCGGCTGGGTGCGGATGCGGTGGGGATGAGCCTTGTACCCGAGGCCATTGTGGCGCGGCAATGCGGATTGAACGTAGCCGCCGTTTCATGCATCACCAACCTTGCAGCCGGACGGGGCGGCGGCCAATTATCTCACGCAGAAGTGCTTAAAACCGGGAAAAGAGCCCGGCATTTGGCAGCGCAATTGCTCAAAAACTTTGTCAGATTCTATGGCTGCCAGCAGAAATGAACCGCCGCAGGCGTCCGCCGAAGCACGACAAACGGCCGTCGCGCCGCCTTTGTCGCCAGGCCCAAAAATTCGATTGTGAAAAGGCGCTGAAAAAGTAAGCTGCAAATCCAGAAAGTCTGAATGAAGTTCGATGCTGTCTTTGTTTTGGAGAATGCCGGGTGGCCGGCGCTCCTGGTCGATGGGAGCGGGACCATCCACCGGGCCACCCAGGCTGCGGTGAAGATTTTCGGCCCTGTGCTGGAAGGCGCGGCGCCACGACTTTCGGCCCTCTGGGCGACCGAGAACGGCTCAACCGCCGAGCAGTTCCTCGGGCAATGGGAACGCTCACCCACGACTTCGCTGAAATTCCGCGTGAAGGGCGGCACTGTCATTCCGTTCCCGGTCGCGATCTGTTCGTTCAGCAAAGACGGCCAGAAATTTTTCGTCATCCAAATCCAACCGCTGCCCGAGGCTTCACCGGCTCCGGCGGCTCCGGCGGCGGCCGCCGACGCGAAAGGGCAATCGGCCGAATTAAACCTGGTTCAGAAGCAGAAGCTGGAATGCGCGCTGCAACTGGCGCGCACCGTGTCGCTTGACTTCAACAACGCCCTGACGAGCATCATGGGCCACACGTCGCTCCTGTTGAGCCAGATGGAGCCCAATCATCCCTGGCGCATTTCGCTGATGGAAGTCGAGAAGTCGGCGGCCAAAGCGGGCGAAATCGCCAACGACCTCGGCGCCTTCAGCCGCCAGGAGAAGGAGCCGCGCGGCCAGACTGCCGGGAATTTGAACTCGATCCTGCAGCGCAGCGTGGAAGTGCTGCAAAAGTCGCAGGATGGAAACATCGAGTGGGCGTTGCAACTGGAGCGGAAGCTTCTGGCGACAAAGTTTGACGAAGCCAAAATGCAGCAGGCCTTCGTGAAAGTTCTTGAGAATGCCGTTCAGGCGGTGGGTGACAGCGGGCAGATTACGATCCAGTCCCGCAACGTGGACTTGCAGGAGCCAGCCCAGGACCGCGATTTGCGCCTGGCGGCGGGCACTTACGTTTGCGTGGAGGTTTCCGACAACGGTTGTGGCATCGCTTCTGACGTGTTGCCGCGGATTTTTGAGCCCTTTTTCACCACCAAAAAAGAGGGCAACCACCGCGGTCTCGGTCTGGCGTGGGTTTACGGCATCGTCACCAATCACGGCGGCGGTGTGGCCGTCTCCAGCCAGGAGAATGCCGGCACCTCGGTCCGCATTTATCTGCCCGCGGAAAACAAGGTGGCCCGGGATAGCAGCGTCGATTCCACCAACCTGAACGGCAACCAAACGATCCTGATGGTGGATGATGAAGATTTGCTGCTGACCATGGGGCAGACCGTCCTTTCGGCTTACGGCTACAAAGTGCTGACGGCCAACAGCGGCCAGAAGGCGCTCGAGATCTTTTCCCAGAGCACCACCCCTCCGATTGACCTGGTCATTACCGACCTGGTCATGCCGGCCATGAGCGGACGCGAGCTGGTCGAGCATATTCAACAACTGGCGCCCCATACCCGCGTCCTCTGCACCAGCGGTTTTGTGCGGCCAACCAACGAAACCGCCAGTTCGTTTTACCTCCAGAAACCCTTCACCAGCCAGGACTTGCTCCTCAAAGTCAAAAGTGCGCTGGCGACTTCTGCTTAACATTAGTTGACTCACTAAAAGGCTTTGTATATTCATTTGCCTTATGCAAATTGAAAGCCTGAAAGTGTTTTGCGACTTGGCGGAGACGGAGAGCTTCACCAAAGCCGCGCAAATCAACAACGTCACCCAATCCGCAGTCAGCCAGCAGATCAGTTCGCTGGAGCGGCTGTTCAAATCGTTGCTCATCGAACGGAGCAAAAAGAAGTTCCGGCTCACGCGCGAGGGTCAAGTGCTTTATGATTTCAGCAAGCAGATCATTCAAACGCACGACGCCCTCCACAGCAAGCTGCAGGAGATCAAGGACATTATTTCCGGGACCATCCGCGTCGCCACGATTTACAGCATCGGCCTGCACGATCTGCCGCCGTACATCAAGAAGTTCCTGAAGGATTATCCGACCGTGAATGTCCACGTCGAATACCGCCGCGCGAACCAGGTGTATGAAGATGTCCTGGGCAACGTGGTGGACCTCGGGTTGGTGGCTTATCCCACGCGGGATTCGAAGCTGGAGATTGTGCCGCTGCGCAAAGACCCGCTGGTGCTGATCACCCATCCGCAACATCCCTTCGCCAAATTGAAGACCATGAAGCTCAAGGCGATTGCCGGGCAGAAATTCATCAGCTTCGAACCGGACATCCCCACCCGCAAAGCGCTGGACAAAATTCTCCGGGAGAACAATGTGGAAGTGCAGACCGTGATGGAGTTCGACAATATCGAGACGGTCAAACGGGCGGTCGAAATCGACGCGGGCGTCGCCATCGTTCCCCTCGGAACCATCAGCCAGGAAATCTCCAAACAAACCTTGTCGGCCGTCCATTTTGATGACGGCGACTTTTTCCGGCCGATCGCCGCCATCTACAAGAAAAACAAAGTGCTGTCGCCGGCGATGAAGCAATTCATTTCCATCCTCAAGGACGGACACTGAGGGAACCGGAAACCGGGGGACGGAGTGTTGGTGTCGTGGAGTATTGCGCCGCCGGCGTGAGCGTTGATTCCATCACGCCAGCACTCCATCACCGCCTCACTTCAGATGCGCCGGGTTCAGCGGCTTCAAATCCCGCGGCAAAAACAGGCCGTCCTTGCGGATCAATTCGCCGTCAAACCAGACTTCACCGCCTCCCCAGTCCCGCCGCTGAATCAACACCATGTCCCAATGCACGGCCGAACGATTGCCATTGTCGCACTCCTCGTAGGCCTGGCCGGGCGTGAAGTGCAACGATCCCGCAATCTTTTCATCGAAGAGAATGTCGCACATGGGGTTCAGGATATACGGATTGAAGCCGAGTGAAAACTCGCCGACGTAGCGGGCTCCCGCATCGGTGTCCAGGATCTCATTGAGCCGCTTCGAGTTGTTGGCAGTGGCTTGGACGACTTTGCCGTCCTTGAACTGCAGGCAAACGTTTTCAAACTTGGTTCCCGAATAGAGTGTGGGCGTGTTGAATTGAATGACGCCGTTCACGGAATTTTTCACCGGGCAGGAAAACACTTCACCATCCGGAATGTTCCGGTCGCCCTTGCACATCTTGGCGCCGATCCCCTTGACGCTGAACGTGAGGTCGGTCCCGGGCGCTTTGAGGTGGACCCGGTCGGCGCGTTTCATGCGGCGCTCCAGCGGAACCATCGCCCGCGCCATCCTCCGGTAATCCATGGTGCAGACGTCGAAATACAGATTTTCAAACGCCTCGGTGCTCATGCCCGCGGCTTGCGCCATGCTCGGCGTCGGCCAGCGCAACACGCACCAGCGGGTTTTGTTCACGCGATAATTCAACACCGGCCGGATCACCCGGGAATACATCGCCATGCGCGCGCCGGGCACGTCGGCGGTTTCGCTGGCGTTCTCACTGCCGCGAACCGCGATATACGCCTGCATTTTTTTCATGCGGAACAATTCGAGGTCGCGAGCCAGCGCCGCGTGCCGCTCCTGCGTTCCGCGCAGCAGTTCCCGCCCGACACGCGTATGGCGCGTCTCCACGATTGGAATCGCGCCGGCTCTCCGCGCGGCGCGGATCAATTCGATGGTGAATTCATCCGGCACATCGATCATGTCGAGCAGGATGGAGTCGCCCTTCTTCAGCGCGGTGGAGTATTCGGCGAGCAGCTTCGCCAGTTTGGTGTAACGAGGATCGGTCATAGCAGAGACTAAAGTATTCAAAACCCTTGACGATTTCAAAACAAAGCGTTCGTTCCGGTCACGACCGGGGCTTGACGTCATCGGCGCATCGCGTTGACCCGGCACCCGAACCACAGCCCAGCTTATAAGCAAAATAAATTGACATCACACGATGATTGTGATTAGCTTATGCACAAAGGCGCACTGCATGAAATTATTCTGCCTGCTTTCAATGGTGGTGCTTGTCCCGGCGATGGCATCAGCAGATCTCCTCCCGGTGATTTCAAACCAACCTCAGAGTATTTCTGGATCCGGGATCCTTTCTGTTGCATCTACAAATGCCACCGGTTTTCAATGGCGCTGGAACGGAACCGACATCCCGAATGCGACGAACTCGACCTTGTCGCGGAGCGCTTCCGATCCTGTCGGGTATTATATGGTGGTCGTGAAGAATGCAGCGGGCTGGGTGCCGAGCCAACTGGCTTATCTGTCGAGAGGTTCAGGCGGGTACGTGCCCTTTTCCAATTACGGAAATCCAAACTGGCAGGCTCAGGCGATTTCCCAGTTCACCGGCCAACCACTCACGGCGGGTCTGGCCCAGGTGGTGGCCGGCCCCGAGTTGGACCAGATGCAGCCGGTCGGTGATACCTGGGATTTTTCCTGGTATGCCGGAGATCCGAGCATGGCCGGCTATTTTGATATGGATGACCAACTGGTGCCGACAGTGTCCCCTGGCCAGACTGTTTATTATCGGGTGGACCTCACTTATCCGGCTTTGTCCGGCACTTACACCCAGCCCTCCAGAACACTGAGGCTGGTCGCAGGCGGCGGGTCTTATCCAACTCCTTCGGCGGATGCCATCCGATTTCCCACCTGGCCCGAGTGGCCGGAGCCTTGGTGGCATCCTGAGGCCAGCACCGCGACCAACCAGACGCGAATTCCCGGAGAAACCTTCAGTTTCAGCGCCTATTATTCCGCCTACACGGACTTCGGCATTCCTACCGCGCAGTGGCGAAAGGACGGGCGGCCCATCGCGGGCGCGACTAATTTCGTTCAGACGTTCGGCGGCGCTTTCGGTGGCAACTATCAATCTGTTTGCGCCCTAACAAATGTGCAAGCTGCCGATGCCGGCACTTATGATGTCGAGGTGTTTGGAAACCAATGGATGGTAAAGCCGACAATCCGATTGAGCGTTCAACTGCTAAATGGTCCGGGACTCTTCCTGACTCCGCGGTTCAGCGGCACCAATTTAGTCTGTGATCTCCTGGGTGTAGCCGGGCGGAATTATCTCGTCCAGTGGTCACCGGACCTCGTCTCGTGGAACGACCTTTTCAGCCCAACCAACATCACCGGCACGCTGACCTTCACCAATCCCTTGGCTTCGGATGCAGCCCGCTTTTATCGGGCCAGACTTTTGCCTTGAGCCCGTTCTCGAGATCGAAGCAGCCTTTCCTGTCTTAACACTTCAACGCGGAGAAGGTTTTCTGGCGACCAGCCGTGGCGTTGGGCATAAGCGGCCAGTTCAAACAATGCATGGCCGATCCGATTCTTCCTCGGTCCGGATATTTTCCGATTCTCAGTCAAACCGGCTTTGCGCGCCTTCTTCACCAGTTTTTCCGCGCGCAGCAGCGCGGGCAGATGTTTCGGAATGCCGTCCAGCGCCGATGCCCGCGCGTGCCGGGTGCCGTGCTTCTCCGCCCGCTTGATCTTCTCCCAATTGGCCCAGACCTGGTCGACGTTCTTCACCTTCACGTTGCCGAACACATGCGGATGGCGGCGGACCAGCTTGTCGGTGATGTGGCGGGCGACCTTGTCAAAATCGAAGGCGCCGCGCTCCGTGGCCAGTTGGCAATGAAACACCACCTGCAGCAGCACGTCGCCCAATTCTTCCTCCAGTTCGTGGTCGTCGCCCGCTTCAATCGCATCCATCAACTCGTAAACCTCCTCCACCGCGTGCCAGCGCAGGCTCAGGTGGTCCTGCTCGCGGTCCCAGGGACAGCCTTTCGGCGAGCGAAGGCGGGCCATGACGCGCAGCAGACCGTTGATGGCGGGTTTGGACTTCACGGGAGAAAACATCCAACATCGAACATCCAACAACCAACATCCAAAGCGTGAAACGGGCGACCGCCAGGCGCAGCATTGGATGTTCCGCGTTGGAGGTTGGTTGTTGGATGTTTAGTCACAGTATCACCAGGTTGTCCCGATGCACCACTTCCACGCGCTGCAACTTGCGCGCTTTGATCTCCTGGGAGCGATAGCCGGAAATGCCGCGCGCAAATTCGGTTCCGTCCAGGTCGCAAATCCGCACCACGTCGCCCGCCTCGAATTCCCCTTCACAGCGCGCCACGCCCGGAGGCAACAGGCTCTTGCCACCTTCCCGCAGCGCCGTCCTGGCCCCGTCATCCACGAACAGCGATCCCTTGGGATGATGGAAAAAAGCGATCCAGCGTTTGCGTCCCTGCAATTTCGCCGGTTGTGGAACAAACAACGTGCCTTCCTCCTCGCCGGACAGCACCCGGGCCAGCACGCTTTTCTTCTTTCCCGATGCGATCACCAGGGGAATGCCCGACCGCACCACAATCTTGGCGGCCGCAATCTTCGATTTCATGCCGCCCACAGCGGTGGCGCTGTTGGTTCCCCCGGCCATCTGCTCCACGCCGGTGTCGATCTGATGGATGGTTGAAATCGTTTTGGGATTGGCTTTTCCGAAATTCTCGATGACGCCGTCCACGGTGGTAAGGATGAGCAGGAGATCCGCCGGGAGCAGCGACGCCACCAGCGCCGAAAGCTGGTCATTGTCGCCGAACTTCAATTCCGTCATGGAAACCACGTCGTTCTCATTGATGATCGGAACGACCCCGCGGCCGAGCAAGGTGACGAGAGCGTTGCGCGCGTTGAGATGGCGCTCGTGGTGCTCGAGATCGTCGTGGGTGAGCAGCACCTGCGCCACCGCCAAACCGTGGGCGGCAAAGAGCTTTTCGTAGGTCGCCATGAGCCGCGACTGGCCGATGGCGGCGCAGGCCTGCAATTCGGCGATCTCGGAGGGTCGTTTTTCAAAGCCCAACACCCCCATGCCGGCGCCGACCGCGCCGGAGGTCACCAGCACCATCTCCTTGCCGCCTTTGCGTTGCTCGGCAATCTGCGCGACCAGCTGTTCCATCTGCGCCAAATCCGGCTGTTTCCGGCTGTCGGTCAAAACGCCGGTCCCGAGCTTCAGGACGATCCGGGTGACGTTGGTGAGCAACTCGCGTCGCATGAGTCGAAAGTAACGGGCCGGCGCCAAAAGGTAAAAGGCAAAGTTTCAACGCCTTACGCCTCATGTCACCCGGCGCTTGCAATCTACCCGGCACGGCATCATGCTGAACCCATGACTTTCGAGTTCCGATCACTTCGGGGCTGACATGAAGGAATGAGCACATTGCCTGAAAACGAGTTGGACCTGGAAAAACTCTTCCTGCCCTCCTGGGCGCAAGAGCCGGCTTCGGCCAAACACTACGCCCAGTATGAAGGCGGAGCGGAGCGGCCGGAACGACGCGGCCAGAAGGGCGAACGCAGACCCTTCCGGCGTCCAGAGGGTTCCAACGATCGTCCGCGCGGCGACCGCCCTCGCGGCGATCGTCGCGGCCCGCCGGGGAGCGAGGGCGGCAGGAAACCGTTCGGACAGGACCGGGCGCCCTTTCGCCGCGATGAACCACGCGAACGACGCGAGCCGCTTGCGCCTTTGCCGGAAATCAACGTTTCATTTATTCCCGATGAACGAGGAGTTGAATCCCTTGCCCGCCAGATCAAGACCACCGGCCGCGCCTATCCGCTTTTTGATATCGCCCGGCTGATTCTGCAGAAGCCCGAGCGCTATTCGGTCGCTTTCAGCGTGAAGAAAAAACCGGACGGCGCGATCGCGCAACCGCTCTTTCTCTGCGCGCTCGATGAGACGCTCTGGCTGTCCGAAGACGAAGCTGTGGCGCACGTGTTGAGAAAACATTTCGCGACCTTCTACCAGGCCGAACAGACGCCCACCGAGCCGCCGAAAGGAAAATACACCTTCGTCGCGCAGTGCGGCATGAGCGGCGTCATCCTGGGCCCGCCGAATTATCACGACTATCAAAATCAGCTGCGCAAGCTGCACGCCGAACGTTTCTCAAGAATGCCCTTTGACGCCTTCAAGTCGCGCGTGAAAATTGTGCGGGATGAGGAGGTCGTGAAGAAATGGATCGAGGACCAGAGTTCCAGGACGGAATTCGTCTGCCTGAACCTGCCGGAACCTCTCCGCCTCGGCAGCCGGGAAGCCGTGGAAAAACATTTCCGCGAAGCTCACAAGGACAACATCGTCAAAGCCATCGAAGCCCAGACGTGCAGCGGGACCGCCGCCCGCGCCCTGCCCAGCCGCGAACTGGCCCGGCTCGCGCGCGAAGCCTGGGAGGATCAGCGGCGCTTTCCGCTGCAATTGGCCACGCTGCTCAGCCAGCAGTTTGCGGGGCACGGATTGCAGTTCTTCAAGGTCAACAAGGCGATCACCCACGTTTCCGTCGCGCGGCCGCGTTTCCTCGATCTCGAAACGACGCCGGTGTCCGACGGCATAAGGCGGATCGTCGAATACGTCAATGCACGACCGAAGTGCAACCGGCGGCACCTGTTCGAAGCCCTCGCGCCAACCCCGAGTCCAACGGTCGTCCCCCCAACCGGCGGGATGTCAGGCGGCGAGAAATCGCCTGAAAGCGGAACTCCAATCGCCGGCGCTGAATCCGCGTCCGCCCCAACGGAGCCGCCTTCTCCACCCGCCCAACCCAGCGGGCCGACGACGGAACAAACGGCGGTGATCGCCGATTTGCATTGGCTGATCCACCAGGGCCATGTGATCGAGTTCGCCAACGGCATCATTGAAACGGCCAAGAAACCACTGCCCAGGCCGCCAAAACCGGAGGCCAAGCCGGCAGCGGAACCCGCCGGCACGCAACCCGTTGAAACGGCCCCCGCCGCTGCATCGGCTGCGACCGTGGAAACAGCCGCGCCGGCCGCTTCCGAGGTGGAACAAACGGGCACCGCTGATTCCGCGGCTGCCGGTTCCGAAGCCATCCAGACGGGTGCCGACGTCCCTGGCCCTGCGGACGCAACTCAAGCCGCCCCGCAGCCCGAGTCCGAAACGGACGCCGCCCCCGCCGAATAGCATTCCTGATCGTTCCGGTCCGCCGCAGAAAAGAACCGGCGGAAGCAACGTCAGGC